>JAKAKF010000290.1 GCA_021813595.1 bacterium
CGGCAGAACCTATTTTTTGTTTAGAAATAGATTCTACGATACAAACGCCGTAACCGGGATAAAATACAAATTCGTTTAAGTTCAACATTTTTAAGCCTCCTTAAACTCTTTGGACGTTAAATTAATGAAAATAATATTAATTAAAAACAACATTATAAACAGTATCTCTTTCGGCAGGAAATTTACCCGCCTCTTCAATTATTTTTTTTACATTTTTGACGCTGAGACCCACAGGGTTAACAGAGCCGGCATTATGCGATATTTTTTCCTCCGTAAGCGTCCCGTCAAAATCGTCGGCGCCGAAAGAAAGAGAAACCTGCGCAAGGTTAATACCCAGGTTTACGAAAAACGTTTTTATATGTTTGAAATTATCCAAAAAAAGCCGCGAAATTGCAATAACTTTGAGGTCGTCGTATCCGGTGGTAAGCCCGGAATTCCTGACGGCAGTGTTTTTCGGCTGGAAAGCAAATGGAATAAAAGATTTAAAGCCTCCCGATTCATCCTGCGCAGACCTAATTTCGCTTAAATGATTTATTCTGTCTTCATAGCTTTCTTTTACTCCGTATAACATTGAAGCATTGGAGGAAATGCCTATTTTATGGGCGGTTTTGTGTATTGAAATCCATCTTTCCCCGCTTATTTTTTGCGGACATAATTTTTTTCTTATAACCGGGCTGAAAATTTCCGCTCCGCCTCCGGGAAGGGCGTCTAATCCGTTTTCTTTCAAATCGGTAAGCACCTCTTTTACGGAAAGTCCCGAAATATTAGATAGATAGTCTATTTCTACAGCCGTAAAAGCCTGTATCATTAAGGACGGGAATTCATTCTTTATTCTGCGGACCATATTTAAATAGAAGCCGTAAGAAAGAGAGGGGTGAAGACCTCCGACGATATGGACTTCTTTAAAATTATTGGTTTTATAATTCGTCTTAATATATTCTATTATTTCATCCACACTCATAGAATATGCATCCGCTTCTTTTCCGTTTCTGTAAAATGCGCAAAAAGCACATCTGTTTACGCATATATTGGTATAATTTATATGAATATTGGCAATATAATATACTTTATCTCCGTTGATTTTTAAGTTTTTAAAGTTTGCAAGCTCTCCTATAGAGAGCAGGTCGTGAGATTTAAATAAAAACAAAGCGTCTTCTGCCGACAATCGTTTATTATTATAAACCTTTTCTTTTATTAAATCAAAAGTTTTATTTCCTGTCATAGCCTTTCCATCTTTCGTAAATATCGTTTTCTATATCTAACGCATCCAAAATCTTGCCCGTTATAAAATCTATAATATCTTCGACCGTTATGGGCTTGCCGTAAAATGCCGGAATAGGCGGCAGAATCACAGCCCCAGACGAATGAAGGGAGAGCATATTTTTAAGGTGTATATCGTTAAAAGGGGTTTCCCTAGGACAAACTATTAGCTTTTTTCTTTCTTTAAGCATAACGTCCGCCGCCCGCTCTATAAGACTTCCGGAAATTCCGTTTGCAATTCTGGAAAGACTGCCCATAGAACACGGAACGACTATCATTCCCTTAACGTTTTTTGCGGAGCCGCTTGCAATGCGCGCCTCTAAAAAATTCTCGTCTAGAAAAGCAAACCTGCCGGAATCTTTATGCAGTTCGAACTTATTTACTATTTCGTTTTTTATTGTTTGGCTAAAGCCGCTTAAAGAATCGCCTGAGCCGTTCATATAAAACTCGGAAATATCGGCAAACATCCCAAGTTCGTTATTGCTTACCCTGAAACCCGGCTTGGAAATTATAAGGTGAACGAAAAAAGAACGGTTTATTAAAGCCTTAAGAAGGCTGAATCCGTATATCGCTCCGGACGCTCCCGTTATCGATACGATGTAGGAATTAGCGTCTCTTTCCTTTTCCGTTTCTATATTTATATTATAATTTTCTTTCATATTCCTTTATTCGCGGATATACCTTTACGGCACAATAAAAAATTTAGAATATAAGACGTTTGCGCATATAAAAACGAAAAAAGTTATGGAAATATATCCGTTCATAGTAAAAAAAGCGGCATCGATATTATCTAAGCTCTTATAAACTAAAAAATGTTCGTATGCAAAAAAGCCTGCGACCAGAATTATTCCTATAATATATAAAAAATTAAGATTAAACATAAAATACAGGGAAATCAAGCATATTAAAGCAAGCGAATGCAATATTCTAGAAACGGCTACCGCGTTTTTTATTCCGAATTTTGCCGGTACGGAGAAGAGCCCGTTTGCGGTGTCGAAATCATAATCTAAAATAGCGTAAAGAATGTCGAACCCTGCGCCCCAAAAAACTACGGCAAGACCGAGAATCAAAATTTTATAATCCAGACTCCCCGTAACGGCGAGCCATGTTCCCAAAGGACCAAGCGCCATGCTTATTCCAAGAACCATATGGGAAAAAAACGTAAACCTTTTCGTGAAGGAATAAAACGTAATAAAAATAATAACAATCGGGGAAAGAACAAAACATATAAAGTTTAGTTCGTAAGCGGCAAATATAAGTATTATATATGAAACTATTCCGAAAACGAATCCGTATAAAGCGGTAAGCTCGCCTTTAGGAATGGTCCTTTCCATAGTCCTTTTATTTTTTGCGTCAATTTTTCTGTCTATAAACCTGTTAAACGCCATCGCTCCGCTTCTTCCGGAAGCCATGGCTATAACGACCCATATTATCTTATAATAAAAAAACGGCGTGCCGAAAGACGACGGATATTTATCGTAAAAAGCAAGGAGAAAAGCGCTGAGGGCGAAAGGCAGGACGAATATCGTATGCGAAAATTTAACTAATTCTAAAGTATTTTTGAACTTTTTAAGCATCTTAGTTTAACTTAAACCGTATTCCTTCCATCTTTCATCGACGAGTTTTTTTATGTCGTCAGACATTATTATATCGTCCGGCCATTTTCTTTTATAGCCTTCCGATGCCCATTTTTTTGTGGCGTCTATACCCATTTTAGAGCCGTAGTTGGGAATATCCGAAGCATGCTCCAAGACGTCGATAGGTCCTTCGACAAACGAAACGTCTCTTTTTGGGTCTATATTATTGCATATTCTCCAGATAACTTCGCTCCTGTCCTGGACGTTCACGTCCTCGTCCAATATTACTATTATTTTGGTGAACATCATAAGGCCGAGACCCCATATTCCGTGCATAATCTTTTTCGCATGTCCGGGATAGCTTTTTTTAATGCTTATAAATGCCAAATCATGAAATATTCCTTCAAAAGGCAGATTCATATCGATAATTTCCGGGAAAATCTTTTTTATTGCAGGCAGGAAAAATCTTTCTGTAGCCTTCCCTATGTAACAGTCCTCCATAGGCGGTTTGCCTACTATGGTAGCCGGATATATCGCATCTTTTCTGTGCGAAATGAGCGTTACGTGAAACACCGGATAAAAATCTTCGAGAGAATAATATCCGGTATGGTCGCCGAAAGGTCCTTCGATCCTGAAATCTTCGGCAGGGTCTATATATCCTTCAAGGACGAACTCGGCATTTGCCGGAACATATATATCGTTAGTTTCCGATTTCACGAGTTCGACTGCGTCTCCCCTTAAAAACCCCGCAAACATCATCTCTTCTATATCGGGGGGAAGCGGCGCGGTAGCCGAATAAATTACCGCCGGATCGGAGCCAATAACTACGGAAACCGGTATCTTTTTGCCGGCTTCTTTATATTTCCTGAAATGCCTTGCGCCGTCTTTATGAATGTGCCAATGCATGCCGCAGGAAGTATCGTCGTAAACCTGCATTCTATACATTCCGACGTTGGTAGAGCCGGTTTCCGGATCCTTCGTGAAAACAAGCGGAAGGGTAATGAAAGGTCCGCCGTCTTCCGGCCATGTCTTTAGAACCGGGAGAATATCCAGCAGGGGCGGCTTGTCTATAATAACTTCTTTGCATTTACCGTTCTTCGCCGTTTTCGGCATATAATCGGCAAGTTTTTTTAGTTTTGAAAGGGATTTTATTTTTTCGAAGAAATTAGTCGGTATTTCAGGGTCTATTATTTCGGAAATTCTTTTTCCGACGTCGTCGAGGCTATCGACCTCGAAAGCCTTCAATATACGCTTATTTGAGCCGAACATATTTATTAAAACAGGAAAATTATAACCTTTTACGTTTTCGAATAAAAGTGCAGGGCCCTCTTTTTTTACCATCCTGTCGGCAATTTCCGCTATTTCCAAATTTCTGTCTACCGGAGCGCCTACTCTGTGCAAATCGTTATTCTTTTCTAATATCCGGATAAATTCGTGCAGGTCTTTATAAGGCATGTTTATTTTTTATATAATATAAATATAATATTAAATTATAGACCCTATTATTATATCAAAATTTATAAAAAAATAAAAGAAAAAGGCTTCATATTTCGGCTTTTTTTATCCTATAACCTTCTTTTTTAAGCGTATATCCGGTATTGTCGAAATATTCCAGGAGCGGTATAGCATATTTTCTCGATACGCATGCAATTTCTTTCATATCTTTAGGTTCGAGCCTTTCTTCTTTTTCAAAAAAGCCGTCTAATTCAGATTTGATTACGTCGATCTGCGCTTTCAGGTAGTAGATATCGTTCTTGACTTTGACGAGCTTTCCCTGCTTAACCATAAGAGCGGTTATATAATTCAATATCTTTTTATTCGCTTTTATTTTAGTCTCTAATTCCGTGAAATCCGGAACACTGTTGCCGTTGGATTTCAATAAATGTTCTATTTTTTCGGCGATATTTATATATTCGGAAGGCATAACCGCTTCGGAAATTCTTCGCTCCGAACCTTTTGGAAGTATATTCCCTTCATAGTATGTTATTTCTTTTTTAAACAGTAAATCGTCTATGATTATATCGAAAAGCCCTCCCGTATAAGGTTTATTAAAATTTTGCTCAAAAATAACATATAATTTCTGCTTATTTAACCCTTTTTTAAAATCGAAACTTTCGTCTTTTGAATTTTCGTTTATTATTTTTAAAAGCAAAAACTTTCCCGCGTCGAAATCTTCTTTTAAAAAAATAAATTTATATTTATCGTCAGTTATTATCCTGCCGTCTTTTTTTAGTTCTTTTATGACGGCCGTAAAATCGGTATAATTAATATTCATTTTTTTATAAATTATTTCTGCTGCACTTCCTCCGCTTACAGTTATAAAGCCGTAAACGGCTTTTTTAATGTCGTCTGAAACCATTGCTTCGTAAAATACCTGTTTTGATTCTTCATATGCGTAATCGGGTAGAGGGTCTATTATAATGCCGCCGCCGACAGTCCTGCCTGCGCCTATATCTCTTATGATAAATTTTTCTCTAGCTATAGTCGATATTTTATTGTTTAATTTAAACAACGCATATGAATATTCGCCGGGCTTAATTCTTTTATCGGCATTAAAAATTATTATCTTGGAATTGACGGACGTCCCACCGGTCATAAATGACAATAAAATATGGCTTTTCATATCTTTTTTATTTTCAAAATCGTAAAAAACTTTTGCAAAAATAGAATTTGACACCGTCAGCCCGTCTTTTGACGATATTACGTCGCCTAATTTAACGCTTTCCTTTTTTATAGACGGAACATTAACGGATATTCTCATGGATTTGTGCGCAGTTTCTACCGGATTATTGTGTGATTCTATGCTTTTTATTCTCGCTGTCAGACCGGAAGGCATGAGCTGAACTTCATCGCCTGCGGAAAAGCTTCCGTATTTCAAAGTTCCCGCTAAAATAGTTCCGAAACCCTTTGATGAAATTATTCTGTCTATAGGCAGAAAAACTTTCGTAGGAATCGGTTTTAAATTAGACTCTAAAGAGTATTCTTTTACCGCTCTTTCTATTTCTTTTTTTAATACGGCTATGCCTTCGCCGGATTTAACCGAAATTTTAAATATATTTTCTGCGGACTTATCATAGCCGTATAACTTTAAAAAGTCCCTTACTTCAGATTCCCTCTTTAAAATAATTTCAGCGTCGGCAGTATCTATTTTTGTAATTACAGGTATAATTAAACCTACTCCGAGCAGTTTTAAGATGAGGAGATGCTCTTTGGTCTGAGCCATTACGCCGTCGTCTGCCGCAACTACCAGCAAAACGCCGTCCATTCCGGAAGAACCGGAAACCATAGTTTTTATGAATTTTGCATGACCTGGAACGTCCACTATCCCCACCGAAATACCTGAGGGGAAAAGCATATTTGCGTAACCAAGAACTATGCTGATTCCGCGCCTTTTTTCTTCTTCGAGCCTGTCCGTTTCTATGCCGGTCAGGGCTTTAATCAAGGAAGATTTTCCATGGTCTATATGTCCGGCCGTTCCCAATATAAAAGTATCCATTTATTAATTTTATCAAATTTTTTTTAAAAAAAAAGCTATCTAAATAGGAATTTTGGAGAAATAAATAGCCCGGCTCTTTTTAGGGAACCGGGCCACCTTTAGGAGGAGTGATGGAAAGCTTACAGTTTGTCTTGGTTTTGAGAAAACTTTATTATATTTATTTATATATTTTTTATTTCTTATTACTCCGTGTATGCCAGATACAGCTTCATATTTCCCCTTCTTATGTAGAAAAGAAACTGTTTAGATTTCTCGGCTGTTCTGATATCTTTTAAATACTCGCCTATACTGTTAACCGTCCGATGATTTATCGACTCTATAACGTCACCGGGCATTATACCCATTCTTTGTCCCGCACCGCCCGGTATAACTTTCGATACTATAACTCCGTGGCGGACGTTTTGTATTCCGTAGCTCTGCATATTTTGAGGAGTAAGCGGCACTACGATAATACCAAGCTTCTTGGCCGAAACTTTCTGGGTTTTTTCGTTAAAAGAATTTTTAGGGCTTTTCCAGTTTCCGACGGTTATATTAAGTATTTCTTTTTTACCGTGCCTGATAATTTCCATAGGAACGGTTGTTCCGGGTTTAGTGTTTCCGACGAGCCACGGAAGCTGGGACATCTCCCTTACTTCTTTTCCGTTAAATTTAATTATTACGTCGCCGCTTCTTAAACCGGCTTTTGCTGCAGGACCGCCGGGAAGAACCGAAGATACTAATGCTCCGCGTGAAGTTTCGAGATTAAACGCTTTTTTAAGGGCGGGCGATATTTTTTGAATTTCGATTCCGAGCCATCCTCTAGTAATTTTGCCTGTTTCAAGCTCCGGAAGGACCTCTTTTACCACGTTTACCGGTATAGAAAATCCTATCCCCTGGGCTCCTTTTATGATAGCGGTATTTATGCCTATAACCTGCCCTTTCATGTTGATTAGGGGTCCTCCGCTGTTTCCGGGATTGATCGCCGCATTCGTCTGTATAAAATCTTCGTAGGGACCGCCTATGGCTCTGCCTTTAGCGCTTATTATGCCGTTAGTAACCGTCCAGCCTAATCCGAAAGGATTGCCTATCGTCAGAACCCATTCTCCTATCTGCGACTTGCTGGAATCGCCTAGAACAGCCGCCGGAAGATTATTGCCGTCGTTTATCTTCAGAAGAGCTAGGTCAACCTGAGGGTCTTTGCCTATGACCGAAGCCTTGAAAGTCTTTCCGTTGGAAAGTTTTACGTATATTTTTGTCGCGCCTTTTATAACATGGTTATTGGTAATTATATATCCGTTTTTACTTATAATTACGCCGGAACCCAAGCTTTCTTCGGTGTAACTGCTCTGCGGAACGTTATTAAAAAAATTTTTGAAAAAGTTGCCGAAAGGATTAGGCTGGTTGCCGAAAGGGCTCTGATACATTTGGAACGGTCCGCCTTTTACTTTCTGGGTCGTCCTGATATTGACTACAAAAGGCTTGTCCTGCTTTATCAAGGCTATAAAATTGCTAGGACCGTTCTGCGCGGGCATAGCGGAATCTTTTGTAGTATATATTACGGGAGCGCTTCCGTCAGCCATAGATTTTTTAAACAAATGCAGGTTAGCCGTAATTATTACCCCGGCTATTATTCCTATAAGCACTGCGACTCCGGCGCCAATAATTTTTGAATCGGATTTTAAACCCATAATACGCAAACTCCTATTTTTCGATTATTTAATTACAATTTTTATATATGCAAGAACAATGCCAAAAAAATATAAATTTTCAGAATATAATATTTTTCAAGCGTTATACGACAATATTTAATATTTTATAAGATTTTATTCTCAAATATTTTATTATTCTTTGTCATTATGACATGAGCTTATTGTCATAATGACAAAGAATCTCTTGCAGAAAATGACGTTAAACGGGGCGGGCGTTCACTACTACAGCCTTTTCTATAATTACTCCGCCTGCCTCTTCTTTGTAATCCAAAACTATAGAATCTCCCGAAACAATGCCCCCCGAGAGTAAATCAATCGCTATTCTATCCTGTATGAAAGATTTTATTGCCCTTTTAAGCGGCCTGGCGCCGTAAACGGGGTCATATCCCTCCATCGCTATGAATTTGACCAGCGGCTCGGTATAATCCGCGTCTATTCCCTTTTCTTTAAGCGTATTCTTTAACTTGCCCAGCTGGATATTGACTATTTTCATAATGTCTTCTTCATTAAGCGCATGGAAAATAATTATATCGTCGAGCCTGTTAAGAAACTCAGGCCTGAAATGATTTTTTAAAAGATTCATAACGTTGTTTTTCATCTCTTCGTAATGCTGTCCGCTGTAACTCTGTATTATATCGGAACCTATATTCGATGTCATAATGACAATTGTGTTTTTAAAATCGACCGTCCTGCCCTGCCCGTCGGTTAATCTTCCGTCGTCGAGAAGCTGGAGCAAAACGTTAAATACGTCCTGATGGGCTTTTTCGACTTCATCGAATAAAACGACGCTGTATGGACGCCTCCTTACCGCTTCCGTAAGCTGTCCCCCTTCTTCGTATCCGACGTAACCCGGA
>JAKAKF010000264.1 GCA_021813595.1 bacterium
CGCAGGTACGGCGGCATCTTCTTATTACGCTTTAAGCTGGGAAGAATTAAATAAAAATTTATTTTCCGCTATAAAATTAGAAAAACTTACGATGTTTGTTATCCTGTTCCTTATAGTTTTAGTGGCGGCGTTCAATATTATCTCAACCCTTATAATGGTCGTTATGGAAAAAAGAAAAGATATAGCGGTATTAAAATCCATAGGAGCTTCGTCTAAAGATATAATGATTATTTTTATCGCGCAGGGTCTTATTATAGGGTCTATAGGAACCGCCCTAGGACTCATATCCGGATTTATAATAGGATATTTGGAAGAAACGTATCATATAATAAGCCTGCCGTCGTCGGTTTACTATATAACCGCACTTCCCGTAAGGATGACCGCCGGCGAATTTGTAATTATAGGTTTTTGTTCAATATTTTTAAGTTTTATAGCAACTTTATACCCTTCTTATAAGGCGGGTAAAATAGACCCGGCCGAAGGCGTAAGATACGAGTAAAATTGTAACTACGGGACAGAATTCAATTCTGTACCTTCACAAATTGGAAATTATGAACATACAAAGCAATGCAGCCGTTTCATTAAAAAACATAGTCAAGATTTTTAAGGCCGGAAATGAAACCGTAAATATTTTAAACAAAGCCGATTTTGAAATAAAAAAAGGCGATACCGTTGCCATTACCGGAGAATCCGGTACCGGAAAAAGCACGCTTTTGCATATAATGGGAACTCTGCTTAAACCTGATTCCGGCAGTATTGAATATTTCGGCCAATCCGACGTTTATTCTCTTTCCGACGCAAATCTTGCCCGTTTCAGAAATAAAAATATAGGTTTCGTTTTTCAATTTCACTATCTTTTAAATGAGTTCAGCTGTTTAGAAAATGCGGCAATGCCGTTACTGATAAGGAAAGAAAACAAAAATACGGCGTTTAAAATTGCGAAGGATTATCTTTGCGAAATGGGTCTTGAAAGCAGGCTTAATTTTAAACCTTATATGCTTTCGGGCGGCGAACAGCAGAGAGCGGCTATTGCAAGGGCGCTTGTATGTTCTCCGGAGGTTATATTAATGGACGAACCTACAGGCAATCTTGACCCGCGCCATGCCGAAAAACTTCATGAAATAATTATCGGACTTAATAAAAGATACGGGAAAACACTTGCCGTAGTTACTCATGATGCCAATTTTTCCGCCATGATGAGCCGTAAAATTAAAATTTCCAACGGGTTAATAGAAGAGGTCAATTTGTGATGGTGCCGGAATTGAATTCTGGCTTTCCAATTTGGAAAAAGGTGTCAGATTTTATTTTGCGTATACGAAAAAAAATAATTAAAGATAAAAGATGATGCGCAAAATTAATCTGACACCTTTTTCAATTGACATAAATTCTAATATTTGATAGTTTATTAAAATGAAATTTTTTAAGCAAGTATTTTTAGGAATTATTATAGCCGGCGTTTTAATTTTAAATTCTATTAACGCTTATGCGGCACTGAACAATAAAAACGTCTGGACGGGTTTTTTTTATCAGAAAGGCTCCCCCTCATTAACATCCATAAAAAAATCTTTTGCCGAAAGTTTTAAAAAATATTTAAATTCAGGAAAGCCTTATTTTGTTTTTGCTTATACTAAATTAAAAACTAAACCTTACTTTAACTACGATAAAAAAATAAACTTAGTCCGGATAAAAAAGCTCGGCATAGTTTATCATTCAAACTACATTATAACGGGAAGTATTTCGAGATTCGGTTCTAATTTTACCGTCCATGCTATGTTTATAGACGTATCGAATGTTTATAAGTCTAAAACCGTTAATTTATCCGGTAGCGGTACAATGCAGTTCGATAAAGACGTCAATTTGTTGTCATTAAAAGTATCTAATTTTATATTCGGCAATATTGAAAAAAATAAGACTATCAAAAAGACTGTTTTTAATAAAATTATATATGCCGTAAGAGTCAAAGGAAATGTTAGAGTAGGTAAAGGTTTTATAATGAATCGCATTGAAGTTAATAAAGGCGGGGAATATTCTATTAAAAAAATTAACGACAGCGTAAAAAAACTTTATAAAACCGGATATTTTAAAAATGTTTTAGTCAACGTTAAGCCTCATGGAAATCAGCTTATAATAACCTTTATAGTATCGGAAAGACCTCTTATAAAGTCTATAAAATACACGGGGAACGGTTCCGTAAGCGTTAAAAAAATTAAAAAAATTATAAACGTAAAACCGGAAAGACCATACAGTTCGTATGAAATCGATAAAGCGTTAAAAATATTAAAATTTGTATATTCTGCCGAAGGCTATTATAACGCTAAAGTAAAAGTGAAGAAGAAAATTCTTCCGGGAAACTACGTATCCGTTGATTTTGCAATAAAACAAAATCAGCCGGTAATGGTTAACAAAGTTGAATTCAGAGGTAATACATCGTTTACTTCCGGAAAGCTTGCATCGGTTATGGGCATTAAGACGGTTAACCTTCTTACATGGATAACGGGGGCGGGAAAATTTAAAAAAGCGAGATTAAATACGCAGATTATTAAACTTTTAAGTTTTTATTATAATCACGGATATATTGAAGTCAGCGTAAAAAAACCTCTGTTTATATTTTCAAAAGATAAAAAATACGTAACTATTATCATAAGGATAGTGCAGGGACCTCAATTCAGGGTATCTAAAGTTAATCTTACGATAAAAGGAACCAAGAAAAATTCCAAAGAATATCAGGCCGTGCAAAAACTTATAATAACAAAGCCGGGGTCGATATTTAACAGGAAAAATATAGAAAAAGAGATTTTAAGCATAACTAAATATTTTACTTATAAGGGCTATGCTTTTGCAAACGTTCAGCCGTCTATTAAGATAAAACGTAAGACCAGTTCGGTATTGGTATCTTTGATAGTTCATAAAGGTAAAATTGCCAAATTCGGCAAAATTACTATTACAGGAAACGACATCACATACAGTTACGTTATTTTAAGAGCACTCGTGCTTTTTCCAGGCGAGAAATACAATCCTAAGTTAATAAAAATATCGAGACAGAACTTAAAAAACTTGATGTATTTTAAGCATGTTACTATAACTACGGAAAAAGTGCCCGGCAGGAATATATTAAATGTTAAAGTGCATGTAAAAGAACAAAGTACCGGTAAATTTACAATAGGGGGCGGTTACAGTTCGGCTACGTCTTTTATGGCTATATCTTCTATATCGGAATCCAACCTGTTCGGAACCGGAATTTCGGCATCTATTAACGTTCAGGCTGGCGGCCCTTATCAGTCGTACAGTTTTAATATACTTCAGCCGTATCTTACGTATATTTTTGCAAGACCGTTATCGGCAAGCCTGTCG
This sequence comes from bacterium, assembly GCA_021813595.1. The sequence continues at coordinate 3,352 of JAKAKF010000264.1, forward strand.
TTATACGATACGTTTAACTCCCTGTATTATGAGTTTGCATATCGTTCGGTCGGCGGTTCGGTAACTTTCGGTTATCCTTTATACGGCAATGTATTGACGGAATATTTTAGGTACTTGTTAGAGCAGGATAATTCCGTTATCATACAGGGTCTTACAAATATTTTACCGCAGGGGAAGGTTACTACAAGCGAAGTTTCTTTGACGACGGTTTATAATACGTTAAATAATCCTATAGTACCCACGGCAGGCGATATGGACAGTTTTAGAGTAAGTTATGCCGGACCTCCTATAGGCGGAAACGACGATTTCGTTAAATACGTAATTCAGGCTAATCATTACATTCCGTTGTGGTGGGGAACTTCTTTTATGCAAGGGGCTCAGTTGGGTTATATAACAGGGACTAACTCTTCATACCCTCTTCCTATATACCAACGGTTTTTCGTCGGTGGAATAATGAATAATTATCCTCTTTTGGGCTTTATGTATGATTCAGTAGGTCCTTCGGAAGACGGAAATTTAGTAGGCGGCACTAAAATGTTTACCGTTCAGGCAAAATATTTTATACCGATACTGAAACAGATGAAATTTTACGGATTTTTGTGGTGGAATGCCGGTAATGCATGGCTGCAAAGCGAACCAGTGTTCCCTATAAGTTTGGTTCAGGCGGCAGGCATAGGTTTTAACTGGTATTCGCCTTTCGGCCCTATTACCATTACTTACGGAAAGATACTCGGGTCGCCTATTAACGGCAATAATTCCACAAGAATACAGTTCAGTCTTGGGGAGGGTCTTCCCGGTATTTAACGGCATTTAATAATTAGAAAATAAAAACATAAAAGGCAGTAAATATCAAATTAAATATTAACAAGGAGATTAATTTATGAAAAAAATTATTTTAAGTTTAAGTTTAGGAGTTTTTTTAATGCTGGCGGCAACAATGATGTTTGGTTCCGCAAAAGCTAACGCGGCAGGTTCAAACATTGCGGTTGTCAATATGCAGAAAGTAATAGCAATGTCCAACCAAGGAAAAGCTGCTAACGGCGAATTAAAAGCGTTGGTTTCTAAATATAGCGGAAGGCTTCTTGCCATGAGAAAAAAAATTGCGGCAATTCGGGCTGATTTAAAAAATAACGGTTCTATAATGTCTGCCGCCGAAAAAACAAAAAAAACAAAAGAATTTGAAACGGATATATCTAACTATTCCGCTCAGGAAAAACATATACAGGGCGTTATGTCGGAAAAAAGATTTAATTTGTTAAAAGGAATAGTCAATAAAGCTACGGCGATTATCGATTCTATTGCAAAAAAAGACGGATATATTTTAGTTATTGACAGACCCAGCGTAGTTTACAGGGCTAATTCCATAGATATAACCAATCAAGTTTTACAAAAGATGAACGCAAAATAAATAAAAATAAAATCTTAGCTAATTTTCAGAAATTTATAATATTTATTTATTTTTATGCTTTTAAAAGATATAGTTTCTAAGCTATCCCTTAACGCTATTGGAGATATCGACGATATAGACGTTTCCGGAATAGGTTCGCTTAAAGCGGCAAAAGAGAACGAAATCTCTTTTGCCGCCGGACACAAATACGCAAAACAGCTGCTTGACACTAAAGCCTGTGCAGTCATAATGGATCATGAATCTTTAAAGGACGAATTACCGTCCGACGTTAAATTCGTCATATTGGATTCTAAAAATCCATATCTTTCATTTGCAGAAGCTACGCAGATTTTTAAAAACTATTTTGACGATAAAAATAAAATCGATTTCAATAATTTTGGAGAAAATTTCCAAGATAGATATTATATAGGAAAAACTTCAAAAAAAGGGGATAATACAATTATTTTTCCCGGAGTTTTTATAGGGGAGGGTTGTTCTATTGGAGATAATTGCAGGGTAATGTCAAACGTTTATATAGGAAATAATGCAACTATCGGAAATAACGTGCTGATATATCCCAACGTTACGGTTTACGATAATTCTAAAATAGGAAATAACTGCATAATACATGCCGGCGCCATTATCGGAAGCGACGGTTTCGGTTTTGCAAGAGGCAAATCCGGTTACGTTAAGATAATTCATACGGGATATGCGGAGCTTGAGGATAACGTAGAAATAGGCGCTAATACTACTATAGACAGAGGCGCCGTAGATTTTACCAAAATCGGAGCGGGAACAAAAATAGATAATTTAGTTCAGGTTGCCCACAACGTAATAATAGGTAAAAATTGCGTTATAGCGGCTCAAACAGGAATTGCGGGCAGTACTGAAATCGGCGATAACGTTACTATAGGCGGACAGGTCGGTATAGCCGGACATATCGAAGTCGGAAACAACGTTATGATAGCGGCTCAGTCGGGAATATCGGGCAATATAAAAGACGGCGAGATTTTATCCGGTTCGCCCGCTTTTCCTATAAAAGAATGGCGCAACTCGGTAGTGCTTTTTAAGAAACTTCCGGAATTATATAAGAAATTAAAGGAAATTTCAAAAACTAAGGATTGAAAAAAAATGGAAAAAAAAGAAGAAAAGAAAAGCGTTTTGAAAGACGGCGAAATAATAGGCATAGGAGAAATTTTAAATCTTTTACCGCACAGATATCCTTTTCTTATGATAGATAAAGTCGTATCGTTAGAAAAAGGCAAATCTATTATCGCCGTTAAAAATACTACTATAAACGAACCTTTTTTTCAGGGGCATTTTCCTGGTTATCCGGTTATGCCAGGAGTATTAATATTAGAGGCTCTTGCTCAGGCGGGCGGCATTTTAGCTTATAAAACGGAAGAAGACGACGATTTAAGAAACAAATTAACTTATTTTATGGGAATAGATAAGGCCAGATTCAGAAAACCTATATTACCCGGTTACTCGGTGTATTTAAAAGTCGAACTTATTAAAAGAAAACAGTTCGTGTGGGTTTTTTCAGGCAAAGCCGAAGTAGAAGGAAATATCTGCGCTGAAGCAGAACTAATGGCAACATTTATGCCGAAATAAATGTAGTGCAGGAATTCAATTCGGGCATTACCGCAAAATGTATCGGGGACAGAATTCAATTCTGTCCCCGATATTAAATAGAAACAATAAAAAAATAAAAATGGAATACGAAATTAAAATATGATAGATAAAACCGCAATAATTTATCCAGGAGCCGTAATAGACGAATCGACCGAAGTCGGACCCTATACTATTATAAAAAGCGGCGTGAAAATAGGCAAAAATAATCAAATTGCTTCGCACGTAGTGATAGAAGGCAACACGACTATAGGCGACGGAAATAAAATATTTCAATTCGCTTCTATAGGTTCGGTTCCGCAAGACCTTAAGTATAAAGGCGAAAATACTAAACTTATTATAGGCGATAACAATATAATAAGAGAATACGTAACTATGAATCCTGGAACTGTAACCGGCAACGGAGTTACGGTAGTTGGCAACGATAATCTTTTTATGATGCACGTACACATTGCTCACGACTGTACTATAGGCAACAGGAATATTTTTGCAAATAACGCTACCCTTGCAGGACATATAGAAATTGAGAATTTTGCAATACTCGGAGGTCTTTGCGCCGTTCATCAGTTCGTTCGCATTGGCGAATCGGCTCTTATAGCAGGCGGTTCCATGGTAGTGCAGGATATTCCTCCTTATTTAGTGGCGTCGGGAGACAGGGCAAAAATTTACGGAATTAACAGAATAGGATTGGAAAGAAGAGGTTTTACCAAAGAAGAAATAGAACAGATAAAAAATGCCTACAAAATTGTATATAGGTCGAAAGTTACGGTTAAAATTGCAATAGAAAGAATAGAACAGGAAATAGGAAAAACCGAAAAAATAGAAAAGTTCACTTCGTTCATATCTAATTCCAAAAGAGGTATTACCAGATAATTAGCGGAAGTTTTAAAATATGGAAAATAAAAACATTGGCATAATCGCAGGTTACGGCGAGTTTCCGCTAATATATATAAATGAATTAAAGTCGGCGGGTTATTCGGTGAAGGTTTGCGCAATAGAAGAAGAAGCCGACAAATCGCTTGCAGATTGCGCCGACAAGATTATTTACATCAGCGTAGGACAGCTCGGTAAATTAGTTAATTTTTTTAAATCCGAAAACGTCAGCGAAGTTATAATGGCGGGTAAGGTCAGAAAAACGCTGATGTTTAAAAAAGTCAAACCGGACATTAAAGCCATAACGCTTTTTCTGTCTCTTAAAGACAAAAAAGACGATACTATACTTAACGCTATTTGTAAATTTTTGGAAAAAGAAGGAATAACCATCGTTCCTCAGACGAAATATATTTCTTCCGTTTTTTTACCGTCGGGGGTCGCATCCAAAAGGTCGCCTAACAAAAAAGAAAAAGAAGATATAGAGTTCGGAAAAAATGCGGCAATGCTTATTGCAGGAGCGGATATAGGGCAGACCGCCGTAGTTAAAGATAAATCCGTAATGGCTCTTGAAGCCATAGAAGGCACGGACGAAGCGATAATGAGGGGCGGAAAGCTTGCAAACGGAGGCGCCGTAGTAGTAAAAGTTAATAAACCCAATCAGGATTTAAGATTCGACATACCGGCAGTCGGACTCGATACTTTAGAAGCTATAATTTCGGTAAAAGCGACTTGTCTTGCTTTTGAACGAAATACTATAGTTATCAGGAAAGATGAATTTATTAAGAAGGCAGATTCCGAAGATATTGCCGTTTATGTTTTTTAAGCCGCCGTTTTTAACTCCGTAATACCGTAATATATTTTAATCACTTATATTATTTATGATTAATGTTTGCAGCTTAAACAAATATTATGCAAATGCATAAAATACTTATAGTTTCCGGCGAACCGTCAGGTGACGTTTTTGCCGGCGGTTTAATATCGTCGCTTAAGAATGTTGAAAAGTTCAAGAAGCTTGACGACAGCGGCATATCTATGCATATTTATGCGATGGGCGGCAAAAAAAGCGCCGAAGCCGGCGCAACGTTGGTAGCCGATATTAAAGAATTATCGGTTATGGGTTTCACCGAAGTGCTTTTAAAGTTAAAAACGATAAAAAAAGTATTAAAAAATTTATATTTATGGATAGAGTCCAATAAACCCGATGCAATTATTCTCGTCGATTTTCCTTCCTTTAATTTTAAAATCGCAAAATTGGCAAATAAGCTTAAAATCCCAGTAGTTTATTTTATACCTCCTAAAATATGGGCATCCCGTTACGGCAGAATAAAGTTTATTAAAAAATATATAAAATTCGTTATAACTATTTTTCCTTTTGAGCAGGATATTTATAAAAAAGAAGGCGTAGAGTCTTACTATTTCGGCAACCCTTTATATATATTAAACAAAAAAGACGTTTTGTCTGCAAATTTATCCGAAGATGCCAAAATGCAAAAAC
>JAKAKF010000014.1 GCA_021813595.1 bacterium
TTTGTAGGCAGGATAGATTTAAACGTCAGAAATAAAAGAATAGTCGATTACGACCATAAATTAATCCCGATAGTTACTAACTGGATTAAGCCTGACCCTGAAATAAGCGGATTAATCGATAAAGAATATGCCCCTTATGCCGATAAGTTAAACGAAGAACTAGGAACCGCCGAAGACTTGTTATACAGAAGGGCGACTTTCGTATGCTCTGTCGGAAGTCTTGCCGAGCAGGCTTTTATCGAAAAATACGATACCCCATTGGTGTTTACTCCAGGATGGCGCTGGGGCGAGACTATTCTGCCGGGCGAAAAAATAACTATGGAGCATGTTTACGGATGGTACGGAACGACATATCCGGAGGTTTATAAATTTAATCTTAAAGGAAGCGTATTGTTTCAGGTTTATTCCGAAAGACTCAGCGACGTATTTGCTAAAGACCCTTATTTACAAATGGGAGGCGATTGTACAAGAGTTTCAAATTCTAAATTAAGCATAAGAATAAATGAAAGTATGTATAAAAGGCTCAAGGATTGGCTCATTATGGATAAAAAAATAGATTTTAACAAAGAATATCCATTAATTTCTACCGGAGTAATGATGCAGACGCTTTCCGATTTGCCTAATCAAGGTTTGGTTGAAGAAAAAGCATACGACGTAATAGCCGATTATATAAGAAAACATATATCCGTAAAGTCCGTTCCGAGTGAAGCAGTTACTTATAAACATTCGAGAACCGCAGGATAATTGCCGACTGAATAAATTTATTTTTTTTAAACTTTATTTGGATATATAGAACTAATTTAAAAAATTAATTTAAAATCATGTTGACTCTATGCTTAATTTTGATATAATAAAAATATAAAACATAACGAACGTTCTTTTTAATTTTAATAAACATGAGCAAAGAAGTATCCGAATTAACAAAAAAAAAGATATTTGATTACTGTATGGAAAGCTTTGCCGAAAACGGTTATAGCAATGTCGGCATAAGAAATATTTCTAAAGGAACAGGATTAAGCTCAGGCGCAATATATTATCATTTCTCTTCAAAAAAAAAGATTGCACAGTTTTTATACGATACCGCAATCGAGATTCTTTTAAACAAAATAGTATCGGCTGTAGAAAAATCACCCAACGATCGAGAGGCGTTAAAATCTATTATATTTACGTTATTTAAATTAACGGATGAAGAGCCGCATCTTATGAAATATGTGCTTTACACTAAACATAAAGATTTTTTGCCCGAAGCTTTGCCGATATGTTCAGCCAAGCCCTTTGAATACATCAAAAAATTTATAAAAGCTAAAATTAAAGAGGGTGTTTTTAGGGATATGGATATATTAATAGCATCGTCTTTGATAATGGGGCCTGTTATTAGGATAATTCAGTTAAAAATGGAAAGTATAATACAAAAGGATTTAATTGGATATACAGATCCGTTGTTTGACGGTATTTCTAAATCTATTTTTAAAAATAAGCATTAAAAATCTTATCGTTATAAATTACGAAACAAGTTAAATTGTTAGTAACGGACAACAAATTTATTATTATGGAATACGTTAAAAATTATTTAAATAACTTGATGAAAAAACTTCTTCAATTTTCATTATTTTTACTTTTATCGTTTATTTTTTTAATCGATTCAGGAAATATTAATAATAGCGCAAATGCGGCGACAGAGTCGAATTTTAAGGTAGGAACTACCCCTTATGGACTTGCGGTCGGCAAAAAAGATAATGTTTATGCCGCTATAAGCGGTTTTAATAATGTGATTGAACTTAACCAAAACGGTAAATTAATTAAAAATATTAATACCGATTGGGCGCCTTCGGGAATTGTTATCAGCAAAACCGGCTATGTTTATGTATCGACAGGCATAGGAAATGTAGTAAAGCTTAATAATAAAGGTCAAATTCTTAAAAAAGTAAAAGTTGGAATTATTCCGGCAGGAATCGCCGTTGGACCCGATGGAAATATTTATGTAACATCCATACATTCAAAGACAGTTACGAAATTAAGCCCGTCGCTTACGGTTTTAAAGATTTTTTATGCAGGGATAGCTCCATACGGTATAGTTTTAAACGATAACGGTTTAATATATGTTACGAACTTCACAAACAAAGGCACCGTTACCGTATTAAACAAAAGCGGAAAGATAATAAAAGTATTTGATGCTCAAAGAAAACCGGAAGGCATTGCTATAGGTCCTGCAGGAAATATATATGTTACGAACGGGTTAAGCGACAGCGTTTTAAAATTTAATAAAAACGGTAAAATTTTAGAAAAAATTAACATAAAAGGAGCGCCTTACGGAATTGCGCTAAGCACTACCGGAAGCATGTTCGTCGCCTGTATATATGCCGATAAAGTCGTGAAGTTAAGCCGTTCGGGCAGGGTTTTAAATACATATAAGACAGGGAAAAATCCTAATTTTATATTAATAGACGATAATGGCGATGTCTGGACGGCAAACAGCGGGGATGGAACGGTAACCAAAATTAGCGGCGCAACTAAAGGAAAAGAGTTTTTCCCGTATAAAGGACCTATTTGGCAGGAAAGCTTTTAATTTAATTTCTAATTTAATATCTTAAAAGGAGGGATTTAAATGGCTGAAGAAAAAAGTTTAGAAAACGTAAAACCGGATGAGACGTTAGACGTGTTAGGCGAAACATGTCCTATTCCTGAAGCTATGGCTCATAAAAAGCTCAACAAAATGAAAGTGGGGCAGGTACTGGAGGTTTATACCGACCATGCGGCGGCGGTAGAGAATTCGTTCCCGTCCATGCTTAATAAGTTAAATTATCCTTACTGCGTAACAAAGACTGCTCCTGGTGAATTTACCATTAAAATTAAAAAAACATCATAAACTCAGTATTTAATTAGTTATAATTTAACTATAGGGGGTATTGTAAATTATGAATCCTTATTTTCTTGAATACGCTATAATAGGTATTGCAGGCTTAATTTTTGGGGCTGCGCTCGAAAGGGGAAGAATGTGTTTCGTGCTTGCAACTAATAATATGTTCATGGCAAAAGATACAAAAATCTTAGAAGGCATATTACTGGCTTTTGGAATTTCTATTCTTGCTTTCGGCGTCATAGAATCGTTAGGAATAGTTCCGATACAATCTGCAGTCCAAGGCGTATTTCCGGCAGGTTGGTATGATTTAGTCGGCTCGCTTTTGTTTGGTTTCGGCATAGGACTATGCGGAGCATGCATGAGCGGATTGATATTCAGGGCGGGTTCCGGATTTACTCAAAACTGGATGCAATTATTCGGAATACTTGTCGGAACGATATTCTTTGCTTTCATAATATTCCCGCTGACTAATTTTCTTTACTGGATTTTACACACTATACCGTGGCTTAACTTAAAACCGGGATTTGCCGACTATATTCCTCATGAATTGTTTGGAAACGCAGTATGGGGACCGTTTGTAGTGGCTCTAATTTTCGGCGGTATATTTCTCATTTTGGGATTATATTTGACCAAAAGGAGATTTGGCAAAATCAGTAAAGAACGCGGCGTAAACTATAAGGAGCCGATAATAACGTGGGATATGTTGAAATTTAAAGAGGCTTATTCTCCGAGGTTGGGCGGGATATTATTTGCCGTGGTTGCAGTTATAGTTTTTATAACGTCATATTTTACCGTCCATAAAGTTGCTTATATGGGCGTAACAACTCCTTACGGCAGTTTTGATACTTACATTTTAGCACCTTTCATAAATCTATATACTGCTGTAGGGCATTATAAAGCATCGTTTTTGCCCAAAATATCGTCAAACTGGTTTCAGATAGTGCCGGTTGCAATTCCTATGACCTTGCTTGTTATAACTACATTTGCCGGCTCCACGACTACGGCTATTTTAGGCGGGGAATTCAAATGGAGAGTGCCGAAAAGAAAAATAATGTTTCTTCAAAATTTTATCGGCGGCATCTTAACGGGCGTGGGCGCAAGAATAGCTTTAGGATGCAATATAGGTACTTTATGGTCAGGGTTTTTAATGTTTTCATGGGCAGGAATGTTATTTTTGCCGACCCTTGTTTTGGGAATGTATCTTGCTCTTAAATTTCAGCAGGCGATATGGTAAAAATGAAGTATTAAATTTTCTTTACTTTTAAGGAGGAATTTATATGGCTGCAGCTAATAATATGAATAATATGAAAAAAAGAAAAAATCATAACTGGTGCGGAATAACGTTATTGGCTTTATATGGATTATTTACTATATATGCCTCATTTTTCTTATCTTATTTAAATAAAGATAAGGTTATAGGGAAATTATCCAATGAAGCGCTGGCAGGAATAAAAGAGAGTTTTATCTTGTGGGGGATAATCATGATTATAGGCGCAATTCTTCTTTTAATAAGGGAATACGTGCTGAAATCCGGACAGGAAGAGGTTAAGGATACGGAAAGCGGGGTATCCCCTCACTATTAATCTGTTTTGGAATTTCTTGCAGAAACGATTTTTATGATGAAAATAATATAATAATGTTGAGGGATTTTATAAATGAAACTTGCTCTTTTAATAACGACGGATAAATATAAAGATTACTTAGAAAAAATCATAAACAGCGCTAAAAAATCAGGATATGAATTGAAATGTTTTATAATGGACGACGGAGTCAATTTATTAAACGATGCGGGTTTCGTCGGAAAATTAAAAGAAGCCGGTTCGGATGTCTCGCTTTGCGAATATTCATGCAGCATAAGAAGCATACATGAAAAGATAGAAGGTTTCCTGTATGCTTCCCAGTACGAAAACGCAAGTATAATAAACTCATTGACAAGCGAAGACAGGTTTCTGGTTTTTTAAAATGGGGGAAAAATGACAAAAAAGATTGCTGTATTTACGCGCGACAGACAAGCCGAAGCGCTTAGAATGTCGGGAGGGTTAACGCTCCTTGACGATAAAGTAGAAGTATACGTTCTTGATAGAAAACTTGAAGATAATAAGGTTATAAACAAGCATCTCGATATGGTTCTAAATATGCTTGAACTTCCAGTTTTAACGAATTGCAGGGATAATCAATTCGAATATATATCTAATGAAGAACTGGCGGATAAAATGCTCGAATACGATATAGTTATACCATATTAATTTAATATTAATTATTTATTGCGGAGAATAAAATATGAAAATACTTCATGTTTTAAAAAGAGAACCGTCAAAAACGGAAACTGAAATTATGGAATTGCATTCTAAATCTTACGATACGAAAATTATCAGGCTTTACGAACCGGGAATAAACTATGACGGTTTTATAGCGGACGTATTTAAATACGATAAAATATTTTGCTGGTAATATGAAGATAATGTTATAATATAGTTGTAAGAATAAATTTAATTTAAAGTTAAAAAGGAGATAAGATTATGAAAAAGTTTATTATCGTAAGCTTAAGCCTAATGTTAATGCTTTCATCTGCGGCAGTTTCATATGCCGGAAATTTTAACCAAATGTTGGCAAAAAAAGCTTATCAGGCGTTAAATCCCCGCCATGTAAGTTCGAAGCCTAATGCAGTAGGAGTTGTCGGCGTTCCTCAAATTATGGCGCCGGTGCTTTATAAAGAATATATTGTAGAACATAATCCGAAACACTATTTTCTGTTAGACGTCAGAGAACATGTTGCATTCGTGAAAATGGGGCACATAGCTGGCGCGCATAATATACCTCTGCAGGTTCTTTTCACGCCTAAGTATTTAAAAATGCTTCCAAAACATAGGACGATTATAAGCATTTGCTATGTGGGACAGTGGGAGTCAATGGCCGCGGCATTATTAAAGACGATGGGCTATAACGTGAAAATATTAAGATTCGGCATGTCGTCTTGGAATCCAAAAATAGACTTGCTTCATAGAAATAAAATAGCATTTGGAAACTTTCCGCTCGTACATTAATAAAAATGAATTTTGCGTTTTAAAAAATGAAAATCAAAAAATAAAATTGAATAGAAATAAGGGGGTGATAATTCGTGAAAAAAATTAACAATATTATATTTACCGCCGTGTTAGCTGTGATATTTGCTTTTGGAATAGGCGCGGCTTCAGGCTCAAGCGCATATGCTTTTCAGGGCGGCCATTTTATGAAGCATTCTGCTATGACTAAAAAAACTTCAAAAAAGGCAAAAAAAGGCAGCGGAAGCAAGTCAAAAAAAGCTTTAAATAAAATGGGAGCGGGCTGTTTATAATATAAAAGCAGAACAAATAATAAAAGGAGAAGCGTGTATTTTTGTCACGCTTCTCCTTTTATTTATAAAAGTTAAATTCTTTCCTTCGTTAATAGTGTGTTTAAGGGGGGCTTGACAGCATTATTGCTTTGTGATATATTCAATTTTATAATAAAAGAGATTTTTTTATAAAATATTGCTTTATGCTATAAAGTATTCCTATTAAGTAAGCAGTGCGAAGAAGTAACGGCTTTTTTTTAAACTTTGTAAAGATGATTTTGATACCTTAAATAACCTTGTACTTGCTCAAGGAATTAGGTATTTTTAATAATTAAACCTTTTAAAAGTAAGGAGGAAGTCGTTATGGCAGAAGAAAAAAAAGTCGGCGACCCGACAGCGTTGGGTCTATTCGCGTATGGCATAGCTCTTACGCTTTTGGCTACTGTAATTGGGGGATTTGCGGGTCCATTTAACGGACTGATTTTAGGAACGATTATTTTTACTGGAGGAGTAGGTCTTGTTTTGGCAGGCGTTTACGATTTTATGCGCGGCAGTGCCTTTGGAGGCGTTGCATTTACAGGATGGGGTTTGTTATTTTTAACCGTTTCGGCTTTTTTTATCGCGACGGTTATCACAAAAGCGGCAGCAGGGCCTGCGCCTATGTTCGGCGGCTGGTTTCACTTGATGTGGTCAATCTTTGGTTTTGCAACATTTTTTGGAGCCAATGTATTAAAAAAATGGATAATGCTGCAGATTGCTCTTTTTTTGACGAGCGTTTTTCTTTTAATACAGGCTATAGGACTATTTACGGGGTCGCTGGCGGTTCTTCTGCCAAATAGTAGGAATAGTCGGCATAGTCGCAGGTTTATGCGCACTTTATACAGCTATAGCCGTATTAATTAACGGAGCGGCGGAAAAAACCGTTCTTCCGGCGTAAACTAAAAAAACAAAGGCGTCAAATTTATTCACTTTGGCGGGAGCTTATAAAAGCTTCGTTTTTATAAATGCCTGCCTCCGTATCATTACTCCCGACCGCGTCATGCGCAGTCGGGAGTTTTTATTTTTCATTCCCTCAATATACTGCCGACACGTAATTGCAAATGCGTTTATATCCGCTATATTTTCGTACGCAACGAGTATTAAAAAATCCGTTTTATTTTTATTGTTTTAGGTATATAATAAAAAATAAAAATTTTAAAAAATTATTTTTTTAAAATTGGATTCATCAATCTTATTCAATAAATAAATCTTATATAAGTATAAGTTTATTAGTTTTAAAATTTCGATATAGTATAAACAAAGATAAGAAAGATAACAAAGATAAGATAAAGCGGTAAACGAATAACGAAACAATTAACAATGGGAATCGAAAAAAAACTTTTGCTTCATATATGCTGTTCGCCATGTTTAATGTATCCTTACTCGGTTATTGTTTCCGATAAGCTTTCCTTAGATAAAAAATTCGACAAGATTATAGGTTACTTTTACAACCCAAATATACATCCATATACTGAATATTTAAGGCGCGAGGAGTCTTTAAGAAAATTTAGCGATACCGTAGGTCTCAAAGTAATTTACGAAAAAGATTACGATATAGAGGAGTTTATAAGGAACGTGGTTTTCAGGGAAGAAAACCGCTGTTATTACTGCGTCGCCGGCAGGCTTGAAAAAACCGCCGCCCTTGCTAAGTCGTCTAAATTCACGCATTTTTCGACTACGCTTTTATACAGCAAGCATCAGGATCATGACTATATCAAAGAAACAGGTTTTAATCTGCAAAAGAAATACGGAGTTAATTTTTATTACGAAGATTTCAGGCAGGGCTATAAAGATGGTATAGAGCTTTCTCGCAGATACGGCTTATACCGTCAAAATTATTGCGGCTGTATTTATAGCGAGAAGGAAAGATTTTTTGCAAAATCTTCAAAATCTTTAAAATTTTTTTAGTTATGGTACGATTAAAATTTCAAATAATCAAGATAAAAATATAATTACCGATGTTATATTTGATAACTCATTTTTATGAGTCCTAAATCTTTAAATTTATATCTTTTGCAGCCATAGGGGTGGGGAAAAATACAAAATGGTTACGGCGGCGGTAATTCTATCGAAACAGAAAAAAATAATAATTAAAACAGTATCGTTGATATTGCAAAAATACTATTTACAATATATAAAAATATGAACATAATAATAAGAATAAAATCAAAATAGGAGGCATGAATCAATGAAAATTAAGAAAAAAATTACTATATCGCTTATTTTAATTCTCGGAATATTTATGGTATCTTCGTCGTTAAGCGGTTGCGCTAC
>JAKAKF010000273.1 GCA_021813595.1 bacterium
AAGCCGGTTTCAGATTTTTAGTTTTTATAAAAAATTCGCCGGCCATTTTTTTAATTATATTTTGAGGTTTTGAATTTATTTTAAAAACATAGGTATCGGGATATAAAAATCCTTCGGCGCTTTTAGCGTCTATTTTGATGCTTAAAAGGAATTTCCTGTCGAAGCATTTTTTTAGAAAAAACTTCTTAGCCGTTATTTTATCTTTAGACAGAACCTGCGCTATATCGAAAATATTTAATCCCGGAGGAATAACTACTTTGGCCCTTGCGACTCTGCCGTTTACGAATTCGTAATATATTGAAGCCGGAGACCTGTTTATCGATACGTAATAAGTTCCTGCCTGTATATATCTTGAATAACCGCTGATAAATCCTATAAAATAAAATAAGTAGGGGCTGTTTACGAGCTTTTGAGCGTAAAGTTTATATACTATTTCTTTTAACGAGCTTCCTTTTGAGATAGTAATAAGTTGAGGTTTTTTATAGGTAAAAGACTGCGGAGTAAATGCGTATAAAAAAAGGTATCCGATAATTACGGCCGGTATAGCTATTTCTAAAATAAAAGTTATCTTTTTAACCCGCTTATATAGCCTGTAGTCGAAATAGCACATTTATAATTGTTATAAAGTATATTAAGCGTATAGTATAATAATATTTTAAAATTATTCAAATATTTTTTTTTCTTGCCGGTTTTTTTGCCTGTCTAAGTAAGACTGCAATATAAAAGTAGAAGCGACGGAGTCTATTTTTTCTTTCCTTTTTTTCCTTTTAATATTTTGTTCGATAAGGCTTTTTTGCGCCTGTACGGAAGAAAATCTTTCATCGTAAACCGCAATCTCGACTCCTTCACCCGCTTTTTCTTCTAATCCCATTATAAATTCGCCTATTTTAACGGATATTTCAGTCTGCTTCCCTTTAAGCCCTATAGGCATACCGATTACGATTAATCCGATATTTTCTTCGTCTATAATTTTTTTTAATTCGGAAAGAGTTTTGTTTAACGATTCGTTAAAGATATATTTAAAAGGAAAAGCAATAGTTCTGGTATCGTCGCTTAAAGACAGCCCGATTCTTTTTAAGCCGAAATCTATGCCGATAGCTTTTTTGCTTATATTATCAGGCATACTCGGCCCGCTGCGTTTCGGAAATATTCGGTTCGAATCCTAAATCGTTAATCAGCTCTAAATCCAAATCGGGATTTCTTCCCGATGTAAGAAGATAATTTCCGAGAAGAAATCCGTTTGCTCCGGCCATGAGAGCGAGAGGCTGAAGCTGGCGCAGGTTGTGTTCCCTCCCTCCCTGCGCAAGTATATTTTTTTTAGGATTGACGATTCTGAAAATAGAAATAGTTTTAAGGCACTCCATAGGAGTAAGCGGTTCGGCATTTTCGAGGGGGGTTCCCTTAATAGGATTTAAAAAATTAACCGGAATATTATCGACGTCGAGCCCCTTTATTTCCTTAGCCATTTTTATTCTGTCCAAGCGCGATTCGCCCATTCCTATAATTACGCCGGAACATACTTTCAGGCCGGCTTTTTTTGCCGATTTAACCGTTTCTATATTGTCGGCAAACGAATGAGTGGAGCATATTTTTTTAAAAAAATCGCTGTTGGTTTCTATATTATGATGAAATATTTCAAGGCCGCAGTTTTTAAGAAAAAGCAGATTTTCGTATTCCATAAGTCCCAGCGATGCGCATGGAGTAATACCTACTTCGTTTTTTATAGACCTGACGGCATTTCCTATCGTATCGAGCTCGTTCCTGTCCGATATCCTGGTTCCGCTCGTGACTATGGAAAATTCATTTGCCCCGTTATTTTTCGCAGCTTTGGCGGATTCTACCATCTCGGAAACGGTCATAAGAGGGTTAACTTTTATTTTTTTTTCTTTTTTTCCGGCGACCGCGGACTGGCCGCAGAATGAGCAGTCTTCCGAGCATATTCCGGTTTTTGCGCTGACGATAGAGCAGAAGTTCACTTTTTTACCGGTATATTTTTCCTTTAGTTCGAGGGCTAAAGAAAAAAGCTCCATAAGCGGAGCGCCGGAAAGTTCAAAAACTGACAAAAGAAGGTCGTCCGGGATTTCAATATTTCGATCTATCAATTCTTTTATTTTTAGCGTAATATTCATATATAGGCACCTCGATTATTGTATCTTGTTTATTATATAAATTACTATCCGGAAAAACGGATTTATCAGCCGAAAATAAAGTTAAAAACCTTCATCTCCGTTATTCGAAAGGCTGCCTGATATGTTTCTGAACGCTTCGCTTCTTCTCATTATAAACATAAGCTCGTCTATGCTTTTAGACATTTCTATAGCATCGAAAACGGTTTTAAGCTTATTTTGGCAGTCTATAATTTTTTCTCTAAGGTTAAGAATTACAGATGCACCTTCGTCGTTGACCCCCAACTCGTTTTTAATTTCGGAAATCAATTTTAAGGTTTCGGCAGTTTTTTCGTCTATATAAAATTCGTTTTCTCTGCGTTCGACGCAGATTATTCCTTCATCTACGAAAAACATTGCGGATTTGTCGTCCATGCGAATATTGCCGCAAAAATTTAAAAGATTAATGAAATAATCCATTTTAATTCCTTATTTAAATTCCTTCTTTCGAAAGCTCGGCGAATATCTTTTTAGTATTATCCGATATTCCCGAAGGTATATCGACATATACCGTAACAATTAAATCGCCTGTTTTTTTGCCGGAAACATCCGTCGCCCCTTTTTTAGAAATGCGGAATTTAGTTCCGTTTTGAGTTCCGGCCGGAATAGTAAGCATAAATTTGCCGTCTATGGCGGATATTTCTACTTTTGCTCCAAGGACGGCTTCGGTCAGCTTTATCTTTTTATTGATATAAATATCGTTTTCTTTCCTTTCGTATATGTTATCGTTTAAAACCGAAATAGTAATATATAAATCGCCGTTAGGGCCTCCGTTGAAACCGGCCGACCCTTTTCCCGAAAGCTTTATTTTTCCGCCGTTCGATATTCCGGCGGGTATTTTTATTTTTATTTTTTCGCCGTTTAAATTTATTATTCTTTCGGCGCCTTTAACGCTTTCTGCTACCGATATTTCAAGTTCGGCATTCAAATCGTTTCCTCTTGCCGGACCCTGTTTTCTTCCCGACCTGTTAAAAAGGTCGGAAAATATATCCTCGAAGTTAAATCCTTCTCCTCCTCCGGTATTATTGTAACTGTAGTTAAAACCGGAAGGGCCGCTGCCGGAATAATCGTAATGATATTGTCCCTGCGAAGCGCCTCCGCCCGCGCCGGCATTTTTATAGTTGAAATAGTTAGTTCCCAGCTCGTCGTATTCTTTTCGTTTTTTTTCGTCCTTAAGAACGTCGTATGCTTCCTGCAGTTCTTTAAATTTAGATTCTGCGGTTTTATCATTGGGGTTAACGTCGGGATGGTGTTTTCTAGCTAATTTTCTGTAGGCTTTTTTTATTTCATCCGCCGAAGCGGTTTTACCAACACCTAATATTTTATAATAATCTTTATATTCCATATTATTTTAATAATATCAGAAACGGTAAAAAAATTCAATACGCCGCCGCCGGCACCCAAAATTGCCGATAGAAATCTTTAAACAAGTTTTAAAGCCATATAAACGCTGGATTCCTGCTTTCGCAATATTGACGTCCGTGTCTATCAAAGCATGTCTTTGATATGGACGCCAATGGACACCCGTTGGGTGAAAACCAAAAAACCTGCAAAGTCATTCCCGCGTATGCGGATACGGTTTAAAGCCGTCGGTATTTTAGACGGCTCATCCATATTTAAAATTTTCTATCGGCAATTTTGAGCGGCATTTACTAAAAAAAATCCTTTGATATTTCTTGAATTTGTAATTTTGTAGAATTAAAATCTATCCATTGAGCTGTTTTTAGAAAATCATCGATTTTTTCGGGAGATAAAATATATGAAATTAATATCGGTTTAAATTTAAAAATTCCGCCTATTTCGTCATTAATTAAATTATTCATATTTTGCAATATTTTAAATGCCGATTCTTTTTGTTTTTTAGCAATATAGCCCAAGCATAAAGCTTCGGACGCCAACAATATTCCTGACTTATAACCTATATTTTTATTAGATTCCAATGCTTCTTTGGATAATTCGATAGATAAATCAGAATCATTAATTGTTAATGCGGTTGCCTTGATTATAAGACCTCTATTAATTTGAATTACCTCATTGAGCTGTTTGCTAATTTTTATAGCTTTTTCAGCAATTTTTAACGCAGATTTTCTATCAGTAAAGCAAAGAGCTTCCGCTAAATTATTTAATATGACATTTTCTTTTTTATAAAGGGAATTAATTTTATTACAAAGTCGTAAAGCATACGAGAAATATTTTACGGCATCCGAAAAGTTGAAATTATATAGACAAATATCTCCTCTGAATATATAATACTTCATCTTTTCGAATTTATTTGATTCTTGAAAATTTAATTTATTATATAATGTTATTGCATCTTGAAAATTACCTTTTAAAACTTCTACGATTGACATTCTTTCGGTCGCTGCTTTCTTAATTTCATTTTCATTTTCATTAGTAGCAGAGATATTAGAAATTTCTTTATAAATGTCAAAGCTTTTATTATAGTTACCCAATAATTGATGACAAAATGCAAGATAAAAAAGATTATGATATCTCCATTTTCCTATGTCTTTATCCAATAAATTCTCGAATAATTTAATACTGCTTTTAATATCGTCCCCCATAAAAAGGCTCGTTGCATATAAAAAACTTAAATAATTATTTATACCGATTTGACCTTCAATCCTATTTATTCCAATTTTGACATCATGCCAGTATCCTTCAAAAATCAGTTTATGCCCCGTATCTACTATCGCTATGATATGCTCCTGCTTAATTTCGGAAATATTAAATTTTTTAATAATAATAAAACTCTGTTGAAATATCCAGTTTATTCTGTTTTTATCATTTTTATATTGATCGTAATTTTTACTGCAATATTCAACTATTATGCTAAAAATCTTATAAGCTGTATCTTTATCCAATTCTTTGCATATAAAATTTCTTATTATATCGTGAATTTTAAAAATTTTATTTTTTTCGTCTATTTCTATTGCAAATGAAGCATTACAAAATTCGTTGAATTGAGTATATGGAATATTAATATTAAGTTCTTTTGTAAGCACCAAAAAAAAATCCTTATCAAATTGTTCTAATGCAGCCATAATTTTTAACGCTTCTCCTTCGATAATATCGAGATTTGATAAAAAATTTTTTACAACATCGTTTTCGGCAAGCTTAAAGTCTTCAGGGATTATATTTCGGCCTTCCTGTTTAAAGCTAATGTATATTCCTACACATAAATCTAAATATAAAGGCAAGCCGTGAGATGTTTTAATGATTTCTTTTTTAATTAAGGTATCATTTATTCCCACTTTTGAAAGATAATAATCCGCATCGATTTCCGATAATTCACCTAATATATGTTGATCCAAATAATTTGACCACTCGCGGTCTAATTCTCCCCATTTTAAATATTCTCTGCCCGCAATAACATACAGGCCGTTTTCTGCCGAACCTATCAATTCTTTTAACCACTCATCTCCTGAAAAATTTCTATCGGTTAGTTTATTTAGGGAATCCATAAAAAATATAAATCGCATATTATTATTAGCGGCAGCATTATTTATTGCATTGCCGAGGTAATAAGATAATTTCCTTTCCAGCTCTTTCTCTGGCAGACTATCTATTTCTTCAATTAAAATTTTCTCTTTGCCGAACATTTTTTGTAATTTTTTTCCGCCCAATAAGTATAATTTATAGAAAAGTTTAACCGGTAAAAAAATACCTAAAATCTGCGAAATTGAATCGGCTAAATCAAATAAAATGCTGCTTTCATCAAATTTATAATTTCTCGAATCCAAAATTGGCCTTTTGATTAATTTAAAATATCTATATATTGCATAATCAAACACTTTGTGATTAATTTTAAGTTGGTCAGATATGTTTAGAAGGTAAGAAGCAGAAGTATCAAAGGCGGCAATATCAAGATTTATATTAATAATGTTAATGTAAGAGTTTTTGCATTCTTCAGCAATACTTTTTTTAAAATCATTTAATAGAGAAGTTTTGCCTATTCCGCCAATTCCATAAAACATAAGTACATTTAATTTCTTTTCATTATTTTTATATTCATTAAATGCTTTAAAGAATATATTTCTTGGCTCATCTCTATCTGTAAATTCTTTTGTGGCGTTTATACTACTTAAGGCTTTTATTTTACTTAGCATACATGATGTCAATTATGTAATAATTTTATGGTTGATTGAAAGTTTAAAATACATATTATACATATTAAATAAATTGAAAAAAATATTGAAATTAATAAAGCTTGTATCCTCGATTTGTATATAATTTTATAAATTAATAATAAATCAAGAATACAAGCTTTTTTTATGTGCAACCTGCACATTTCACTTTTTGCACTCCTTTCAGGAGTAGCACGAATCCTTTAGTCCGTATCCCTCGGTAATTAAAGCATAAAATTCTTCCGCTGGGATTTCAAGAAACTGCGGTGCGCTATAAACCTTTTTCATAAAATTCACCTCCTTTTCCATTAATGTTATCGTAAACATAATTTTTATCCGAAAGCATTTGAATTAATCTTTTAAAATCTTTTTCCGCCTCGTTTATCGTCACATCGAAATTTTCCGTTATGCTTAAAAGTATTTCTTCATCCGTATTTTTGCCGTCGCAAAGCGATAAAACTTCAAACGACAATTCGTTAAGCTTATAAATACTGCCGCTAAGATTGTCGAAAAGCATAAAATTATCTTCATCCCGCTTTATGGATACGTTATCTGCAAGCGTAATCATTTTTTTAAATTCTCTCCTTATTAATTTATATTTGTTAATTATATCCAGCATTGCGGGTCTTTATAATTTAAATCTTTATTATAGTAATAGCTTATAGCGCTGCAGCCGCCGCATCTATCCTTATGAACGCAGTTCGCACATTCGCTTTCGCCGTTTCTTTTTCTTAATTTCCATAAAATATCGGAGTTGTACCATATCTTAAACAGTCCGTCCGTTAAAATGTTTCCGAGCGGAAGATAAAGCCTTCTGCACGGAAGCAGGGTGCCGTCGTGGAGTATGCATAGCGACGATAAGCCTATCGGACAGTATCCGCCTGCATTTTCGTCTATAAGATTCCATAGCGGCCGGGATGTCGAAAGTTTGGTATTTTTATTTTTAAATTCTATTTTAGCCATGCCGTAAACGTCTGAATAAACTTTTTTTATATCGGAGGCTTCAATGAAAAATTCATTCCTTTCCGCATCGTTCATAGTCGTCATTCTTTCCACCGTTAAGGCATCTACGTTTAACGAGGCGGCGAGTTCCGGCATCCTGGATGCCGAGCCGATATTTTTTTTATGGAGAGTGAACATTACTGCGGTTTTAATTCCGGAATTTTTAAGCATTTTAATAGAATTTACCGTTTTCAAAAATGTTCCTTTTCCCCTGACGCCGTCATGGGACTCTTCATCGTGTCCGTCGAGAGAGACTTGGACCTCGGCTAATTTTTTATAATTTTTAATCTTTTTAACTAGTTCGTCATCGATAAGCGTTCCATTGGTCAAAATCGCAATATTTTTGAAATTATCCGAGCCTTCTATCATATCCATTAAGTAAAAAAGCCCTTCCGGTCTTAAAAAAGGCTCTCCCCCGGTAAGCGAAACGAAGCATTTCATTTTCCATTTCGCCATCGCTTCGTCCAATTTCCGAAATATATTTTTCAAAATATTTAAATCTAAATATTTATATTTATAATCGTTTTGGTAGCAATGGACGCATCTAAGATTGCAGGATTCGATAAAATGCCATTGCACGTAGAAATCGTTTCCAGTATTTTTTTTATCCGCATATTCGTCCATTTTTATTTTTATTATTTAATTAAATTAATATCTTAACTTAATATGGTATGTGCCGGTTATTTATTATCTTTTCTTACTAAAAATATACCGCATAATTTGCAATTTTCAAGTCGAAAAAATAATAAATAAAAAAACTATTGATTTTTTTTAAAATAATGATATATATATATTATACAAAAATTAATCAATTTATCTAATCCGGATAATCCGGTTTTAAAAACCAATTAATTTAATCTTATTTTAACTTTCAAGGAGAGAGTTTACGATGAACAAAAAAACAAAGATCGGTCTTTCTATTCTCGGTTTAGTTTTCGGAGTTTCCGCCGTCCTTTCCGGATGCGCCCCGAAAGTAACAAAAACGTCCTCTAGCGCCCTGCCTCCGGCCCAAAAACCGACCGCTGCGGTGACGACCCCTCAGGCTGCACAAGTGCCTTCTTACATGAAAAAGTATCCATGGCTTGCGAATTACAATATTCAAGCCAATTCAAACAACATTCATTTTGCTTTCGACAAATCTATCCTTACCCCGCTCGATAAGATGATACTTAAAAAAGATGCGATT
>JAKAKF010000121.1 GCA_021813595.1 bacterium
GAATTCCGGTTTTGTCTATGGCCTTTCCCATCTCGCCGCCGAGAGCGTCGATTTCGCGCACGAGATGCCCCTTGGCAAGCCCTCCTATCGCGGGGTTGCAGGACATCTGCCCGATATTGTCTATGTTAATCGTAATGACGGCGGCGCTCAAGCCCATCCTCGCGGCGGCAAGGGAAGCCTCTATGCCGGCATGTCCGGCGCCCACCACGATTACGTCAAAATTATTGTTTTTGTTTTCCATTGTCTAATTTTCAGATATAATTTATATCCTTAAAACATTTTGTCTAATGAATACAACAGGATATTTTCATCTTTTTTACTTATTTCAGTTAATTCCGCGGTAAATCCCGATTTTGAAAATATTGCAAAAAAAGACCGTCTAAAATCGATTTTACTTTCAACATAACTTGCCTTTTCTTTTAAACCGGCTAACACATTTAATCCGACCTTCTCTTTCCAATATTTGCATTCTCCAAAAATAGCCTCATTGTTTTTTGACAGGGCGATTATATCTATTTCTTTGTCTTTATCCCACCACCTGCCTATTTTTTTAATTTCGAAAGGCGCCTTTTGTTCCAGAAGAAAATCCTTGGAGACTTTTTCAAAAACAAACGAAACGAATAGATGAAAATCCTTTTTTATTTTTTCCATTACAAATTCATACTGTTCTATTTCAAGATAGCTCATATAAGGAAATATATATTTAAACCAGAACCGAAAAAAATTATCTTTAATGAAATAAAGTCCTTTTTTGCTTTTTAGGGGATTTTCTTCCGTCACCGGAACTTCTCTTTCTAATATTTCCAAATCTATTAATTTTTCGATAAAAGAAGTGATATTTTTTGATTCCAGCATAAGTTTTTTACTGATATTGCCTATTTTGTGCTCCCCGCTCGATACGGCCTCCAGTATTGAAAAATAGGTAGCCTCTTCTCTGATTTCATCTTTCAAAACAAACTTGGGCTCCATATACAGAAAACTGTTTTTATTTAAAAAATTATTCTTTATGTTTGAATAAATATCTTTTTTTTCTTCGATAAACTCGATATATTTTGGAACGCCTCCCGTTAAACCGTAAAACTCGATAAGTTTTTCATTATCGTTTATTCCGGGAAAAAACTTGCCGTAATCTTTAAATTTTAAAGGCTGCAATCTTATTTGAGAGGTTCTCCTTCCGTACAAAGGGCTTGAATAATTCAACGAGGTTTCATACATAAGGCTTATAACGGAACCGCATAAGATAAGCATTATGTTATTGTCTTTAAAGTTATTATCCCAAATCCTTTGAAATATGGACGGAATAGCTTTATTTACTTTATAAAGATATTGAAATTCGTCGATTATGATAATAAGCTTTTTATCGCCCCTGCCGAATTTATCAGCGATATATTCAAAAAGGGCGTCTAATTTTTCTAAATTAATCTTTTTTAGAAAATTATCGTTTAGCGCCGCCGCCGATATTTCTTGAAACCTTTTTACCTGTATATTTTCATTTTCGAGGTCTCCTAAAAAATAAACGGCCGGCCTATTCCTAATGAACTCTTTAAGCAACGTCGTTTTCCCCGTCCGCCGTCTTCCGTATAAAACGACAAAGGACGAACCCTCTCTGTTATATTCGTCTTGCAGGGATTTTATTTCCGACTCTCTGTCTATAAATTTCATGGTTTTTATTTTATCGTTTCTATATTATTATAATCTAAAAACGATAATTTTGCATTAATATAATGACGCCTGCCCATAGATTGAATGTTTTATATAACGCCTATAAACTCGGCGACAACCCTGAAATCAGTTTCCGGCACGTTTTCTAAGCTTATCGGCTCAAATTCTTTGTTGTCCGGCGATAAAATAATCCGTTTATGCCGCCATGTTCCGTCCTCGAAATATTCTTTTTCGCTGTGATATCTTTTTACGGTATATTTCTGATTTGTTTCCCTATCGGCAACCTGTTTCGATTCAACTAAAACTACGGCTTCGTTTCTCGAACCGCCTCTGTCGAACCTGAATACGCAATAGCTTCCATCCGGAATAGTAGGTTCCATTGAACGTCCTACGACTTTTGCAATAAACATATCTTTATTAAGTTTCCTGCCCGCAACCGCAGCCTTCATCCAGCCTGAATTTTCGACATACTCTTCCTTTCCAAAAGCCGTGGCAGCGGCTTCAAGGGAATAAACGGGGAGATAGGAGACGAATTTTTCGACGGAGGCGATATCGCTGTTTGAAACGAGTTTAAGATGAACGGATTTTATACCTTGCGGTATGGGTTCGGATATTTCGGGCAAATTATTAACAATCTCCATTGTCTTTACGCTGGCGTTAATTACTTTTTTCAACAAATCTATAATATATTTAGGGTTATCGGACCACTTATTAGAGTCGTTAAGAATGTCGCTGTCCTTATCTATGATTACTTGATACCTTTCCATAACCCACTCTATTGCAGATTTGCCGTTCACGACATAATCATAGGCCTCGAGCGGT
Organism: bacterium; assembly: GCA_021813595.1. The sequence goes on from JAKAKF010000121.1 coordinate 2,485, forward strand.
ATGCCTTTAAGCGTTATATGCGAATTATAATTGATTATGCTTTTATCTACTAATCCATCTTTTTTGCCAAATTTCATTTTATTTACTCTGTAATCAGGGTTTCTCTTTTCGCTTATATCTTCGATTACAGAAAAAGGCGCGATATTCTCGTAGTTTATATGCAAATTCATGAGTTTTTCACCGGCTTTACTGAAAGCCCAAAAATCTGGCGCAAAGGGTATGCGGGGCAGTATTCTTTTTAAAGTTGCGCCGAAACGCTCTTTGTATTCAGGAGAATGTAATATCCCGTAAATGTAGTGAAATATATCGTCCTTATTTATTGATTCATAGGTATAATGTTTTTTAAATAAAAATAATGCTTCGTCGGTAATAGCATCATAACGCGCATATGTTTTATCTACTGTTTCATTAATTACATTATTGGTGTCGAATAAATCGTCTTCATTATGCTCTTCAATTTTTTCATAATAATAGCGAGGGAAACACTGGCCATTACCCAATATTTGTAATTCTGGTATGAAATTCATCGCTAATGTTGAAAATGGCTTTGCAGTTCCAATACCAGTAACAGCTATTACAATATTTTTATGTTCGGAATTAGGAAAAATATCATACATTTTGTATCCATCGCTAATAAAGCTACGATTGAGATATAAAAATTGTTTTGTGAATGGGCGATAAATACTCTTTACAATACAACCTTGTTTAAAATCGTGAAATTTCATTTTTTTAAAATCATTCCTTAATCCATTAGACCAGCTGATTTTTTTAGGGTCGGCATCAATAATATTCTCAATATTAATTTCTTTGTTATCTAAACTTTTATATTTTACAATATTATCATTGTAAGTTTTTATCATGCGTTTCATGTTATCTTCTAATGCTTGTTTCGAAAAATTATAAGCCCAAGCATCTCGATTTGTCCCAATGCCTCGTGAATATTGACTGAAAATAACATTCTGGTTTTTTTCTTTTTTATCGCCTAATGCTATAAAATCATAAAATAATGCATCGCTCTGGTTAATCCAATCACCTGTAGCATTTGGCTCTATTTTTTGAAACGGTAAATTTTCAATGCTCTTAAATTCCGCGATAATATTAAGTTTTTCATCTCTATTTAAATAATCGCCTATATCATGGTAATACAATTCGCACTCGCCTTTATGCAAGCCGTCTTTAATAAATATCGTAATTGCAACGGGGGTGCGGGAGCCAGAACCAAATATCTTTCCACCTTCCTTACGCGATACCTCCCCTGATGTTCGTTGATTACCCCGTAAATTAAAAATGTATATATGACTGAAATCCTTTACAAGGGTTTTCCTTATACCGTCCGCCGCATTGCCGTCTATAAAAGAACTGTTGGTAACAAAACCTATGACGCCTTTATCCTTGAGGCGGTCGGATGCCCAGCGGATAGCTCTTATGTAAGAATCATACAGGCTATTCTTATTTGTAGCACTTGAAATTTCTGCGTAAGTTTCTTTTATTCTCTCATCAAGTTTAGGATATTTAATATTTTGATTGTTATCGTTAGCACTGGTTTGACCCACCGAATAGGGAGGGTTGCCTAATATAACCCTTATATCCTGATCTTTTTGCCTTTTTGCCCGTTTGCTGTTTGTCTCTGAAAATGCGTCAAATTTATTATTATCTTCAAACATCTGGAAGGTATCGGCGAGAACCATACCCTCGAAAGGCTTATATGTTCCCGTTAAGGAATGATAGATGTTTTCTATATTTACCGTTGCGACATAATAAGCCAAAAGAACTATTTCGTTGGCATGTATTTCGTTTTGGTATTTATAAGGTATGTCCTCAGGCTTAATAAGTCCCGATTGAAGCAGTCTCGTTATAAATGTCCCGGTTCCGGTAAATGGATCTAAAATCTGGACATTTTTATCTGAGAAACCTGTTCTAAAATGATTTTGTAATGCATATTCAACCGAATGTATTATAAAATCCACGACCTCTACCGGCGTATAAACTATTCCAAGTCTCTCTGACATTTTTGGAAATGCGGTTTTAAAGAATGTATCGTAAAGGTTTCTTATAACATCCTGCCTCGATTTGTCGCTTTTAACATAAGCTATACTGTTTTTTCTTACATTTTCGTAAAACCTTTCAAGGCCTTCCGTTTCCTTGGACATTGAATATTTTTCAATAATATCGGCAATTTCTTGCATTGCCTTTGCGACCGGATTATTTTGCGAAAATAAATAATCTGCAAACAATGCATCAAATACGGGACGGGTTATTATATGCTGAGAAAGCATCTCGATAGCATCTTCTTCGCTGATAGAAGGATTTATGTCTCTTTGCAAGCCATGCACAAATTTGTCGAAAGCCTTTTCAGCTTCATCGTTATCTTTTATAATACCGTTTATTCTAATTATTAGTTTTGCCGATATAGCGGCCGTGTCTTTTGCCCATTCCGCCCAGTATTCCCTATCTCCAAGTTTTTTAGGTACTATTGCATAAATTGCTTTTTCGATATTTTCAAACGGCAAAAGAGGTAATTTAAAATCCGTCATATCGGGACGCTGCGTTCTGCTTTTGCCTCCCCCGTCGAAAACCACCCTGATTTTTCTCCTGAACTCCGCCTCATCCACTAAACTTTCATCGTGAGAGCGCAGGGCTTTTAATACCTTCCATATTTCTTTAAATCTTTGGTTCGTGTCAACATAATCGTTATAATTATTTACATCCTGGTTAGGAATAGAAACCGGCAGTATAATATATCCATAATCCTTACCTTCCGACTTACGCATAACCCTGCCTATTGATTGGACTATATCCATTATGGATTCTTTTTTGTCGTAGAATATTACCGCATCTAATGCCGGCACGTCCACGCCTTCGGAAAGACATTTTGCATTTGAAAGTATGCGGCAATCGTTTTTATCTAAACTTTCTTTAAGCCAATTCAATTTTTTTTGCCTCACCATAATGTTCATAGTGCCGTCAACATGGTCCATATCAAAACCGGATTCAGACAATGAGCCTTCATGTAAACTTACCATTTTTTTAAACACTTTAGACATCTCCGTGGACGCTTTAATCGACTTAGAAAATGCAACCGCCATGCGCATATGCTTATTATTAATACTTTCCATTCCATTATCGTCGATAGAAAACAATTCCCGCCCCATTAAAGCCTTCCAACTTCCTATTATCTTTGTTGCAAGTTCCGTAGTAACGGCTTCATTTTCATTAATATTGTATTGATTAACTAAGTCCGCCATTTCATTTTCGTTCACAACTGTAATCATAACTTTATAATCGGATAGCAGGTTCATTTCAACAGCCTTTCCAAAACTCAACTCATAAAACTGTTTTCCGTAAATTTTTTCGTCATCCATAGAAAACAAAGAGGCGCTGGCTTCATCGGCTTTTTTCTTTACCGTATCGTTATAAATGCGGGGAGTGGCCGTCATATAAAGCCTCTTTTTGCCGTTGATCACATTATTGTCGTGTACCTTGACGAACTCGGAATCTTCCTCATTCAGCAGGGTTGCGCCCGTTGTGCGGTGAGCTTCGTCGCATATAATAATATCGAAAGAGCCGATACCTTGTTTTTGCGCATCCGATATAACCTGAATTGATTGATATGTGGATAATATAACGGTCATTCTGCCGTTATTAATGCTATTAACGGCTTGAACAAGTTTTTTGGCATCCGTTGTAGAGGGATATGCAAGCTCATGAACTCTTATATCTTCATCGTCTTTTCCAACTTTTGTATCGGAACAAACGGCAAAGGCATTAAACGGCTCATAAGCATCCGCAGTCCAGTCCCTCAGGCTCTGAGAGACTAGAGCTATAGACGGCGCTAAAAACAGGATCCGTCCTTTCGGCGCATATTTCTCGCAGAGCCGCAATGCAGTGAGGGTCTTCCCGGTTCCGCAGGCCATAATAAGTTTTCCGCGGTCGTTATTTTGAAACCCATTTATTACCGATTCAATGGCCTCTTCCTGATGGGGTCTTAAGACTCTTTTAGGTTTAAGCTTTATTTCTTCCGGATTGCCTATATCAAACAGGCTCCAGTCAACAGGGCTTTCCTCGAGGTTTTCAAGTGTTATCCTATGCGTTGATATGGTTTGATTTTGAAGAGCTTTTTCGGCTTCACTGCTCCAGTTATTGGTGGTAGATACTATCAAACGGTAATCAAAAGCTTTGTATTCTCCGTTTATTTTATATCTCTTGCCTGATGCCGTAAAAAATGAATCTATATCAGCTTTTTGTAAATTATATTCCCGGTCGAAGAATTTGCACTGAACAGCCCAATAATTTCCCGTATCTATCTCGCGGACAACCAAATCTATGCCGCTATCCATTCCTTTATCTGGACACTCGTCCCACTCTCCCCATGTCCATACTTTATCAATTTTATTAGCATATTCAGGGTCGGTTAATAAATATTTAGCGATTAATTTTTCGAAAAAAGAACCTTTATCTCTTGAACTTAAGGGTAGCTTGTTTACTTTTTCAAGAATATCGATAATTTTCATATTATCTTCCTTTATTTAACATTTTTTCACATTTTGTAATATTAATTATAGTGCATTTTCTTTCCGCCCTTCTTTCATTCTAATGTTTTAGATTTTTTTAATAATTTCTTTACTTCACGGTCAAAATCAGACTCAATCGGCTGAATTTTATTATATTCTTTATATTCTTTTAAGGCTTTTTTATCTGCCTTTTCTTTTGAAATTTGTCCTTTACTGTTAAGTATTTTGAATTCATTAAAATCCAAAAATTTATTAACACTCCCCGCAAACTCCGACATAGTAAAGGTTTTACGGTTTTCTATAATGTTTTCTATATAATCGAAGAAGCCTGAAACAGTTCTCTCAAGTTTCTTAATCTCTGTTTCTTTCAAATAATTTTTAGCGACCGTTACGTCAATAGGAAGAATCCTGCCTTTTGGCGCATTCTTCCATGTTGTAAGTCCCATATAAGGCTTGTCTTTATCGGCTTTTAAGTTAATAATTTCGGCGGCTGTCCTACCGGTGATAGCAAAATGAAACTTATTCTGAATCGTCGCAAAAAATTCTTTCGTTGTATCGGAATGCGGGTCATAATCAATGCTGCACTCGGCAAAGATATCGGTAATCTGCTGATATATACGCCTTTCGCTCGCCCGTATAGAGCGGACTCTTTCCAGTAACTCTTTAAAATAATCCCTGCCAAAAAACCGCTCGCCCTGTTTAAGCCGTTCATCGTCAATAGCAAAGCCCTTTACGATATATTCTTTTAAAACTTTAGTAGCCCAGATTCTAAACTGGGTGGCTCTTCTAGAATTTACCCTGTAACCAACGGCTATAATAGCGTCAAGGTTATAATGTTTTATATCGTAACTTTTGCTATCAGATGCAGTTATCCGGAAATTCCGGATAACTGCATCTTCTATTAATTCACTGCTTGCAAAAATATTCTTTAAATGTTCATTTATCGTACGAACATCCACTCCGAACAATTCCGCCATCATTTTTTGCGTAAGCCATAAGGTTTCATCCAGTAAAAATACCTCTAATTTTATATCACCGTCCGGCGTGGTATAAAGGATAAAATTTCCAGATTTTTGTAATTTATTATACATAAATATTTTTCAATTTAATTTATCGATTAATCAGCCGGTCTATCGGTAATTATATGTAATAGTCGTCTTTTTATCAACAGGCATTATTATCCGATATTGGACGGCATTCATATCGTATGGATGGTTAAATAAGGCGGGTTTTATTTGCCTATGCAGAATTCTTTGAAAAGCATATCCAGAACGTCTTCGCCGGTTACCCCGCCGACAATTTCGTCAAGAGCGTTAATGCCGTCTCTCATGTCTATCGATATTAATTCGAGCGGACGGCCTTCTATGAACTTTT
>JAKAKF010000028.1 GCA_021813595.1 bacterium
AAGCCGAAAGCGGCTTTAACGTTATGGCTTTAAGTCCTAAAGGCGCGGTCGGGCTTATGCAGGTTATGCCCAAGACAGGCGAAGAAATGGATATTAACGTCGAAAATCCTGAATTAAACATTATTGCCGGCGCAAAGTATCTTCATTACTGCCTTAAACGTTTCGGCTTTAAACCTATTACTGCTTTAGCCTGTTATAACGCAGGTCCAGATTCTGTCCGCACGGTATATATCAAAAACCGCCGCAAATTTATAATTCCGCCGTATAGACAAACCGAAATATATATTATGCGGGTTTACAAGTATTATAATTATTACAGAAGATTGCTTAAATAAATATGTTATAATATATGAAAATATATAAAATTTAATAATTTATATTTAGGAATATTTTGCAATGACTTTATGGAATAACGAAACTGAAATTTATTTTTTTAAAGAGGCGTTAAAAAGTTTTGCTTCTCCAGAACAGCTTTTTTACAATTTAAAAGACGGATATTATGCTTACATTCCGAAAGGTGTGGATGCAGAAGGGCAGACCTTGCAGAGCAGAAATTCTCTTATAGGCGAATTTACGGAAAAATGGTGCAAAACTTTATTTGAACCGATTGCCGAAGAATTAGGATTATATGCCGTAAACGGAGTCATATGCGAAGAATTGGGCTTGACGCAAAAATCAAGAGCAGATCTTGCGTTTTGTGCAACTGAAAATAATAACCAAAGCGCAGAAAATATTAAATTGATTTTTGAAGTTAAAATGAGCATAATTTCTAATTACAAATTTCACAGACCTGATAAAATAGAGTTTTTAGGAGATTATAAACATCATAAAGGCAATCCGTCAATCCTTCGTTCCGATTCTATGTTAAAAGCAACCGGTAAATCCATAAATATCAGAGTTTCCGGCAATGCTTCGACAAAAATTCCGATAATAATATTAGGTAACAGTCCTATTACCGATAGTTATATTAAAAAAGTTGATTTTCTTAAAACATCGGGAGTAATCCAGGGGTTTTGGTCTCTAAATCCTAAACCTACGGAAGAAAAATTTATTAAAACAACTCCGAAAGGCGGTTTTAGAACTATAGAAAGACCGGAAATGCTTTTAGAATTAACAAGACATCTGATAGAAAGCGATATGAACTATTTTTCTTCTATGATTTCTAAACGTAATCTTGGCGAATTGATTGCTGAAGCGGATAGAGAATCTACCGATATTGCGAAAGCGGAAAAATTTTTAAATTTAATAAATAATATATAATTAAAAAAAGAAAAATCATGAAAATCATAAACGAATCCATTGACATAAAAGAGTTAAGCGAAGAGCAAAAAAAACATATTGCGGACACGAAATCATTTCGACAATCGTCTGCGGTAAAACTAAAAAAAGGTACCGAATCAAGCGCATTTGGAACAAACGGTAGAATAAACCACGACAGTTCCCGTTTTTATAATTCCAAACTATATTCAACGCTTAAAACTAAAGAAATAGAAGACAAAGCCGAAAGAAAACTGCCCGAAGAATTGGTTAACAAATTTATATTAGGTTCTGCAGAAAATATGCATGAATTACCTGATAATTCCATACATTTAATGATTACTTCGCCTCCTTATAATGTTTCTAAAGAATACGATAACGATCTTTCGCTGCGAGAATATTTACAACTGCTGGAAAATTCATTTAAAGAAACTTATAGAGTTTTAATTAACGGCGGCAGAGCTTGCATAAATATAGCTAATCTCGGCCGTAAACCTTACATACCGCTTTCAGATTATATTTCTACAATGATGATTAAGATAGGTTTCAATATGAGGGGCGAAATTATATGGAATAAAGCTTCAAGCGCCAGTCCATCGACTGCTTGGGGAAGTTGGATGAGTTCCGCAAATCCTATTTTAAGGGATATACACGAATATATTTTAGTTTTTTCAAAAGGCGATTACAACAGAATCGGCAAGGGCAAACAAAACACTATTACTAAAGAGCAGTTTATGGAGTGGACTAAATCTATATGGACGATGAAAGCTGAGAGCGCAAGAAGAATAGGGCATCCTGCACCATTTCCTGAAGAGCTGCCGTTTCGTTTAATCCAGCTTTATTCTTTTAAAGACGACATTATTCTCGACCCTTTTATGGGAAGCGGAACTGTAGCGGCGGCAGCATTAAAATCAGGAAGGAAGTTTGTAGGCTATGATATTAAACAAGAGTACATCGACCTTGCAGAAAAAAGAATTTCTTTACTTTTAAATAAACAAAATTTATTATTTGCGACGTAATATTTTATTGATTTGACAAATTATACTTAATTTTATTAAAATTAAGTAAATTCATTAAAAATTTAAAAAACAAGGAGCATCATAAAATGACTGCAGATAAAATTATTAAAAACGGTATATTTATTTTTAAGACCTCATTTTTATTTATTTTAGTGTTACCGGCAATTTTATTTCTTAATTTTAATCCGGCGTCGGTCAGAAAGTCGTTTGCCGACGGAAACGGCAATACGGACTGTAATGGAGTATATGCTACAAATCCTATAATTTATGCGCTTTATTTAAAGGCGAAAGGACAGGCTATAAGTAAAAACGACGTGGTTACCTATATAAAAATAGTTAATCCGGCAAAATATAAGCATGACAGGAATAACGTGTTTTTATGGAATAAGCTATATTCTGAAGATAAGACAAGGCTGAATAAACTTATGAGCTACGTCGATTCAGTAAAATATTTTAAAAATTACGTAAAAGCGTCGCTTAGCGGCTATATAATGAATAAAGGCGGTTTCTATTTAACGTACCGCAATAAAAAGAAAGTTATAATGAACGGCATGAGAACGGACAGAAATATCGATTTCGTAAAGATAGAACACGGAAATATATATCATTTTTCAAAGCGTTTAACGATAGTTTTTAAAAATGCGGGAAAGTTTAATTTTTTAAGTATTCCGGCAAAAAGAGCGGAAAAGTTTATCAATAAAAGAACCGGAACATTCGGTCATATTAAAAAATCCGTTTTTCTATCCTATAATTTTATTCCTTTAACGGCAAAACACGACGTTTTAACGGTAAAAGTTTTTTGCGTTAAGGTTTACAACAATAAAAGCAAAAGTTTTTTGGTTGGAATTATAAAGTAATAATGGTATAATTTATAATATATCGATAGTTTATATGTTTTAGGTCGGTATGCAATGAAATCAGGGGTGCCGTATTATTGTAACTATGGCTGAGAGCGTAGCCGTTAAAGCACGCAACCCTTTGAACCTGATACGGATAATGCCGTCGTAGGGAAGATAGACTTTCTGCTTACTTTTTCTTTTCTGCAGTTTTTCTTTCCAAAAGCTTTATCTTCAGGCATAATACATTAAGCTTTAAGCAATAAATTGAAGATATATTACAATGCTTAATTTGTCGAATAATAAAAATAGTAAAACACATAAAATCGAACCGGATTATATTTTGCAAAAAGCTTTATCGGGCGAAAGACTTGATGATAATGATTTGCTTGCGCTGCTTGAAGAACAGGAAGAGAAGGCTGTTGAGGAAATTATTTTTGCGGCCGATACGCTAAATAAAAAAATTAATTCGGATAAAGTTTCGTACGTCGTTAACAGAAATATTAATTTTACGAATATTTGTAGTTTAAATTGCAAATTTTGCGGATATAAAAGAACAAAAAATTCTAAAGACGCTTTTTTATTAGATTACGATAAGATAATCGAGAAAATTTCGGAGGGCGTAAAAAGCATCAGTATTAACGAAATATGCGTAACAGGCGGAATAAATCCGGAATTGAAATTAAATCCGGATTATTATTTTGATTTAATTAAAACGGTAAGAAATAATTTTCCGAAACTTCATATACATGCTTTTTCGCCTCAGGAAATTTACGAACTTTCCGAAACAACGGGTATGACGTATGCGCGGGTTATCGAAAAATTAGTTGATTGCGGCGTTAATTCCATGCCCGGAACTGCCGCTGAAATTTTAGCCGAAGAAACAAGAAAAAAGATATGCCCGCAAAAGATAAATACGGCAGAGTGGATGAAAATAATAAAAACGGCGCATTTACTCGGCGTTAAAACGTCTGCTACGGTGCTTTTCGGACATATAGAATCAAGCGGAGATTTGGCTTATCATTTAAGTATTATAAGACGTTTGCAGGATGAAACCGGCGGATTTACGGAATTTATAGCTCTGCCGTTTATTTCTCCCAAAACGTCTTTAGGAAAGTCGATAAACGGAAAGAAAATAATCGGCGAAAAAAGAGTGTTTAAATTTTATGCAATTTTAAGGCTTTTCTTGGACAATTTTAAAAATATTCAGACAAGCTGGCCTAAAATAGGCGTGTCCGCGGCTTTAAAATCTCTTGATTGCGGCATTAACGATTTCGGCGGGACTTTAATGGAAGAAAACATAACTAAAAGCGCCGGAGGTAAATTCGGTGAATTTTTAGAGGAAAAAGAAATAATAAATTTAATAAAACATGCCGGCAAAACTCCGGTCAGAAGGGATACCGTATATAATTATATATACGAAAAAAATATATAATAAAATTTTATGAAAATAGAATTAAACGGAAACGAATATATAGTCGAACAAAACGGTATTACGATTCAAAAACTAATCGACGAACTCAAACTTAATATAAAAAGCACTGCCGTTGCAGTAAATAAAACCATAATTTCCAAAAATTGTTACGCAGAATTCACGTTAAAAGAGAACGATAAAATAGACATGGTAACTATAGCTCCAGGAGGATAAAAAAATAAAGATAAAAAAAGGTGTCAGATTTATTTATTTTAATTTAAATAAAAGAGGAGGTTATATAAAATGATGAAAAAAAAAGACGATATTTTAAAAATAGGAAAATACGAATTTGACTCGAGACTGCTTATCGGAACAGGAAAATATCCCGACTTTCAAACAATGAAAGAGGCGGCGGATATTTCCGGAGCAGAAATAATAACCGTCGCCGTAAGAAGAATCGACTTTAACGCCAAAGAAAATTTATTGTCTTATATTGACCTTGATAAGTATATTCTTTTACCGAATACCGCAGGATGCTACACGGCAGAAGACGCGGTAAACACTTTGTTGCTTGCGAGAGAATTAGACGTTTTTAGAACAGACCTCGTAAAATTGGAAGTGATAGGCGATCAAAAAACCCTTTATCCCGACAATGAAGAACTGTTAAAGGCGGCAAAAATTTTAGTTAAAGAAGGATTTACGGTTATGCCTTATATGATGGACGATCCTGTCCTTGCAAAAAAACTTGAAGACATTGGATGTCCTGTAGTTATGCCGCTTGCTTCTCCTATAGGTTCAGGTTTAGGCATAAAAAATCCGTATAACATAAAAATAATTAAAGAAACGGTCTCTGTTCCCGTAATAGTCGATGCTGGAGTAGGAACGGCATCCGATGCTTGCAAAACCATGGAGCTCGGCGTTGACGGAATTCTCATTAACACGGCGATAGCCGGAGCTGCAGATCCCGTTAATATGGCAGACGCTATGAAAAAAGCTGTAGAAGCAGGCAGACAGGCGTACCTATCGGGACGAATCCCCATGAAACTTTATGCTCAGGCTTCAACCCAAATGGAGGGAATAGTATTTTGACAAAAGAAAAAAAAATAAACAAGACTTCCAAGTATTCCGCGATTCCTAAATCTGCTAATAATAATCCGCAAAAATCAAAGCCTGTAAAGTCTGTAAAATCTGTAAAGTCTGTAAAATCGGCGTTGCCTGCGTCAGACACGGGAAGCGGCACAGGAAGCGCAATAATAAGATTAAATAAATTTATAGCTATGCATACCGGCGTTTCAAGGAGAAATGCAGACGAAATTATAGAAGAGGGCAGAGTCGTAATAAATGGAAAAAAAATAAATAAACTTGCAGTTTCGGTTAAACCCGGCGACGAGGTCTCCGTCGACGGTAAAAAAATTAAATTCAAAGAAGAACCTAAAATTTATATCATGCTTAACAAACCCCAAGGATATATTACCGCGGTAAAATCCGAAGAAGGTTTTAAGACAGTCATGGAATTGGTGAAAAAAGAAACCTTGAAATACAAGCATATATTTCCTGCGGGCAGACTCGATTTTATGAGCGAGGGTATGCTGATACTTACCAACGACGGTGATTTTTCTTATAAATTGACGCATCCAAAATTCGACGTATTAAAAACCTATATAGTAGAAGTTAAAGGAGATCTGACGTCAGACCTTTTTAACAGGATAAAAAAAGGCGTAAGACTCGAAGAAACAGGTCTTTTAAAACCTGACGACGTAAGAATAGTCAGAAAAAATCCCAATAAGTTTATACTGTCGGTCGATTTAACCCACGGAAAAAACCGTGAAATAAGACGCCTTATGGAGTTTTTTAATCTTAAGATTTTAATGCTTAAAAGAGTAAGAATAGGCGGACTATATATAGGCGACCTGCCTTCCGGCGAATACCGCATATTGAACAAAAAAACAGCGGAATTGGCTATTTCTAACGCAGACTCGGATTAATATGTTAATATGAGGCAGCGCAAATAAATAAATATTTTTCTGCTTCGGTTTGCCGTCAAGCGAAAAAGGTGTCAGATTAATTTTCCGCAAGTAGTTTATTTATAAATTGACTATTACGTATGCGGAAAATAATATCTGACACCTTTTTCATGACACCTTTTTCGATTTATCGACTAAACTAGCAAACGCAGTCGGGAGTAAAGAAATAAATAAATCTGTCCCCTTTAAAAATTCCTTTAAAAATTAGTTCATGCTTGCTATTTTTGAACGGTAGATTTCGAGACTGCCGGAAACTGGGGTTATGTATATATCGCCGAATAATTGAAACTGGTCGATAGTTATAAGGAGCAGTCTTGCCATTTCTAATACAGCAAGAAAATATGTAAAAAATTCATCTTTGGTGCGGCTGTTTTTTACGATTATTCCAAAAGTTATATTGCCCGTATTAGCAATAGCATTATTGTTATTTCCTGCGGCGTTAAAATTTTCGAAATAATAAATATTATCGTTAAATTTCTCCATTATTTCTATGATTTTTTCTTTTACGGAAAAGTTTTCTTTAGCTATTTCGTATACGCTAATCCTGTTTTGAGCTTCTTTTATTTTATCGTAAAAATATTTAGAAAGTATGAATATATTTGCTTCAAAAACGACTCCGTTATTTTTATTCTGATTTTGCGCGATAAGAGCGCCGTTTTCGTCTTCACCTTCATCGTTTTGAATAATTTTAACTCCGAACACGTCGCGCCCGAGTATAGGGCGGTTATTTAAAAATTCGGCAACTTCTTTTACTTTCTTATACTCTAAAAGCATATCTGCCAATTCGGCTCTAGGGTCTTCTATATCGCCGTCATCGTCTTCGCCGTTTTCGGTATTGCGTTTAGGCAGAAGCATTACCGATTTGATATATATAAGCTGCGCCGCCATTACTATAAAATCGCCGCCGGAATCTAAATTTAAGGCGCCGCCTCCGTTCATGCCTTCCACCGTGTCTTCATCTTTAGTCAAAATTCCGCTTTTTTCGCCGATGCCTATAGCTTCCAAATATTGGTTCGTTATTTCGACTATCGGAATATCGTATATATTGATTTTATTTTTTTTAATTAAAGTTAAAAGCAGGTCTAAAGGTCCGTTATAGGCTTCGAGGTTTACTTTGGGATAAAAGGAATTTGAATTTAAAGAAGTAGTTACGGTATCTTGCCGTTTAATCGGATGCATGATTATAAACTATAATATATATAACGGAATTAAAATACAGTAAATTCATTAAAAATAAAGATTTTTTAAAACTATATCGTTTACTATAAAGTTAAAAGAAACCACTAAAAAATTGCCGGGATCGATTAAAAGCAGTATTAAAATTAAAAATATGCCGAAAGGTTCTAATTTGCTTAAATAACCAGAAAAAGGCTCTGGTAAAAGACTGACGGCTATCCTGCCGCCGTCCAAAGGAGGAATAGGTATCAAATTAAACGTTCCAAGTATTACATTTATCATTATGCCGATAAAAAGCATAAAAGTTACCGGATAAACGAAAAATTTAAAAACAGAGGAGCCGTGCACTGCCTGAAAGTGAAGATGGCTTATAAAATATGCAAGATATAAATTCATAACCGGAAATTCAAAAAGTATAATCTTTAAAAAAACAAAACATATAAAAGCCAGAATAAAATTAGTGACCGGTCCTGCCGCCGCAACGAATCCGGTATCTCTTTTCGGATTTTTTAGCCCGTTAAAATTTACCGGAACAGGCTTTGCATAGCCGAATAAAAACGGAGAACCTACCAAAATTAATAATAAAGGGAGGAGTATAGTTCCAAAAGGGTCGATATGTTTAATAGGATTAAG
>JAKAKF010000029.1 GCA_021813595.1 bacterium
AGAATCTTGCCGAATTATTGAAATATTCGTCCTCCGTATCAATTTATATCTGCTCCAAGAGTAAAGAACTTTTATCGTTGGACGAAAGCATGCTGATAAAGCCTTTCCAGACAGCCGGCATGCTCACTCTACACAATTTAAAACAAAACTCCGACCATACCTATTTCTTTTAGTAGATTCTCTTTTGCCTGCAACAAATTAATTTTATATTTACCTTAACTCACCGTTATAGATTATAAAAATTGATTTAACAAGTTATAGAGATACTGGATTCCCGCTTTCGCGGGAATGACACCTTTCGGCTTAAAACCCCAATCCCTCGCATAGTCATTCCAGCGAAAGCGTTAATCCAGAAAAAGAAATTTTTAAGATAAGTTAAGGTATAGATTAAAAATATTTTTTAAATTCGCTTGACTTTTAATAAAATCGATAATATTATTTAAGTGTGGTAAAAAGTGGTAAAAAGTGGTAAAAAGTGGTAAGCGTTTAATTATATTAAAATAATAAACTTAAATAATTTATTTATTTTATGCTAAGCGGAAGATACAACCATTCGATAGACGATAAAGGCAGAATAAAAATTCCTCAGAAAATAAAAGATTCTTTGGTATCCGTTTACGATAATACTTCCGTTGTTATTACGAATCTCGATAAGTGCCTTGTAGCGTATCCGCTTGAAGAGTGGCGCAAATTAGAAGAAAAGGCACTTAGACTCCCTTCTATGCAAAAAGACGTTATAGAATTTTTAAGGTATTTTTTTTCCGGCGCAGAGGAAGTAGAACTTGATAAAATGGACAGAATACATATTCCACAATCGCTTAAAATAAGCGGAAATTTAAGCAAAGATGCAGTTCTTGTAGGAATAATAAACAGATTCGAAATTTGGGACAGAAATCTGTGGGACGCAAACTTTGAAAGCGCAAAATCCAATTTCGAATCCATTGCGGCCACAATGTCGCAGATCGGTTTTTAGTATGTCTTCTCATATACCGGTGCTTTTGGGCGAAGCGATGGATATTTTAAATATTGAGCCGGGGAATGTTTACGTTGACGGAACTTTGGGCGGCGGCGGTTTTTCGGAAGAGATATTAAAAAGGTTAAATAAAGGCGGTTTTCTTATCGGTATAGACAGAGATGCCGAAACGGTAAAAAACGTCAGGGCTGAATTTGAAAGTAAATTTGATAATAAAAATTTCAAGCTGTTTCATTCAAATTTTAGTAAAATAGATGAAATAGTAAAAGCCGCAGGATTTACCGAAATCGACGGCGTCGTGCTTGATCTTGGAATAAGTTCTATTCAGCTTGAGGGCGGCAGGGGGTTCAGCTTTAATGAAGATGAAGGCGGCGGCGGAGGTTTAGATATGAGGATGGATAAGGAAACCGTTTTGACGGCATACGATATAGTAAATGGCTATTCCGAGAAGAACATAGCCGATATTATATATAAATTCGGAGATGAAAAATTTTCAAGGAGAATAGCAAAAAGGATAATAGAATATAGAAAAAATAAACCGGTGGAAACATCTTTGGAATTAGCTGACATCGTAAGAAAAGCCGTCTATAGAAGTTACGGAAAATTCAAGAAATTTAAAACGGACCCTGCGACGAAAACATTTATGGCGTTAAGAATTTTTGTAAATGCGGAATACGATTCATTGTCGGAATTTTTAGAAAAGCTTAAAAATGTTTTAAAAAAAGGCGGCAAGGCGGTTATAATTTCTTTTCACTCTGGAGAAGACAGGCTCGTTAAGCATTTTTTAAAAAATAATTTATATTTTAATCCGTTAAATAAAAAACCTATAGTTCCTGGAGAAGAAGAAATAAAAAAAAATCCGAGATCGAGAAGTGCAAAATTGAGGGCCTTTTATCATGTCTAAAATAAAGCCCTATTTTATAGTTCTCATTATTATATTGACTATTTTGGGTATTTTTTATGTATGGACGACGATGGAAAGCATAAAACTCGGCTACGATATTACCAAGCTTAACGATGTTAAATCTAAATTAGAACATAAACGCAAAGAGCTTTTAATTAAAAAAACAGCTTTAAGCTCTCCTTCAAGGATTTACGGAATTGCGGGGAAAATGGGTTTCATTTATCCGGAAGAGGGCGAAATTATAATGGTCCATGATTAGAGTATGGAAAACGACTTTAAAACTGAGAATGATATTCGGTTTTATATTAATCCTGATTTTTGGAGGATTATTAATAAGCAAGGCGTTCGACCTTCAAATGATAGAAGGCCGGAGATTGAGAATGCTTGCCCGCGAGCAGTTCAGAACAAATGTTTATTTTACGCCGGAGCGCGGCAATATTTATTCTTCTAACGGCAGCATACTTGCGGCAAGCGTTAACGTTCCGGGAATTGCCGTCGACCCTTTGATGGTCGGGCATAAACTCAAAAATGCCGAAAAATTATCTAAAGTAACTGGGATAAGCTACGCAAAAATAATTAAAATATTAAACCGCAGGATTCAATTTGCATGGATTAAAAGGAGGGTATCCGGACAGACGGCAAAAAACGTCGAGAAGCAGGGGATAGCCGGTGTCATTATAGTAAAACAGCCGGTAAGATATTACCCTAACGGAACGCTGTTGGCCCATGTTTTAGGATTTGTAGGAATCGACGATAACGGTTTGTCGGGGATAGAATATAAATACAATAAATTTTTAAAGGGAAATAAGCGTGCGCTAAAGGTTTTGCACGACGGTTTAGGTCAGTATATATTCGTGAGGGGATTCGGACTTAAAAAAGCAACGCACGGCGATAACATTTATTTAACTATTAATAAACAGCTTCAGTTTATAACTCAGTATTATTTAGATAAGGAGGCTAAGGCGGCTCATTCCAAAGGCGCCTTCGCAATACTTATGGATCCAAACACGGGAGCGATTCTTGCCATGGCGGATTATCCGTATTTTAATCCAAACCGTTACTGGAAATATTCCGCGGGATACTGGAGGAACAGAGCGGTTACCGACGATTTCGAACCAGGTTCCACTATGAAGCCGTTTGTCGTGGCCGCCGCTCTTTCTGAAGGAATTGTAAAACCGGATACTATAATTAACTGTTATCACGGAACATATTCGCTGGACGGTATAACAGTGCACGACGTAGAAAACTGGTTCGGCAGATTTTCCGTCAACCAGATAGTCGAATATTCCAGCAATGTAGGCGAGTGCCAGATAGGCCTGAAATTTAAAAAATCCCAGCTTTATAAATGGTTTAGCTTATGGGGATTCGGGCATACTCCCCACGCCGGGCTTCTGGGAGAGGCTAAAGGAATTATAAAGCCTTTAAGCGAATGGTCGGAAGTCGGTCCCTGCGAAATGGCGTTCGGACAGGGTATCAGCGTTACGGGACTGCAGGAAATGGCTGGGCTTTCGGCTATAGCGAACGGCGGACGCATGATAAAGCCTTATATTATTAAAAAAATCGTAAATGCGTACGGAAAAGTTATTTATAAAGCAAAACCGAAATATTTAAAAAGAATAATAACTTCCAAAGTAGATAAAGAAGTTAAATATATGATGCGCTTAGTCGTTAAAGACGGAACCGGCCAGTATTCTAATCTCATAGATTTTAAGGTTTCCGGAAAAACCGGAACAGGGCAGATTGCCGACCCGAAAACCGGTAAATATTATAAAAACAGATATACGGCATCTTTTATGGCTTTTGTTCCATACAGGCATCCTGAATTAGCGATGCTTGTAGTTCAGCAGGAGCCCTCTAAAATAGGCTATTACGGCGGAGCCGTCAGCGCGCCCGTGGTGCGCAGCGTATTTAAAAACGCGTTAAATATATTAAACGTATATCCCGGCGGAAACGCATATATAAAACAGTCTAAAACGGATGCAAACTTTAAAGCCGGCCTTGTAGCCGCAACAGGCGGCGCTGACAATACTCCGGCAGCTGTTTCCGGAGTAATGCAGGATTTAAAAGGCGATACAATTTATAAAGCGTTAAAGGTTTTAAAGCAATACAGGCTTGATGTAAAAGTCAGCGGAAGCGGATATTTATATTATCAGAGCATAAAGCCTGGGACGGATGCCGGCAACGGAAAAGTCATAGTTTTAAAATTCAGGCCGGGTAAATATTACTCTTCGGCAAATTTAAAAAGTACAAAAAAAGCAAAAAGTAAAAAGTAAAATTTATGAATATTAGGGATATTATAAAAAACAGCGATTTAATAAAAGCCGTATTCGGGAGAACGGATATCGATATTGCCGGAATTTCAAACGATTCCCGCGGTATAAAAAGAGGTTACCTTTTCGCCGCAAGAAAAGGGGTTAACATCGATTCCAATATTTATATAGACGAAGCGGTATCAAAAGGCGCTTCCGCTATATTAACGGATGATGCCGAAATAGCCGAAAGACTTAAAGACAAGGATGTTGTTATAATAACGGCGAAGAATGCTTTAAAAGCCTATGCCGTTATTTCCAAAAACTTTTTCGACAATCCGGCGGAAAAATTAAAAATCGCGGGCGTTACGGGAACAAACGGTAAAACTACCACTACGTTTTTGATAAAATCAATTTTAACGGCGGCAGGAAGTAAAACAAGTTTAATAGGAACGATAGATTATGAAATCGGAGGCGGTTCCGCTCCGTCTAAGAATACTACGCCGGATGCGCTTGAACTTAACGGGATGTTTTCGGAAACCGTTAAATCCGGCGGATGCTGCTGCGTTATGGAGGTTTCTTCGCATAGCCTTGCGCAGGACAGGGTTTACGGGGTTCCTTTCGATGTTGCGGTTTTTACTAATTTGACCCGCGACCACCTCGATTACCACGAAAATATGGATAAGTATTATTCGGCTAAAAAAAAGCTTTTTTCGGAAATATTATTAGAAAGTTCCAAGATAAAGAAATTTGCGGTAATAAATAACGACGACCCTTACGGAAAAAGACTTATAAACGAGTTAAAAGAAGAATTTAAAGGCGAAGATACAATCGGTCTGCTCGCTTACGGATTAGGGGAAGACTGCGATATATCCGCTAGAAACATAAATTATTACAGGGACGGCTTAAAATTAGATATTATTTTTCCAGACGGTAATGCCGCAAGGGGAATCCGTTCGAATCTTATCGGCGGGTATAACGTTTACAATATACTTGCCGCAGTTTCCGCGGCTTATGCTCTCTCCGTAACCGAAGACTCTATAGTTTCGGGAATAGAATCGTTAGCCAATGTTCCGGGCAGGGTCGAAAAGATAAATATAGCAAATGCCGTGTCGCCTTTGATTTGTGTAGATTATGCGCATACCGACGATGCACTTAAAAGGGTGCTGTCAGCTTTAAGGAATATAAGCAGCGGCAGGCTTATAAGCGTTTTCGGATGCGGAGGCGACAGGGATAAAGGGAAAAGGCCGCTTATGGGTATGCATTCCACGGATATAGCCGATATAAGCATAATTACGTCCGATAATCCGAGAAGCGAAGACCCGTTCTCAATTATAAGGGAAATAGAAGCGGGCATAAAGAAAGGGCTGTTTGTGGATAAAGGAAAACTTAAAGACAAAGAGAACGGACATATTTATACTATCGAGGAAGACAGGGCAAATGCAATAAGGCTTGCACTTTCCATAGCATCCAAAGAAGACGTCGTTCTGGTCGCAGGGAAAGGGCATGAAGATTATATGATAGTCAAAGAAAAAAGGTTTCATTTCAGCGATAAAGAAGAAATATTAAAATATTATGAAAATAGAATATAACTTAACTTTAGACGAAATTTTAAACTGTACGGACGGAAAAGTCATAATTTTCGGAAACGGAACCGGACCTTTAGTTTTTAACGAAATATTTACCGATTCTAGGGAAGAATTTTCTAAAAATGCGGTGTTTATAGCATTGAAAGGAGAAAAATTTAACGGGGAAGATTTTGTAGATGACGTTTTTAAAAAAGGAGGCTACTGCGCTTTAGTTTCGTGGGATTTCCTTGACGTTCACGATATATCGGTATATTCCGATAAAATCGTTATAGCGGTTTCTGATGCGGCTTCCGCCCTTGGAAATATTGCAAAATTTTATTTAAATAGGTTTGATTTAAAGAAAAAAATAGCCGTAACCGGTTCATGCGGAAAAACGACGACAAAGGAAATGGCCTACGCCATGTTTTGCTTAAAATACGGCAAAGAAAAAATTCTTAAAAACAATTATAATTATAATAATCTTATAGGCGTCCCAAAAGCTATTTTCGGATTAAATAAAAACCACGAATATCTTATTTTAGAAATCGGAACAAATAAAAAAGGGGAGATAAAAAAACTTTCCGAAATTATATCTCCCGATGTGGGAGCGATTACCAATATAGGCAGGTCGCATCTCCTGGAATTTAAAAATATAGAAGGAGTTTTTGAAGAAAAGAAAGAACTTGCTCTTGCATTGAGCCTTAAAAAAGATACATTTCTAATATTAAACGCCGACGACGAAATATTGTCTGCAGAATATAAGGATAAAAATTTCCCCGGCGTAAATATTATTTCGTTTGGATTCGGAAAACAAACAGGTATGACTCCCGATATCTTGTGCAGTAAAGTCGATATAAACGACGAAACCGGCAAGGCTCTTATTGAGCTTTCTTTTAAAGGAAGAAAATATTCCGCGAATATCAATTTATGCGGAACACATCTGATTTCCGATCTATTATGCGCCCTTTCAATAACAGAGGCTTGCGGGATCGACGTCGAAACCGGATTAAAGGCAATGGAAGGGTTTATGCTTCCTGCCGGAAGAATGCAGGTAATTTATAATAACTCAGGGGGATATATATTAGTAAACGATTCCTATAATTCAAATCCCGATTCTTTGAAAGCGGCGCTGGATTATATAAAAACAAATTACGGCGGCAAAAAAAAGATATTGGTTTTGGGAGATATGCTGGAATTGGGCGATTCCGCCGAATCCGAGCATATCGAAATGGGACGGAATATCGCCGATACAGCCGATTTTATATTTTATAAGGGAAATTACTCCGATTATATAACAAAGGGGCTTATAGAAAAAGGATTTAAAGGAAAATATTTCATAATCGAAAATAAAGGCGCATTTACGGATGCTTTTAAAAAAATAGATAAAAAAAACAGCGTCATATTAGTCAAAGGTTCGAGAGGGATGAAATTAGAGGAATATTTTGAAGAAATACCTAAAAAATAAAGAAAAGAGAGGCGGCTAAAATTACAATGTTGAATTTTAATATAGATTTTTTTAGGTATATCACGTTCAGGTCGTCTTACGCGATAATTTTATCGTTAATATTATCTATAGCGTTCGGGAAGATATTTATTAAAATATTAAAAAAAATGAAAATAGGACAGGTTGTGAGGGAAGACGGACCTAAATCCCATATAAACGAGAAGAAAGATATTCCTACTATGGGGGGGCTCCTTATATTATTCAGTGTAGTAATCCCCGTGTTATTACTTACGAGGCTTTACAATTTTTATCTTTATATGGGCTTATTAACACTTCTAGGTTTCGGGCTTATAGGCTTTACCGACGATTTTTTAAAAGTCAGGGGACATTCGTCTAAAGGGCTTAGAGGCAAATATAAATTCGGCATCCAGAGTTTGATCGCGGTTTTTGTTTCCGCCGTTCTTTATTTTCACGATAAATCGTTAGGTTTAGTGGTTATTCCGTTTGTCAAGGATTATTATCTTAATTTAGGCCCCTATTTTATAATTTTCGCGGCTTTTATAATAGTCGGTTCTTCCAACGCGGTTAATTTAACGGACGGGCTCGACGGATTAGCTATAGGGGTTTTTGCAGTTTCTATAGCCGGATATCTTATATTCTCCTATGCCGCATCCAATTATAAATTCGCGAACTATCTGTCCATACCTTATATGAAAAATATCGGCGAAGTAGTTATTTTATGCGCTTCCCTGTTCGGAGCTTCGATAGGCTTCTTATGGTTTAATTCTTATCCTGCATCCGTTTTTATGGGAGATACCGGTTCGATATCGCTTGGTGCTATTCTCGGATACGTGGCAATAGTTTCGCAGCAGGAAATACTGCTTGTTATAATAGGTTTCGTATTCGTACTCGAGGCGTTAAGCGTCATATTTCAGGTGGGTTCTTATAAACTTCGGAAAAAAAGAATATTTAAAATGGCGCCTATTCATCATCATTTTGAAATAGAAGGCGTGCCGGAGTCTAAGATAGTAATAAGGCTGTGGATTATTTCATTGATATTGACCATATTCGCTCTTTCTA
>JAKAKF010000036.1 GCA_021813595.1 bacterium
TCTTAGAAAAGTTCATCCCTCTCTCTCCGCCATATGTTCATAATGTTACGCATTATATATATTTATTAAACTATTAATTACGGCACATAGAGAGGGGTTCGAACCCTCGAAGTGCGGAGCGTTAGCGTAGCACGCAAGAGGGTTTGCAAGTATTTAAACTTTTCTTAGAAAATACGGAGGTGAATAACATGTTTGGTTTAGGCATTCCCGAGCTTTTAATTATTTTAGTCGTAGTTTTTTTAATATTCGGAGCCGGCAAACTTCCTCAGATAGGAAGCGGTTTCGGAAAAGCTTTAAGAAATTTTAAAAACAGTCTTTCCGGAAAGGACGAAATAGACGTAACGCCGCAAAATTCGCAAAACGAAGATGAAGAAATAACCGCTAAACCGAAAAGACGGCAGATAGCTGCTAAAACTACGAGGAAAACAAGTTCTAATTACGATGAATCCGCCGCCCCCAAGAGAAAAAAGACGGTTAAAAAAGCATAATTACAATTTGATTATTTTGCTATTCTGTAAAAGTGGCTTATTGTAATAGAGAAGTTTTTTGAGTTCGGGTTAATATCGAAAAATACCGCCATAAATTTTACCGGATGGTTAGGCAAAATTTCTACGTCGGACATATCGACGCCGTCTTTGTTTTGCAATGCCATATTTATGACTACATTGGACATTTTCTTAAGTTTGTTTAAATTTATGAAATTTCCGGCATATACGTGTTTTGTCAGCAGAACAATATTTTTTGTGCTGTAAAGTTTGCACGTCAGCTTAACATAGCTTACCGGAAACTTGTTTTTATTTATCAGATAGCCGGTAATCAATAAATTATTTTCGGGAAGCGCCTCCGATTTGTAAACTAATGTTTTTAAACCGTATAATTTTATATCGGTATTGTTTCCGGGAAATATAATTTTGAATAAGTAGTATGCCGATATTAATGCCGCAATAAAAACTATTATATAAAATATTTTTTTAAAACTGCCCTTAGCTTCGTTTCTTTCGTATTCACTATAATTTTCTGCGGAATTTGTTTTGCTTTCTTTCTTCCGTGCGGCTTTTTTTTTCGTGCTGCCTGGTTGATTTTCTTCAAAAATAAAATCGGAAAAATCTTCTTTATCCATTTTTCCAAGCGAAAAAGATTTGTTAGATCCGTCATCTTTCTTAAAAAGTTCGTCGTCGTCTTCGCCTAATTTCCATTTATCCATGTTATTTTAAATTCGACCTATAATTTATTTTGGCTATGTTAGAATTTATTTTATATTTTATCATATAAACATTATATTTAAAATATAAAATACTTTGTATAAAATACTTTGTATAATTTTTTATATTGACATAATAATATAAATTTTGTTAAAATTAAATCAGTAATTCTTTTCTCCATTTTTCCCCCTGATGTATGCCGAATATGTCAGGGGGTTTCTTATTTATATTAAGGGGCAATCTGTTGTTTAATAAATTTAATCTTGCAATTCTTTTTATATTATATAATTTAATATTTTATATAAGAATTATATGGAACCTGTAAATATAATTACGCCTAAGAATATAAAAGCAGAGTTGTCGAGACTTAAAGCCGAATCCAAAAAAATTATATTTACAAACGGATGCTTCGACATTATACATGCCGGACACATCAGCTATTTAAAAGAGGCAAAAGCCCTCGGCGATATACTTATAGTAGGATTGAACAGCGACGAGTCGGTAAGGCGCTTAAAAGGCAAAGACAGGCCTATAGTAAACGAACGGGACAGGGCATACGTCCTGGCAAATTTAAAACCGGTCGATTATGTCATTTTATTCGACGAAGATACGCCTTGCGAACTTATAAAAGAGATAAAACCGGACGTGCTGGTAAAGGGCGGGGACTATGAAGGAAAAAGTATCGCAGGCAGCGATATAGTTGAGGCGTCGGGAGGAAAAACGGTTCTGATAAATTTTATCAAGGGTAAATCTACAAGCGAAATAATAAAGAAAATAAAATCCTGACCGATATTAAATTATAAAATAAAGAAATAAATAAAAATAAAAACTGCAAATCGTCGAAAAGAACTATGAAAGATTTTTATGACATTTTAGGTTTGGACGAAAATGCAGGAGAATCTTTAATTAAGAGCAGTTACAGAAGACTTGCCTCAGTATACCATCCCGATAAAAATCCTGAAAATCAAGATAAATTCATAGATATAAACGAAGCATATAAAACTCTTTCCGACGACGTTTTAAGAAGAGCATACGACAAAGAGCTAAAAGATTATAAAGCTTTTCAGGCTTCACAATCAGAAAATAAAATAAAACCTTACAGAACTAGACTCAGGGACGGAGCTAACGTAAATTTGATTATCGATTTTACCGATGAAATAGAACGGCAGTTTCAGGGAAGCAAAAATCTAAAAGAAAATATGGAAAGCTCTGAAATTTTTATAGAAAAAACGATAAATATAGAACGATATGTTAAATGCCCATCCTGTAACGGAGAAGGCAAAGAGAACGGCACGCTAAGCATGCCTTGTTCTGAATGCCGTGGAACCGGAAATATTAAAAATAAAAGTTCTGGAATCATGGAACTATGCAGAAACTGCGATGGATACGGCGATTTGTTTTTGTATAAATGCAAAACTTGCAACGGCATGGCCAGGATAAAAACTTCAGAAAAAATAAAATTGAATTTTTCATTAAACGAACTTTTAAATCGCGGCGATAAAAACATAATAATCTTTAAAAATATCGGAGACGCCGGCGTTTTCGGCGGAAAAAACGGCAACCTCAATATTGCGGTTAAAATAGACGAAAAGGTCTTAAATAAAATTAATAAAACCGGCGGAGGTTTTTTAAGTAAATTTTCTTTTTTCAAGTAATAAAACAAAATATTTCTTGACAATTAATAATATTTTGCATAAAATTCAAATAAATAAATTGTTATTATAATATATTATTTTTTTAATTAGTCTTAATTTAATATAGATAGGAGAGATTTTATGGTCGGGGCAGAATTTCAAGACAAAAATTTTGAACAGGATATACTTAAAAACGTCGAGATTAAAAATCTTCTTAATTCTTTGGAAGAAGGAGCATTCGTAGTGGATAAAGACGAGAATCTGGTTTTTTATAACGATGCCGCCCCGGTTATACTAAAAATAAATTTAAATGAATTTTTATATAAAAATATAAAACATACTTATTATTTTGACAATCTTTTTAAAAACCAACAGATCCCCGAATACATTAGAAATTTAGCTTCGGGATGCAAAATAAGCAACATATGTTATTTGGAAGGCAAAGACCATTATTTTGAAAACGAAAAAATAGACCTGTTTAGCGACTTGGGAGAAATAAAAGGAGCTTTATATTTAGTCAGAGATATAACTAAAGAAATACAATTGGAAATATCTTTATCTAACGAAATTAAAACGGATAATCTTTCAGGATTATACAATTCAAGATTTTTTCGAGAAGAATTAGATAAAGAAATATCGAGATGTTCCAGATACGGACATGATTTATCTATTTTATTTATAGATATAAATAACTTTAAATATTTAAACGATACGCTTGGACATCAAGCCGGAGACGAAATTATAAAATTTACCGGAGAATCTTTAAAAAATGCTATAAGAAAAAACGTAGATACCGCCTTTAGATACGGAGGAGACGAATTTACGGTTATTTTGCCGAATACGCCGGCAAAAAGATCTACTATAGTAGCCAATAGAATTTTATTCAATTTTGACAACGGTTTTAACGAAAAGTTAAAAATGCTTATGTCCGATGAAAATTTTAACGAAAAATTAGATAATTTTACTTTAAATAACGACGGAAAATCAAAAAAAATAGGATTGTCTATAGGAATATCAGGATTTAAAAAAGGGAAAAAAGCGGATGAAATAATAGAAGAAGCCGATATTGCAATGTATAGGGCAAAACGCGGAAGCGGAAATCAAGTTTTTATTTACGAAGAACAATAAAAACAATATTCAATATTTACAACGTATATGGCGGTTTAGTGAGCCTGCCTATATAAAATATATAATATTATCTATGAAATACGATTATAAATTATAAGTAATACGGTCGTATAAAAGACTGCAATAATTACAGACGATACTTCCATTATCCTCACGGTTTCAATTATATTTTCTTCATTCGGATTCTTGTAGTTTTCAAATCCGATAACGGGCCTTCTGCTTTCAACGCCGCCGTAATAATTTACGCCGCCCAGTTTAATATTAAGTGCGCCTGCCGTCACGGACTCCAGATGTCCTCCGTTGGGACTAGGGTGATTTTTCCTAAATTTTATAAAAGATAAAACGGCATCTTTTGCATCATATTTGTTTAAAGTAATACTTAAAATAATTGCAGATAACATCATGAATAAAGCCGTTATTCTGAACGGTATAAAATTTAACGCATCGTCTAAGCGAGCAGAAAATTTACCGAATTTTTCGTATTTTTTATTTTTGTATCCGACTATGGAATCCAAAAGATTTACGGTTTTATAAATTACGGCAAATAAAACGCCGAAAAATATAATGAAATTAATCCGTAAAAATCCTGTCTTTAACGTTAAGAAATGTTTGTAAAATAGCAATGACGATACTGCTCCCAAGGTGAAATAAAAAACGACGGAGCCTATTCCGTCGCCTGTATTTTCGGAAACCGATTCGACGACGGCTCTTGAAATTTCCGACGGATTAAGATTCTTGTTGTCTCTGCCTGCAAGTGAAGAAAGATTTTCTCTTGCGTCGTTTATATCGTCGGTTTTAAGCATTTTATATATTTTTAAGGATTCATGCCTTAATCCTCCGGTAGAAAGAAAGGAAGCAAGAACATACAGGGAAAAGATATAGAAGAGCGGCGGCGAAATATAAAAGAATATAAAACTTGCCGCAGAAAATATAGCCGATATAACAATAATAGTTATAACGCTAAAAAAAAAGCCGGATATAATTTTAGGGGAAAATCTATAAAGCAGTTTCTCTATATATACGGCAATTAATCCCATTATATTAAGCGGGTGCAGTTTATACTTTAAAAAGCCTGAATAAAATTCGATAATAAATGCCAAAGGAAAAAATAACGCTAAAAGAATAAAGTTAAAAAAGGGGGAAGGCATACAGTTTACATAATGTATCTTATGGGACATCATACAATCCAGTTCACTATTTCAAAGTTTGTATCGGGTATCGTCGTTTCAAAATAACCGCTGACCGGAAAACGCTCTATTTCGACAAGCGGATTATTTTTATAAGTAAGGACGGCGTAAAAGTCGATTTGATTGCTTGGGGCTACGCCTAAGGTAAAAGTTTTAATGGATAATTCGAGAATTTTATTATATGCGGCTTTCAAAATATTGCCCGTATTATGTTTAGTCGCGGATTTTCCGTCTTTAATATAAGGCGAATTTAATAGTAAATTTAATGAGTTATTTATATTAAATTCAATTTTTACTTCAACATCAGAATTATTTATAAATTTTATTATAAGTACTTTTCCTAACAATTCTGAATAGTCTTTTTTAAAGAAATCAAATCTCATGAAAAAATATTCACCATTAAATCCGTATTGCATTTTTCTTATAAATCTGTCGGTATGCGCCATTGCCTTACCGGATAAAATACTTGGGAAAAATACCGCGCTTCCGAGCCATTCAAAATAATTATCTGCTATGCCGTCTATTTTCGGATAAATATACGATACTATATCCATATTAGGTTTTACTGCTTTTTTACCTTCTAACAAAGGTATAAAATATTCGTCGGGCGGGGTTTCGTTTAAAAATTTGTACACGTTTATAAGATGTGTTCTGTAAAGGAAATCATATTCTTCGTCTATGCCGGACGTTCTGTCTTCCCCGTACCACCAGTTATAATCGCTTCCTTCCGCTATAAATATTTGTTTCCATGCCGCTTTAAAATTTGGTCCGGCGCCGTTTTCTATATTAACCGGCGCCGCTGCGTCATTTTTGTCGGCATATGCTTCTTTATCTTTCTGTAAAAGATAATCTCTTGTTTTAGAAAGAATATCCCAAGCTCTGTTGTCTTCTTTATCCCCTATCCATATTCTGAAATTATGGTTAATCCATGAACCCGGGTATATCATAGGTATGTTGTATATTTTAGAATAATCGAAATCGCTATCTTTGTCAGGGTCGGTATTCCATTTAATATCGAAAAACGATTTAACTTTAACTCCGGTTTTGCCGTTTTCATAGGTACCTGATTCCGGTTCGGCATCGGTTATTTTTAAAGTTTCTTCCGTTTTTTTAATATATTCGCTAACGGTAAGCGTTTTTATAATTTTTGAGTTTTTAGTAATATTTTCGTAAAGATAATTAAAAAAATCGTATGCGTTATTTTTATAATATTCCCATGCATTTTCGCCGTCCAATATTATCGGTACTGCAGATAGTCCATTTTTATCGTAATCTTGAATACTTAATGCTATATTTTTAAGGTTATTTATTAAATCTTCCGCCGCGGCTTTAGGTTCGTAATTTGAATATTTAAAACCTATTAAATCCGAAAGCCCTTTATCCCTAAAAAAAATATATAAAAATTTGTCGTTTCTTTTTATTACATATGGCCTGTATAATAATTTTCGCAATCTTAAATCCTTTAGATTTGTTCCTATGGAGTTTTCTAAGATTTCTTCATCCGTAGCTATCCAGTTTATATCGTTGTCCATAAAAAGTTTTAAAGCCTTTTCGCTTACGCTTCCTTCCGACGGCCACATTCCTTTAACTTTATATTTTAATTTGCCGCTGAAATAATCCAATGCGCTTTTAATTTGATAATCTGCATCTTCAGGATGTCTGAAAGGCATAGGCAGTTTTATGCCGTCGTGAAAATCGGCTATATCGGTGTCGCACAGCAGAGGCAGTATTGGATGATAGTAAGGGCTTGCGGAAAGTTCAATTTGTCCGTTTTTTGCAAGTTCGGTTATTAAGGGAAGTATTTTATTTAAAACCTGCGGAATTTTTTCTTTAATTAATCTGTCTTTTTCTTCTTCAGTAAATTTTTTGTCTTTATTTTTTAAAGCGGTTAAAAACTCGTCTTCAGCTATGGAAACAGGGTCAAACCACATAAGATTAAACAGGACAACAATATCTAAATAGTCCTGAGTATCGAACATATCGACTTTTTCCTCAAGTCCTCCGCCGTCTGCCGTTTTTAATCTGGCATAAAGTTGTTTAAACCTGGCGCTTTTTTCTATGAAATTATTGCTTGAAGAACATGCGGGAAAAAATTTTTCTATAATAAAAAGTTTGTCCTCAAGCGAAAGTTTCGATATTTTTCCATCGGATATGCTTAAAAATTCTTCGTTTTTAAGAAGTGCGCCGTAATAATTGCCGGTATAATCTTCAAGCTGACTGAGCAAGGACGGCGAATAGTTAAAAGTAGCGTGTATTTCGGGATGATTTTTTAAAAGCGCTCCCATGTAATAGTAGTCTTTTGTTGCATGCAGCCTCGTCCACGGCATCAGCATTTCGCCGGTAAAATTATCTTTGTAATACGGCTGATGAAAATGCCACAAAAATATTACGTTGATAGGATTATTTATCGAATCCACTATTTTTTTTGCCTGTTGTAAATATTGTTCGCTTTGACTTTATCGTTTAAGTCGTCGATAGTTTTTATTACCTGATTTTTGTAGCCTATCAACTTGTCGGCTAAGCTATTTGCTTTATCCGTGTCTTTTGCGTTTAAAGCGTCGATTAGAGCTTTTCCGGTTTCGTGGACTTTCGGATGGATCTGCCCTAATTCTATAAATTCTTTATAATCTCCGTATTTCTGTCTGCCTATGCCGTCGTACCACTTGCCGAGCCTGCACTGATGATGGTCGGTTAATTCTGAACTGCTTAAAGATATCTGTTTATTAGAAAGTGCGTCCAACACTCTTGTGACCCACAATAAATGGTCCGCCTTTACTATGTTTAAAAGCATGCAGTCAAATTTCCAATCCGAAAAGGTTTTTAACGAATTAGACTGTTCTTTAATTATCTTATCGAAATAGGAACCGATGGTGTTGAAGGTATTTTGTATTTCTTCCATGCCCGAGGACAGAGATGAAAGATTATTGGCCATTTCCGCGGCGACCTGGGACTGTTCTTCCGCCGCGGTAGCGATATACGTTACCTGTTCGCTCGTCTGGGT
>JAKAKF010000080.1 GCA_021813595.1 bacterium
AATATGGAAGAATTTGAAATAAAGAGGTTTAAAAAGCTATCCGACAATCTCTACAGATTTTTTATGAGAATGACGAAAATAAGAGGCCTTACAGTGCCGTTCGTCGAACTTATAGGAGGAATTTCGGTTGCGGCAATAATATTTATAGGCGGGCTTCAGGTTATAAAATTCGGATATACGCCGGGTAATTTCTTTTCCTTTTTAACTGCCATACTCCTTCTTTACGAGCCCGTGAAAAGCCTTTCGCGCCTTAATAACAGCCTGCAGGAGGGTATAGCCGCCGGAACAAGGATTTTTGGTATTTTAGACGAAAAGCCTGAAGAGAAAGGAGGAAAAACTTCCGTCCCTAAAGAAATTACTACCCTCGAAATAAAAGCCCTTTATTTCGGATACGGCAAATATGACGGCGTTGAAGAAAAAGAAAAAACCGGCGAACGTTTCGACCTTAAAGATATTAACATAAAAATCAATAAAGGAGAGATAGTTGCAGTAGTAGGCTTTTCAGGTGCAGGCAAAAGTACAATCTCTATGCTGCTCCCCCGTTTTTACGAACCGTCTGCGGGAGAAATAAATATTAACGGAATAGATATAAAAGAATTTAATTTAAAAGAGCTAAGGGATTCCATATCTTATGTTTCCCAGAATGTCGTCCTGTTTAACGAATCGGTCAGGTTCAACATAGAATACGGAACAAGCGGCAAAAGCATGGACGAAATAATAAATGCTGCAAAACTTGCATTTGCCGACGAATTTATAAAAAATCTTCCCGAAGGATACGATACCCTAGTCGATGAGTCGGGTTCAAGGCTTTCGGGCGGAGAAAAACAGAGAATTTTAATCGCAAGGGCGTTTTTAAAAGATGCTCCTATACTTATACTCGACGAAGCTACCTCTTCTTTAGACGGAGAATCAGAAAAGAAAATTCAGCAGGCGCTGTTCGGAAATAAAGAAAGTAAAGGCGGCGGGAGCAAATCTATCGGAGGCTTGTGCAGAAATAAAATCGTCCTTATAATAGCCCACAGACTTTCTACCGTAAAACACGCAGATACAATTTATGTTCTCGAAAAAGGCAAAATAGTCGAAAGCGGAAGCCACGAGGATTTAATAAAACTGGAAGGAATCTATAAAAATCTTCTTTTAAAGCAGATGGAATAAATATTTTTATATGTCTTATAAAAATACAGCCGATATAGGAATAAAAATAGTAAACGGGACTGTTTACGGCATAGAACGCTTTAAAGGTAAAGGCGGAGGCGGAAAACGGATTTATTTTGAAGAATTGCATTTATCTGGACAGGATACAAACGGTTTAAGCTCGGCTCTGCCTTTTTATAGAAAAATATTTATAATACTCCCTCCGGAAATCGTATCCTTTAAAATATTAACCTATCCTTTTAAATTAAAGGGCGCCATAAATATAGACATGCTTGCCAAAGCGGCGATAGAAGAATTAACCCCTTTAAACAGCAAGGAATTAATAATCTCTAAACATAAATTATCCGACCATACGCTATTGATAGAATATGCAAAAAAAGAAACCTTAGCCGGATTTATAAACGAATATAATCTTGGAAATTTAAACGGCCTGCGGATATATTTCCCTTTTTCCGTATTGTGCAAAACGGGAAAACGTTTTTATTCGGAAAGTGGCGCCGACTTTTTGCTTAAATACGACTTTTCAAATAGATCATACGCCGTTGTTTATAAAAAAGGAAAAGTCGTGGAAATAATAGACTTAAATTTTAATAAAGAAAATATTAACGAAAGAAAATCCGAAGCCAATATATCTAATATAATAGACCTGAATTCTAAAGCCCGCGAAATATTTTCAGGCAAGAATGATTTTTATTCGGATTTAATGTTTTTAATAGACGAAGACGATAAGCAGGAAAATTTTATAAATATTTTTATCAAAATTTTAAATAATTCAAAAGATTCAAATGTTTTAGAATATTTCAAGATTTCCGACATCATAGGAGATGGTTCGGCTTCTGCTCTGCATATTTATAAAAGCGCGCCATATGCCGCCTTAGCGGCAGGATTAATATTGATATTAATATTTACTGGACTTATAGAAGAAAACTATTACAAAAATGCCGAAAAGACGGCTATTAGCAAAAAGATAAATTTAATTCTCGAAAAATATATGCCCGGGCAGAAAGTATTTTACGAACCAAGATACGAAATTAAGTCTTATTACGATAAAATAAAAGAAAATTCCGGCGGCGGCAACGACGCTTTTTTAAGTTTTTTGAAGTATGCTTCCGAAGAAAAGGGCAATATAAAAAGTTTAAAAATCGACTCGATAAGCTATTCGTTTAAAAAGTTCGATTTTAAAGGCAGCGTTTCGGGTTATAAAAACCTGCATAAATTTGAAATTTATCTTAAAAAGCGATATTCTACCGTAAATGTTATAAAATCATATAAAAATTCAAGCGGAAGTATAAAATTTAATATTGCGTTAAAAAGATAAATGAATAAACTGCAGGTTGTAAAAATTAAAAGTACGATATTAAATAATATATTCGGTTTTTTAAAAAATAAAGACGGCATCTATAAACTTTTATTCAAGTTATTCATAATCTTTATAGTATCTATTTTCGCAAGCAATGCGGCAGTAAAATTTATTACATATAAAATATTCGAATACGATTTACAGGCGACGGGCAGAACGCCGGAAGTGTTTAAAGCAAATTCGGTCCGGAAAAAACCTGATATAAATCGGTATGCCGCTATTTTAAAATACAATCCTATTAACGCGGTCGTAAATGGTCCGCTTTTAAATTTTAATTCCGAAGATTATACGCCGTCTTTAAATTTAACGTTAATTGGAACTATAAGCGGAAGTTTTGGTTATGCATTTTTTATAAATAAAACCGATGGAAAAGAACTTTTTATACCGCAGGGAGCGGAAATTAAACCGGGATACTATTTAAGTGCGGTAAAACTGAAAAGCGTCGTAATTTCAGGTTTCGGCAGAAGGTTTACCGTATATTTGGTAAAAATTAAAAATGGAAATGCTTCGACTTTTTCGTCCGGTTCTACAGCGGGAAATATGCCGCATCCCGCAAATCCTATGGCTTCTTTAAGTTCGGCAATAAAAAAAACCGGACCTTATTCATATTTAATCGACAGGTCGAAGATTAAAAAGTCGGATTTAAATTCTATATTTACGCAGATGCATGCGGTTCCGGATATTGTAAACGGCAGAATAATCGGATTTAAAGTCTTAACCGTAGTTCCGACCGGCATTTTTGCATATATGGGATTTCAACCCGGCGATATAATAAAGTCGGTCAACGGAACTCCGCTTTCCAGCCCTCAGGAAGCCGTAAATTTATTATCCGGACTTATGAACGAAAACAACGTGTCTATTGATTTAACGGAAGGCGCTCAGAATATAACCATGAACTATCGGATAGAATAATGCAATTTATAATAAGTGAGATATTTTTTTTCCCGCGTTTAAAAAAGGCACGTCTTTTCGATGAAGAAAAAAATGGACGGCAGTTTGCGTTTTGCAAAGGTGATGCCAAGGGTGTTTCCTGCAGCGCAGCAGAGAGCGGTTTTACGCTCATAGAAGTCTTAGTCGCTCTCGTAATACTAGGTATTGCCTTAATACCTCTTTTAGTCGCTCAGGCAAGAGCCGTAGGCGATTACGGCTACGCTAACAATGCCGCCTATGAAACCGTTCTTGCTAAAAATATAATGTCGAACATTTTTTTATTAAAAGAAATATATATAATGAACAAAAAGGAAAAAATACGCGGCGCAAAAGGTTATATCGCCAAAAAATCGATAAGCAAAACCTCCTATCCCGGCATTTATATGATAAAAATAACCGTTTTCAAAAAAGGCCGCAATCCAAAAAACGGCGTTACGCTAAAATCTCTAGTACAGTAGATTTAATCAAAATTTTGCGCGATATTGCAATTGTAAAACCCCCGAGCGCTTTCTATAATTCATTTATCTTATATCGCCAACTTTGTTGGCGATATGTCAACTTAATATAAAAAATAATCGGCATAATATAATATTATATTATGCCGATTTCGCGGAAATTTATATTAAAATGCATAAAAAAGCAAGCTTTGATTGACGACGACGATTAACAACATCCGTATTAAAATATTAATGGCACAGTTATTGCTTTATTCAATATAAATAAATTCAAATAACCTAACCCTTAAGGAGTATTTATGAAGCTTTCTACAATCCGCTTTAACCGCTATTACGTTTTTCTTACTTTAAGCCTTTTTCTAATATCAGCCTCCATGATTCTTTCCGGCTGCGGAGGAGGAAGCAGTTCTTCCGGC
The DNA here is from genome assembly GCA_021813595.1 of bacterium. Next base: position 4,317 of record JAKAKF010000080.1, read on the forward strand.
ACATCAATCAACACCTATGTTGCGGGAACATATTGCTTCGGCAATGCCATAGACTCCTCGGGAAACATTTGGGTAGCTAACGCGGGCGACGGAACCCCGGGAACGGCCGTAGGCGACAGCAACGTTACCGAGCTTAGTCCCTCCGGCACGGTTATAGGTACTTACGCTGCCGGAACGTTTCCTATAGGCATAGCCATAGATAAATCCGGAAACGTTTGGATCGAAAATTACGGAGACGGACAAGCAGGGTTGGCCCCGGGCGACAGCAACGTTACGGAACTTAGCCCCTCCGGCGCACTTATCGGCACCTATGTTGCAGGAACTTATCCTGCCGGAGGCATAGCCATAGACAAATCGGGTAACGTTTGGGTAACAAACTGGGGCTCGGTTTCCGGAACAGCAGGGACCCCGGGAACGGCCGTAGGCGACAGCAACGTTACCGAATTTAGTTCCACAGGTACGGTTTTAGGCACTTTCGTTGCAGGAAGTTCTCCGGGAGGCATAGCCATAGACTCGGCCGGAAACATTTGGGTTGCGAATAAAGGCGACGGAACCGCCGGAACCGGTTTAACCAATAGCAATATTACCGAACTGAGTTCCACCGGCCAGTTTATAGCCACCTACGTGGCAGGAAGCCATCCCGAAGGCATAGCCGTAGATCCATCCGGTAATATATGGGTCGTTAATAAGGGCAACGGAATAGTAGGCACTGCCCCGGGCGACAGCAGCGTTACGGAGCTTAGCCCCTCCGGCACGGTTTTAGGCACCTACGCCGCCGGAACTTATCCAGAAATCGTAGCCATAGATTCCGCAGGAAACGTATGGGTGTCAAACGGCTACGGCAGGGTAATAGGAAATATCCCTTCCGTAAGCAACGTTACGGAGTTGAATCCATCCGGCGCCGTTATAAACACTTTCGCTACCGGATATCAACCTTACAGCATAGCCATAGACTCGGCGGGAAACGTATGGGTTACGAATTACGGGAATGGAGCCTCCGGAACGGGCGCGGCCGACAGCAACGTTCAGGAGTATGTCGGAGCCGCTAAAGGGCCGCAGTATTTCCCATATTCGGGGCCGCAATGGCCGGGCGCTGAGTAACAGCTCTTTTTAACTTAACTTAACTTAACTTAACTTAACTTAACTTAACTTAACTTAAACATTATAATTTAGGTGAACTATAATGAAAAGAAAAGAGGACAAGAAACAAGCATGCTCGATATTGAAAGGAAAATTTACGCGCAGGGATTTTCTTAAATATACCGCGGGGACGATAGGATACATTTCTTTAGCTTCCTTAGGATTAGGTTCGCTGTCAGGATGCGGCAGCAGCGGAGGGTCGCAGACGCAAATACAAAGTTACCCCATTGACCCCAATGTTCAAACTACGCTTCAAAGAATGCTCTCTTTCCCCATATATTTATATTCAGACGGCAATAGCACCACCAGCCCTCTGAATCCGGATAAAAGCGGACCCGGCCTTACAATGCCCGAGCTTCAGGATGTTTCTCAATACGGCGCGTTGGGATACGGCACATGGACGTTCGGAGCGCCGCTTCCTGCGCAGACCAGAACCGACATTATGTCTTCCGGTTATGCCCTTCCCGCGTCCAATACGACCTTTAAATTTGTAAATTTCTTTACTATATCAGACATTCATATCACCGACAAAGAAGCGCCGAACCAGTTTATTTATTTACAGGAAGAAAGCCCTTTCGCTCATAATAACGTTCCGATTTACTCGCCAGTAATGATGTGTACGACTCAAGTTTTAGATGCCGCCGTTCAGACGATAAACGCCCTTCACAAGACTAACGCTTTCGATTTCGGAATATCTTTAGGAGACTGCGCAAATAGCACGACTTATAAGGAATTAAGATGGTACATAGACGTTTTAGACGGAAAAGTTATTACTCCCAGTTCAGGCGATAATCTCGGCGCCGGAACAATAGATTACCAGATGCCTTATAAGGCGGCGGGTTTAGATAAATCAATTCCTTGGTATCAAGCCATAGGCAACCACGATAAATTTTTTCTAGGTTCGTTCCCCGTCGATGCAGATCCGTCTCTGGGATTAAGGCAGTCTTATCTTGCCGATACCGTGTGGAACGTGCCGGATATTTTAGTGCCATCTATTTCAGCAGATAATTTAGCCGGTTTTTACCCTGCCCTATTTAATATGGAAAACCTAAAAATATTTACCCCCACATACTATCAAGGCGTATTCAACGGCCTGTCTCCTTACGGCCAAATTATAGACGAAGGGCCTCTCAGTCTTTATTCCAGCGCTCCCGTCATAGCGGCAGACGCCAACAGATACTCTTTGACCAACTCCGAATGGATTCAGGAATTTTTTAACACGGATACGACTCCCGTCGGACACGGATTTAATCTCGTCGAAGCAGGGCAGGACAGCGATTTTGCATGCTACAGTTTCCTTCCTAAATCGAATATTCCCTTAAAGGTTATCGTGCTTGACGACGTTCAGTCTCCGTTAGACGGTTCAGGAGATATTCACGGACACGGCTATTTAGACGCAAACCGTTGGGCATGGCTGCAGAAAGAACTAAGCGACGGTCAGGCAAACAACCAGCTTATGATAATAGCCGCCCATATTCCTATTGGCGTTATGGATATAGGTTCCGAAATGGAGTGGTGGCAGAACGAATATAATACCGCACCGGCATATCAGAATGCCGTCGATTTTCAAGGATTGGTCAATACGCTTCAAAACAGTACCAATCTTCTTATGTGGGTAGCAGGGCACAGGCATCTTAATACGGTTAAGGCGTTTGTATCGCCTGACCCGGCAAATGCACCGGAACAGGGATTCTGGCACGTCGAAACTTCGTCGTTAAGAGATTTTCCTCAGCAGTTCCGTACTTTCGAAATATATCTTAACAGCGATTATACCGTTTCTATAGTTACTACGAACGTAGACCCGTCCGTAGCCGAAGGAACGCCCGCCGCAACTTCGCGCGGATATGCGGTTGCGGTTCAGCAAATTATTCAAGAAAATAAGCAATTGAATACGATAAACCCGGTTTATTATTCCAGCAAACCCGCCGCTTCTTCTACGGCTATTAACAATTCTATACCGCCGTTCGATTTAACGACCTTTCAGCCTATAGATATGAGTAGCGTAGCCGTTCCCAGTATGGACCCGTCAAGGCCTCAAGACAACACCGGAGATAAATCAATCCAGTGGGTTGACCTGTCGAATCCGCCGGCAGGGGAAACTGCCGTTCCATACAATGCGTCGTATAACGCGGTGCTTTTGAAACAGTTAAGCCCGGCTATGATAAGCGCTTTGAAACAGCAATTTCCGGTTGTGTGATGAAAAAAGGTTTCTATTTATTCTCATAATCCCGACTGCGTTATTGCGTGGTCGGGAGTTTTATTTTAAGTTGAAAATTCTAAAATCTCTTAAATCATAGTTATAGGCTACTTTAAAATATAATTAATGCCGAATCACCGATTTTGCCGATATGACACCCGTTGAATCGGAAGAAAGGGGACATTTTTATTTTGGCTTGACATAATTAGCTTTTTTATTGAATTTTTTTTTAATAAATTATATTGTTATCATATTAATAAAAAAATTATTTTAAAATACAAAATGCGTAAATCATTATTCGGCTTACTCAAAACAGCTAATATTGTTCCATTTATTCTTGCCGCTTTAATTATATCAACGATATTTTCCTTAAATACAGCCAGCGCTTTAGGAAATACAGGTGGAGAAACAAAACATTCGCCAAAATATCCAGCATACAATATTCTTTCAAAAAAAGGTTATATTTATTTAAATTTCAGGGATATTTCCATACCGA
>JAKAKF010000049.1 GCA_021813595.1 bacterium
AGAGCTACTACCGGGATAAATAGTCTGAATCAGGGAGATAAAATAGCTTTCAGGGGCCCTTACGGAAATTATTTCGATACGTCAAAAATGAAAGGAAAAGACCTTGTTTTCGTGGGCGGCGGCATAGGTATGGCTCCGGTAAAATCGATTATGGAATACTGCCTCGACGAGCGGGACGATTACGGCAAAATTACCATACTATACGGAGCAAGGTCGGTAGGAGACCTCCTTTATAAAGGTATATTCGATGAATGGAAAAAATATAAAAACACCGACGTAATTATTACCGTTGACCCGGGTGGAGAAACACCCGACTGGACGGGGAAAGTAGGTTTCGTTCCTACCATTCTTGAGCAACTGCCTATAAAAGGCGAAAACAGCGTGGCAATAGTGTGCGGTCCTCCAATTATGATAAAATTTGCGTTAAAATCGTTGGAGGAAAAAATGGGGTTCGACAAGAGCGATATTATTACTACGCTTGAAAACAGGATGAAATGCGGGCTGGGTAAATGCGGAAGATGCAACGTAGGAAGCGTTTACGTATGTAAAGACGGTCCCGTGTTTACCGCAAAGGAGCTTGAAAGTCTTCCGAACGACTTTTAAAATATATTATATTATATTATGCAGCTATTAATAATTCATGCCGATGATTTTAACTATTCTTTAACAGGAAAAACTCCCGTTGCAGAGGAAATTGACACAAACCTTCTTAATGAAAGCGGAAATTTTTTTGCAGAACCGTTGGTGATTTTCTGCACAGTTGAAAAAGGGGATGCGAAGAGTACCGCAAATATAGTAAAAAGAGCTTTTGGGGAAATTAAAGAAATTGCAGATAAATTAAAGCCGGGGATAATAGTTTTATATCCTTATGCGCATCTTTCCAATAGCCTTGCCGATCCATCAATCGCTATCTCTGCACTTAACTCTTTAAAGACTGAAATTGAGCCTTTTTATACCGTTTACAGAGCGCCTTTCGGGTGGTATAAAAGCTTTAAAATTTCATGTAAAGGGCATCCGTTAAGCGAATCATCCAGGCATATAACCGAATCTGACGCAGTAAGCGCAACAGCCGTTTCTACAAAAAAAACTAGAGAAGACGTCGTAAAAGATGTAGAAAGCGAATTTTTTATATTGAATTACGACGGCATCGAAACAAAAATAGATTTAAAAAATAAAAGCATACTCGACGATAAAGTGCTTAAAGATTTCGCTTCCCTCAGAAAAGTGATTGCGTATGAGGAATTTAAAATAAAAGAAGGAGAAACTCCCCCGTCCGTTTCAGCTATGAGGCGCCTTGAAATTGCAGACCACGAAGAAAATTCCGATTCAGGCCATCTGAGATTTTATCCAAAAGGGACTCTTTTATACAAGCTTTTGTCGGATTGGGCAGAAGATATTGCCTTAAACCATTTGAAGTGCATGGAGATAGAAACGCCGCTGATTTATAACTGGAATAAACCGGAAATTAAAGGACAGGGAGAGTCTTTTCACGAGCGTCATTATTCCGTTTTAGTTCCGGACGAAAAATCCGATACCGGCGGATTTGCGCCGTCTAAAGAGTTTGTTTTAAGATTTGCAGGAGATTTCGGACTTTTTTCGATGCTTAAAGACGCTAAAATGAGTTATAAACAGCTTCCGCTTAGGTTTTACGAAATTTCAAAGAGCTTCAGATACGAAAAAAGCGGTGAATTATCGGGTTTAAGAAGGCTGAGAGGCTTTACTATGCCGGATATCCACAGTTTCTGTCTGAATTTAGAAGAAGGTTTTAACGAATATCAGGTGCTTTATAGAACATACGCGGACCTTGCCGAAGGCACAGGTATCGAATATGCCGTAGTTTTCAGAATTGTAAAAGAGTATTACGATAAATATAAAGACAAGATAATAGAACTTTTAAAGTATTCTAAAAAGCCCGCGCTTATTGAAGTCCTGTCCAAAATGAAGCACTACTGGGCGCTTAAACACGAATTTCAAGGAGTAGATTCCGTAAACGGCTCTTGTCAGCTTTCTACGGTTCAGCTCGATGTCGAAGACGCTAAAAGGTATGGACTGAATTTCACAGCCGAAACCGGTGAAAAAACCGGCTGCATAATATGCCATTCATCCGTAGGCGCTATTGAAAGATGGATGTATCTTATAATTGAAGAAGCGCTTAAAAAAAATATCCCCGTTTTTCCTTTATGGCTTTGCCCTACACAGGTCAGGATAATTCCCGTATCGGATAAGTTCATGAATTTTGCGGTTAAACTAAAGGAAGATATGTACAAGTCCGATATAAGAGTAGATATAGACGACAGAGATTTCAGCCTAGGTAAAAAGATTATGTTCGCCGAAGAAGAATGGGTTCCGTATATTGCTGTAGTAGGACAGAAAGAGTATGAAAGCGGAGTTATTTCCGTCAGAAACAGATATAGGGAAAGGAAGAATTTTAATTTTACGCCGCCGGAATTTATAAAAGAAATAAAAGCCGGTACGGAGGGTATGCCGTTCAGGAAACTTATTTTGCCAGATATGCTTTCAAAAAGACCCATATTCGTCGGATAAAACAAGAAGAATATAATAATAAAAATATTAAAACAGGAGATAATCCGGGTTATGGATAATGCATCAAACGAAGCTACGATAAAAGACGAGACATCAGTCAGAAAAAGCGTTAATTTAAAATTGGACGAATCGAAGACGCAGGAGCTTTTGCAAAAGAAGCTCGAGGCTGCAGCAAAAAAATCTAACATAAAAGGTTTCAGGCCGGGCAAGGCGCCTGTTTCTATCATTAAAAAATATTATGAGCAGGAACTGTTCGAAGAAGCCGCCGCCGAGATTTTAAATGAAGACTTCAGAAAAATTGTCTCGGAAAAAGGAATATATGTAGTAGGAACCCCGACTTTAGAGAAAAAAACTGAAAATGAATATTCTATATCGTTTGACGTTATGCCGGAAGTTAAGAATTTAAATTTAAACGTTAAGGTTAAAAAAAATAAAAAACGAGATATTACAGACGAAGTTATTCAGGAAGAAATTAATTTTCTTCTCGAAAGGCTTGCGGATCAGGAAAAATTAGACGATTCAGCCGTTATAAACCAGGACGATAAATATTTCGTTAAAATAGATTATGTAACAATTGACGAAACCGGCAAAGAGGTTGACAGCGCGAAAGATTACTCTATAAGCCTTAATTCAAGTATTATAGACAAAACGTTCGAGGCTTCTTTTATAGGAAAAAAGAAAGGGGATAGTTTTGAATTCGACGATAAGGAAAGAAAAGTCATCGTTAAAGGTTTTATTAAAGAAATAGATAAAAAAATCCTGCCGGAATTAAATGCCGAAACTATTAAAAACTTCGGTGATTTCAAAGACGCTTCCGAATTCAGGCAATATGTCGAGAAAAGCCTTAACGAATATGAGGAAAAGAGATACAAAGATTCTTTGAGAGCTTCTATATCGGAAGAGCTTGTAAACCTGAATCCGGTTGAGCTTCCAGAGAGCATTGTAGAAGAAGATGCTAAATCGAGACTCGAAGAAATGAAAAAACAGGGTAAATATAAAGATATTAATGAAAAACATGCAGGCGAGTTTATGGGTATCTTAAGAATTATGGCTAAGCGGGATATCGCGCTGTATCTTTTGCTGTCGGAAATAGAAAAATCCGAAAATATAACGGTAACCGAGTCGGATTTGGAAGAATTTTACAAACATACGGCCGCACTGTCCAATATGAAGGAAGATGAAGTTAAAGGCTTTTATTCCGCTAAAGAAGCACAGGAAAATTTAAAGCATGCCTTGCTTGAAGACAAGACGTTTGATTTTCTTATACAAAATAAGGTATCATATATTGAAGAATAATAGAATAACGGGATAATTAATATTTACTTATATGGAGAATAATAAGATGTCGCTTGTACCTATAGTAGTCGAACAGACGCACAGGGGGGAAAGGTCCTACGATATATACTCCCGCCTTCTAAAAGACAGAATTATCTTTATAGGAGAAGCTATCGACGATACTTTTGCCAATCTAATTATAGCACAGCTTTTGTTTCTCGAATCGGAAGACCCAGAAAAAGACATAAATATATATATAAATTCGCCGGGAGGCGTTATAACCGCCGGACTTGCCATTTACGATACTATCCAGTATATAAAGCCTGATGTTTCGACGCTCTGTATGGGCCAGGCGGCAAGTATGGGAGCGGTTCTTCTGGCGGCAGGGGCTAAAGGAAAGAGATTTGCCCTTCCGCATGCCAGAATTATGATACATCAGCCTTTAGGCGGTTTTCAGGGGCAGGCTACCGACATCGATATTCAGGCAAGGGAAATTTTAAGGATGAGAGAAGAACTGAATCAGATTTTAGCTTCCCATACCAGTCAGTCGATAGATAAAATCAGGGAAGATACCGAAAGAGATTTTTTTATGAGCGGAGCTCAATCGGTAGAGTATGGAATAATCGATAAAGTGGTAGAGAAAAAAGAAATTAAAAATGCAAAATAATTATACAGAGGCAGTTAAAAATGGCAAAAAAAAACAATAACAATAATAACGACGATAACTACGGAAGGGAACTATACTGTTCTTTTTGCGGAAAATCTCAGGACGAGGTCAGAAAACTAATTGCCGGGCCATCGGTTTATATATGCGATGAATGTATAAGCCTTTGCAACGATATTATATCGGATGAGGTACAGCCGGTTCCCTCAGAAGTAAAAGTTGAAAATTACCTTTATAAGCCGATAGAAATTAAGGCTTTTTTAGACCAATACGTAGTAGGGCAGGAAAGGGCTAAAAAGATTCTTTCCGTCGCAGTTTATAATCATTATAAAAGAATAGAGCATAATCTTTCATTTAAAAACGCAGAAAAACTTCATAATAATAAATCGGGCAAATCAAATACTGGTTATAATTTGCACGACAAAAACAATACCGACGTGGAAATGCAAAAGAGCAATATTTTAATAATAGGTCCTACCGGAAGCGGGAAAACTCTGCTTGCGCAGACGCTTGCCAGAATGCTCGAACTGCCTTTCGCCATTGCCGACGCTACGACGCTTACCGAAGCGGGTTATGTAGGTGAAGATGTCGAAAGCATTCTGCTTTCGCTTCTGCAAAATGCCGAATACGATGTCGAAAGAGCTCAAAAAGGCATTATATATATAGACGAAATAGATAAGATTGCAAAGAAAACCGATAATGTTTCCATAACAAGGGACGTGTCTGGAGAAGGCGTTCAACAGGCACTTCTGAAAATTATAGAAGGAACCGTCGCAAATGTTCCGCCTAAAGGAGGCAGAAAACATCCGCATCAGGAATTTATAAGATTGGATACAAGCAATATTCTTTTTATATGCGGCGGCGCTTTTAACGGTCTTGATAAAATCATAGAAAAACGGATACATCAACAGCCTATAGGTTTTAATGCCGGAGTTAATTCCAACAAATCAGGCAGTCCATATGAAATAATGAAACAGGTAGAGACTAAAGATTTATTGAAATACGGACTTATTCCGGAATTTATCGGCAGGCTTCCTGTAACAGCAACGCTTGAAGAACTTGATGAGAAAGCCCTCGTAGAGATTTTAACAAAGCCTAAAAATGCGTTGATTAAGCAGTATCAAAAATTATTCGAACTTGAGGACGTAAATTTAAGATTTACCGATTCCGCCGTTAAGGAAATTACAAAAAAAGCCGTAAAACACGGATCCGGAGCAAGGGGCTTAAGAACGATTCTAGAATCAATAATGTTAGATGTAATGTATGAAATACCGACCGATCCGACTATTAAAGAATGCGTTATAAACGACGATGTTATTATTAATAGCGGTCAGCCTATTCTTCTTTATGAAAAGGATGCCGGCGCAAAATCTATTTAAGTATATTAAAAAAATGTTATAAAATATGATTTTTTTTGTTGACATATTCATTAAAAACATATATATATTATATATACTTAAGTAAAGCACCTGCAAATGTAGCAATACAGGGATGCTTAACTAAAATTAAACCGTTAAAACCTTAAAATGTAAGGAGGAAGTTGGTATGACAAAAGCAGAATTGGTTGATGCAATTGCAAAATCGTCCAAGCTTACGAAAGCGGACAGTGAAAAGGCACTTAGCGCGGCAATGAACGCGGTAATTAACGCCTTAAAAAAAGGCGATGCAGTCAGGCTCGTCGGTTTCGGTACATTCGAAGTGACTAAAAGAGCGGCAAGAAAAGGCAGAAATCCGCAGACCGGAAAGGAAATTCAGATTAAAGCTTCTAAGTCACCTAAGTTTAAAGCCGGTAAATCTTTCAAAGAAGCGGTAAATACCGGAAAGTAAACATATTTTTCTGCTGAAAAAGATATACTTTTTCAATGCACGCAGAAAAATATATGTTTCATCTAAACCCTCATTTTATAGTTATACGGTTTCGCTAATTTTTTAGAAATGAGGGTTGTTTTTTGGGCGGATAGCTCAGCCGGTTAGAGCATCGGCTTTACAAGCCGGGGGTCACAGGTTCGAACCCTGTTCCGCCTACCATCGCCTTAATTTAAGCATACGGTCAAATTTGGAATTTCCTTGACTTTTTCCTATTATTTGGTTATTATTAAACAATCTCATATCTTGCATTATACGGGGCTGTAGTTCAGACGGTTAGAACGCCGGCCTGTCACGCCGGAGGTCGCGGGTTCGATCCCCGTCGGCCCCGCCACTTTTTAAAATCCCTATTTAAAAATTTCCACTTTTAATTAATTTTTTGGTATAATTATTAAATTTGAAAGGAATTAATTTATAATTTTTTCGAACTATGCGAGAGTGGCGAAACTGGTATACGCACTGGACTTAGAATCCAGCGGAGCAATCCTTGGGGGTTCGAGTCCCCCCTTTCGCACCATATATCGCTATTTTAATTGCGTGAAATAATTTATATTATTTTAGGAGGATTATAGTATGTCCGGTCACAGCAAATGGAGCACCATTAAAAGAAAGAAAGGCGCTTTAGACGCAAAAAGAGGCAGGATTTTTACAAATATAATACGCGAAATCATCACAAGCACCAGAATAGGCGGAAAAGATATTTCGTCTAATCCTCGTCTCAGGCTTGCCGTCGATGAAGCAAAAGCCGCCAATATGCCAAAAGAAAACATAGAAAGGGCAATTAAGAAAGGCGCCGGTGAACTAGAAGGCGAAACATACGAAGAGATAATATATGAAGGATATGGACCTGCAGGAGTAGCCCTCCTTATTGAAACGCTTACGGATAACAGAAACAGGACGGTTTCGGAAGTAAGGCACGCTCTTTCTAGGCATGGCGGAAGTCTCGGCGAATCGGGCTGTGTTATGTGGATGTTCAATAAAAAAGGCGTAATAGGATTCGATGCGGCATCCAATACCGAGGACGCTATAATGGAAATTGCCTTAGAGGCGGGAGCCGAAGACGTAAAAACCGAAGAAGACGAAATTCTTGTTTACAGCGACGTAAAAGATTTCGAGAACGTAAAATCCGTTTTTGAGACTAAAGGAATAAAGGAAAAATTTTCAGAAATTTCATACATTCCGCAGACCAATATCGAGCTTAAAGGAAAAGAAGCCGACCAGATGGTAAGGCTTATGGACGCGCTCGAAGAAATAGAAGGAATTCAGAATATTTACGCAAATTTCGACATACAGGAAGCCGAGAGTTAAGCCGGCTATATATATAGTATTTGCCTTGAACCGGAATTACTTATGCAGGATTTTGAGTTATGGGCTATCGAATTTTAGGGGTTGACCCCGGGTCGAGATTGACGGGTTGGGCTGTTTTAGACCTGCCTTCTTTCGGCAAACCCTTCGATATAATATCATGCGGTTTGATAGACGCAGGGAAAAACAAGTTTCCTTCGAATCTCGGCAAAATTTACGATGAGCTTAAGGAAGTCGCCCTTCAATATCCGCCGGACATTATGTCTTTAGAATCGGT
>JAKAKF010000096.1 GCA_021813595.1 bacterium
CTATAACCCAAATAACTTATACAAATAGGGACGGAAAAAGCTACACGAGAAGCCTCTTAACGGTTAAATTTCCGAAAGTTCAACCAGCTTCGGCAGGTTCTTGCCCTCCCCTGCCGATTTCAGAATTATTCGGCTTTGAATGGTGCGTTAAGCATGGACTATAAGGGGTTTAAAATGCTTAGAATATTAACCATAGCGATTATGATTTTAAGTTTAATTTTAACGGCTGCAAACGCTTCGGCGTTTAAATTGCCGAAACTTAAAATTATTTACATCAAACCACAGTCTTATTCAGCCCGCATAGTCGGCAAAACGAACGGTCTGCCGGTCTTGACGGTTGATTTTACAAATAGGCCTCTATGGAAGGTCCTGCAGGACGTCTCGAACGATACCGGTTACGTTTTTACGACGAAAGGCGTAAACTTGGCAAAAAAAGTAAATTTAAAAGGCAGGTATAATTTTGCAGTCCTGCTCTCCAAACTGTTTAACGGGAAAGGGGAAAATACAACGGTAAATTTAAAAACTAAGAGGGTCCATATATGGCGGTAATTTATATAGAACAGGCCGGAATTCAGTTTGAACTTAAAAACGGCGAGAGAACCGTATCGGCTCAAGGAGTAGAGGGACTATCCGGACTAGTTTACGTAACCGGAAGCGAAATTAAAAGATACCCGAAAAATGCGGAAAAAATCGCAAGAAGGGTAAAAAACAAGTCTTATGTAATAGATGATGAATTTGTTTATTATTACAAAGGCGAAGATATCGACAATTTTAAAGACTGCGCGATTTCGCCCTATCAGGTCCTAATTAACGGGTTTTTGAAAAAGAAAGGCATATCCGGGACGGTACTTTTCGTTGACGGCAATAAAGACGCGGTAATAGTTTCTTTAATACAAGAGGGAGAATTTAAAGAGTTTTCTATTAGCAATTCGTCTTTGTTTAACGAGACTCTCTCCGGAGTAAAGAAATTCGTCGCGAAGAAATCTATTAAAATCGATACGGTCGTGATGAATGACGAGTTTTATAAAGTAATGTTTAAAAATACTCCCGTTACGGTTTTAAGCCCTACGGAAATACTCGAATATGCCCAAGATTTTCAGGCGCCCGTTTTTAAAAAAATAGAGGATATTAAAAAGAAAATCCAAAAAGAAAAAGATAAGAAGCTGAATATGCTCTTAGCTTTTTCGCTCTTTATATTTGTTATAAATTTGGGCGCCGGTCTTTATACTAAAAATTTAAATGACAAATACGATGCGCTAAATAATAGTTTGGCTTTTAAAGACAGTGCTTTAAAACAAAAGCTTAATTTCGAAATAGAAAAGAAGTTTCTGTCTTTTACCAGAAAAAATATGCCGGAAAGCTTAAAAAGAACGCTTTTAAAAACAGGTTCCGTTAAAAATCTTAAAATAGATAATATAGAAGCTAATAATTCTAATTTTACGATAAAAGGAAAGTTTTTGGGCGGTTATAGAAATTTCGTGAAGGGTTATAACGAATTAAAAAAAATAATGTCTGCGGACGCGGTAAATTACGTCGTGTCCGCTCAGGGTAAGGTTTATTTTATGCTTAAAGGGAGAATTAAATGATTAAAATAATAATTTCTGCGCTTTTAATAGTTTTAAGCGTTTTTATATATGCGAAATTATCGAGGCCTCTACGGAATAAACTTGTTTTTAAAGAAAATAAGCATATTGCTTTAATGCAGAAAAACGCAAATTTTAGAAGGCAATTTTATTTGCTTAAGAATATTAAAGAGACGAAAGTTTTTTTAAGAGTGCAAAAGACTTCTACGTACATGTTTACTCTTTTGTCGTTCGTAAATTATTTAAAAAACGAAGGCTTTTCGTTAAAATTTAAACTTAATAAGATAAAACCCGCAAGAACGGCAACGCATACAATTCCTTCGCCTGGGCAAAAAATGTTTAAACCTGTTCGATACGTAAGTTTCGCGGGGTTTAAATCGTATGAAACTAAAACGAAGTTTGCGGGCGTTAAGAAGATAAATATTACGTTAAATTTTAAAGGGTACTACGGACTCGTTCCGATGCTTACGGTTATGGAAAAGCTCTATATGCTCTTTCCTATAAAATATACGAATTTTATCATGAATAGAAAAAGTACGGTAATTAATTTTAATCTATATAGCTTTAAGGGGGTTTAAATGGATATAAACGAGATAATCGAAGAAGGAGAAGAACGCGGGCAAAAGGAGCCGGAAAGTTTAAAACCGAAGAGAAAAAATAAAATTAATAAAAAGTTACTTATTGTTCCTATAGTCTTAATATTAGGCACAGCTGCGTATTTTTACCTGCATAAAAGTACGCCGGCAATTCCTTCGGTTATAACGGGTCCAGCCGGTAAAGCGGTATTTCCGCCGGCAGTCCCGGAGCAGTTTATTAATAAGTCCCGTGCAGTTTCTAAACCGGCTGTAGTTAATAATGCGCCGGTCAACGGTAATACTTCAGCTCCAAACGTTCCGCTAAAAGGAACTAAACAAAACGTTACGAAAAAGGCGGTAAACAATACGTTAAACGACCTTTTTACCGTGAAATATAAGCATAAGGCGAAAAAAACTAATATGCCGGGAGTTCCGAATATACCGCCTAATGCTAACGTTCCGGCTATACCTTTTAATCAAAACCTGCCTAATTTCAATTTAAAAAATATGGCGGCAAAAATTAAGAATATGCAAGGCATGCCGGCTGAAAATAGTTTTAATGTAAGCGGTTACAGCGGGGGATACGTAATAGTAGAGTGCGGCAAAAGTACTAAATATTTGAAAGCTGGTCAGAGCGCCTGCGGCTATACCTTGTTAAAGGCAAACTCGAATGACGCTACTTTTTCCCGTAACGGCAAATTTAAAAAGATTTCTTATTAAGGGGGTTTTATGAAAAAAATATTGATTTCGTTGTTTATTTTACTGTGGAGTCCGTATGCTTTTGCAGGGACGGTTACGATAATAAATCCGGTTTTACATGTTATTAAGAAACCTGTTCCTTTAGCATTAAAACAGGAAACTTCTTTAGAAGGAAATTTGACTATTAAGGAAGCTTTGTCTTTACTTACAAGGGCGACAGGGATTCCGATTGTTATAGTTCACTCAAGTTTTGTCGGTAATAATAAAAATAGTTATTATTATATTCATAAACCTCTTTATATGATTTTAAATGCCGTCGTTAAAGATAACGGTTATGTTTATAAGTATAAAAACGGCGAAATTAAGGTTTACGGCGAGCTCGCCGAGACTTTTAACCTACCTGTTTTTAATATCGATAACGCTTTTAACGCTACGACCGGCGTAAGCAATAATAATAATATGCAGCCCGGACAGAACGGCATTGCCGGAAATACGCAGGCGCAGACCGGAACCGTAAATACGGCAACGCCGGTTTCTTCTACGCAGACCCTTTCGTCCGGCACGGCCAATAATCCGGGCGGGCAGATCACGAGCTCGATGACTTTGACTAAAACCGCCGTTCACTATATTACCCAGATGTTAAAACCGTTGGTCTCCAAAAAAGGCGTATTCGGCGTAAACGCCATGCAGGGAATAGTTTACGTTAAAGACAAGCCGTCAAACGTTTTTGCGGTGGCTAAATGGGTTAAAAAAATAAAAGCTAACCTTGCGGAAGCCGTTTGGCTTAAAGTGCAGATTTTAGACGTTACTTTAAATAATTCCACGCAAGTCGGCATCAATTGGAACGCCGTTTTTAACAGCGCTTTTAAAGCTAATCCGGCGGGACTGTCCGCTATTACGATAGGCGCTAATCTTGCGTCCGGCGCGGGCATCGCTTCGGGAGCTCCTTCTATCGAGTTCGCCAATAGCGCCGGAACTAATTCGGCTATATTGGAAGCCTTAAAAACGCAGGGGACGGTAGATATACTGTCCGAACCCACTTTGATAGTTCCTAACGGAGAAACGGGAGTAATTAACAGCAGTTCGATATCTAATTATATTCAGACGGTAGAAAACATTTCTACCGGTCTTACCTCGTCTCAGACCTACCCTGTAATAGCGCAGGTGTCCGCAGGATTATCGACCGCTTTTACGCCGCATATAAATAAGAAAAAAGGTATGATAACCGTCGTTATAAATTTTTTAGATAACAATATTACCGGGTATAACGATTTTACCGTATCCGGCACTAATTTCGACGAACCGATAATTCAGTCGAAAACATTGTCCGATATTATAAGGGTTCGTAATAATCACACCGTTATAATGGGCGGGATTATTACGACTAATAAAAATAAACAGAATTACGGCGTTCCGCTTTTAAGCGATATTCCATTCATTGGAGCGTTATTCGACGGAGTAAATAACACTTTCGAAAAAGACGACCTTATCATGATGATAACGCCGAAAATCATTAAATATTAGGAGGAATTATGGAAAGAAAGTTTAATAACGAATCGGGTTTTACTTTAATCGAAATCTTAGTCGCAGTGGTAGTTATAGGTTTATTGGCCGCAATTTCTATTAAAGCTTTAATTGGCGTTCAAAAAACTGCCGCTACCGGAGGGATAGTAAGCAATATTCAGAAATTCAAGGCTATTTCCGAGCAGTATGCGTCTATGAATTCCGGCAGCATGAACGGGATTAATGCTCAAAATTTGCAGTCTGACAATCTTTTGCCTAAAGGATGGACTACCAGCGGCCCCGAAGCTGTTCCGCCGAATACCGCTACCGTGGCGGCATATTATATAACGACGGGCGCTTTAGGATTAAACGAATCGTCTTACGACGTCGGTTTTGCCGGAAACGGAAACAGTATAACCGATAGTATGGTTCATACTATATGCAACGATTTCGAAAATAAAATCGACGGTTTTATGTATAACGGCGCAGTTACCCAAATTACTACTGGGGGGACTAACTGCAACGCTATACCTTTAGATAATGCCGCCATAACCGGTATTTTTTATTTAGGGTTCGAATAAATTATGGAAAAATTAGGCGAAATTTTAGTGAGGAAAGGGCTCATTACGGAAGATGTCGTTAAAGACGTCTTGACTGAGCAGGAACTTTCCTTAAAAAAGTTCGGCGAGATTTTAATAGAAAAATCCCTTATCGAAGAGACCGTTCTTATTAAAATTATAGCCGAGCAGTCCGGCTATGGATTTATAGACGATTTTACGGGAGCGGAACTTCTTAACGAAAAGCCGGACGAATTTTACTGGAAAAACTGTTGCGCTTTGATTAAAACCGGTACGGGCGTTAAATTCGCTTTCAATACGAATAATCAGGAAATTAATTCTTATATAACGCTTTTAGCTTTAAAGAATATCGAAATAGTTTTAAGTTCGAAAGAACGTATCTACGGATTTTTGTCCGAAAAAACCGAACTTAAAACTCCGGCTGGAGAAGAAAACGCAAGCAAAGAAATCGACAATGCTTTAGAAATAGCCATACTTAAAAAATCGTCTAATGTAAGAATTAAGAAGAGCCTTACGTCCTATCTGATTTTAGTCGATACCGATCTTGGAGTCGAAATAATTAAAGCTTTTTCCGTTAATGTAGGCGAAAGGCTTATTAATATAGTGGCCGAGCGCTGCAAGGTTCAATTAAAGCAGCGCAGGTCTTTAGACGCGAAATTCAGTTACGAATCGGTTTTAAGCAAAAAAAAGATAGATATAAGGGTAGAATTTCTGCCGGTGGCGTCCCAGACGGACGAAAAAGACTATTTCGAAGCCGTTATGAGGCTTCACGGACTTAATTCTATACTCGATTTGAAAGCTTTAGGCTTCGAGGAAGAAGAAAGGCTTCTCTTAAGCGAAATTTTAACTTACGGTTCCGGTTTAGTTTTATCCGCCGGACCGACGGGGGCGGGTAAATCTACTACTTTTTACGCGATATTAAAAGAACTCGCCAAAAAAAGACTTCCTATCCTGACTATCGAAGACCCTGTAGAAATTAAACTAAACGAAATAAATATAACGCAAATGTCCGTCAATGATGAATTTCGTTATAATAACGCTTTAGTCGCGATGTTAAGGTGCGAGCCTAAAATAATCTTGGTCGGCGAAATCAGGGACGAAGAAACGGCGAAAGCGGTTATAAAAGCCGCGCAAACCGGGCATTTGGTTTTATCTACTATACATACGCAGAGCGCATTAAACATTTTATCGAGATTAAAAGGCACGGGTATTTTAGAAAACGAGTTTTTGGAAGTAATAAAATTTGCGACGAGCCAGAGGCTTTATCTGCCTTTATGTCCGCACTGCAAGGAAAAAAGAGAAATAAGTTCTTTTTCCAATAAAATATGGACAGAGTCTTTAAAGAGGCTCGGCGTGTACGAATGGACGTCAGGGGAAGAAAATACCGAGCCTGCATACGCTTACGTTCCCGTAAGGGGGCAAAAATGCGACGCGTGTTTCGGAAACGGATATTTACCTAAAAAAGCTATCATAGAAATATTGCCGTTCAGAGAAGATACGATAGCGGCTATTAAGACCGGTAAAAAGATAAAATTTACGACTTTAAAAGATAAAGCGCTGAAGCTTTTTAAAGACGGAAAGATAGATGCCGTACAACTTTTTAACATAGCGGGGTAAATATGGAATTTTTAGCATTGGTGGGATTTAAAATAGTAAAAGAAACCGGAGAAACGAAAGCCGAAGCGGAAAATAAGCTTTTAGATAAAGGCCTGGTTCCGTCTTTAATTATTAAGAATTTTTTTAAAAGGGACAGGCTGTTATCTAATAAAGAAGCTGCAAATTTCTTTGAATCGCTGACTTTTTTATTCAGATCTACCGGTTCTATGACTAAATCCCTAAAATTCTTAGAAGACAGATACGACAAGACGAAAGTAAAATTTCATTATAACAGCAAGTTAAAAGATTTTATCAGCACCGAATTCAGAAAATATTTAACCGAAAAGTATAAGAAAAGATTAGAACTTGCAAGAAATTTAAGGAGAAAGTTAGAATCGGGCTATACTTTATCCGGAGTTTTAAAAGAATATAAGTTCGACGAAATAGTTATAGGACTCGCTATGTCGGCGGAAACCGGAACCGGAGACTGGGTCGGAACTTTTAAGAAAATAACGGATTATTATACTACCAAAGAAAAGTATTCGAAAGGCCTCATAAAAGAATTAGCATATCCCGCGGTTTTACTTCTTGCGGCTTTCAGCGGATTTTTAGTGTTCGTATTCTACGTAATCCCGGCTTTCGATAAGTTTTTTTCGAGTTTCCCGAACGTGCCGGCGGCTACTTTAATTACGCTTGGTTTTTTTATGAATATTAAGCGTTATTTTGCTTTATACGGACTCTTCATATTAGTAATAATAGGGGTTTTGGCTTATATCTGGCTTTCAAATTATAAAGACGTCCGCGGGGGTTTTTATAAGAAACTTGCGGCAACTCCCGGCATAGGATATTTTTTTAGGTTTTCTTATTTAAAGTGGTATTTGTATGAATATAGTATTTTATTATCGGCCGGAAAAACCCACATGGCTATAGTTAAATATCTTTTAGATAACGCAAGAAACGATTTTTTTAAAGATAAATTTACGGTTATTTATTCATACTTGTCAAACGGTTCTACTCTTACGGAGAGTCTTAATGGTTCCGATTTATTGAGGCCGGAGGACTTAGACAGGCTCTCTTCGGCCGAAGCCGGCGGGGGCATCGACGAGACGATGTTGTTGATATCCGAAGAATATGAAGAGGTAGTAAATTTACAGATGAAGCTTATCGGTAAACTTACTAATTATATAGTGCTTTTAATTATAGCCGGTTTTATTGTATTTATGTTCGGCGGAATTTATATTCCGATGTTGGAAGGCATGATGGGCATGGCGGGAGGATGATTGCTATTATTCATAATTAATAAT
>JAKAKF010000149.1 GCA_021813595.1 bacterium
AACATACCAAGAGTAGTCATTATTCTTGAACCCACCTTATCCGATATTGCTCCCGCAAAAGGGGCTATAATAGCCATAGAAAGAGGAATAGGCGTTAAAAGGGAGCCTGTTGCCGCGGCGCTGTAATGAAGGAGATTTTCAAGATAAAAAGGCATAAGGAAGAGGACGGCAAATAAGACGTAATAGGATAGCAATCCGGTAACGTTCCCTGCCGAAAACCCCCATTTTTTAAAAAGTTTTAAGTCTATCATCGGGTGTTCTACTTTAATTTCCGTGTAAACGAAAAGCGGCAGTAAAACTGCGGCAATAACGAAGTAAGTAATTATTATAGGCGACGACCAGCCGAATTTCGTTCCTTCGTTGATTGCAAGGATAAGAAATGCAAGCCCGGCCGCAAAAAAAGAAATTCCAAAGTAATCTATTTTTTCTTTTTTCTTCATATTAGCTTTGCTTGACGGCAGGATAAATAAAGCCATAAACGTTCCTGCGATTCCAATCGGCACGTTAACGTAAAATATCCAGCGCCATCCTATAGCCGCAATAATCATACCGCCTACAAAAGGGCCTATAGACATTGCGATAGCCTGAACGGAACCCTGAAGCCCTATAGCCTTGCCTAGTTCGTTAGAAGGAAAAGCCTGAGTTATTATCGCAACGGAATTAGCCTGAAGAAGTCCTGCTCCTACCGCCTGAAGAACACGGGAAAAAATAATAAAATTTGCATTAGGCGCAATGCCGCAAAGCGCCGAACCGACTGTAAAAACAACGAAACCGGTATTATACATCTTTGTTCTTCCGAACATATCGGCGAGTCTTCCAAATAAAGGTAAAAAAACTGTAAGAGTCAGCATATAAGCCATTGCAACCCATTCTATAACCGCCATATTTACTTGAAAGCCTTTTTCCATAGTCGGCATAGCGACGTTGACTATGCTCACGTCTAAAGCAGACATTGTTGCGCCTACCAGAACCGTTGAAAGTATAAACCATTTCCAATTTGGATGAGATTCAAAGTACGGATGAGGAAAACCAGATTTTTTTTCCAATTTAATGCCCCCCTGTTTTTTTCTATTTTATATTTTCGTTTAATTTTATTCCTAATTCTCTAAGCTGAATCGTATTAACGCCGGAAGGAGCGTCCGTAAGAGGGCAGTATGCTTTCTGCGTTTTCGGAAAAGCTATTACGTCCCTTATAGATTCTTCATTTCTCAGTATCATTAATATTCTGTCCAATCCAAAAGCAATGCCTCCGTGAGGCGGAGCGCCGAAACTCAGAGCATCTAAAAGAAAGCCGAATTTTATTTTAGCGTCTTCCGGCGATATAGAAAGAATTTTAAAAATAGTTTCCTGCAGTTTAGAATTATGTATCCTGATACTTCCGCCGCCTATTTCTTCTCCGTTAAGCACGAGATCGTAACTGTCCGATTTAACGGATAAAGGGTCTGTTTCAAGTTTTTCGATATCTTTAACTGCCGGAGAAGTAAAAGGATGATGAACGGCAACTATCTTTTTTTCCTCTTCGGAGTATTCGAATAAAGGAAAATTGACGACCCATAAAAGATCCAACCTGTCTTTATTTATAAGATTATATTTTTTAGCTAGATGCAATCTCAGTCTTCCAAGTACGTTTTCCGCAGTTTTTTTTGAATCCGACTGATAAAATATTATATCGCCGTTTTTAGCTCCGGTTACCTTAATGAGATTACTTCTCTCTTCGTCGGATATAAATTTAGAAATCCCTCCTTCTAAAGCATTATTTTCGGAAACTTTCGTCCATGCAAGACCTTTAGCCCCGAAATCTTTTGCGGTGTTTAGAAGTTCGTCTATATCTTTTCTGGAAAGAAGATTAGCGCCGTCAGGCAGGCAAACCGCTTTAATAACGCCGCCGTTTTTAATATTTTCTTTAAAAACGTTCATGGCGGAATTTTCAAAAACATCCGTTAAGCTCCGAATAATCAATTCAAATCTTGTATCGGGTTTATCGCTTCCGTATTTGTCCATCGCCTCGTCGTAATCTATAACTTTAAACGGACGTTCTATTTTAACGTTTAAAAGTTTTTCGAAAAGCATGACGAACAGTTCTTCGGCGATTGAAATAACGTCCTTGTTTTCTACAAAAGACATTTCCATATCCAACTGGGTGAATTCGGGTTGTCTGTCTGCCCTTAAATCTTCGTCCCTGAAACATCTTACTATTTGATAATACCGTTCAAATCCGCCGACCATCAAAATTTGCTTGAATAGTTGCGGCGACTGTGGAAGGGCAAAAAACCTGCCGTTGTTTAATCTGGAAGGGACAAGAAAATCCCTTGAACCTTCAGGCGTGCTTTTCGTCAAAAAAGGCGTTTCTATATCGAAAAAACCTTTTCCGTCAAGAAATTCTCTTACGAGATGCGTAAATTTAGACCTAAAAATTAAATTATCTTTTAATCTTTTGCTTCTTAAATCTAAATATCTGTATTTGAGCCTGGTAAACTCATTGACTTCCGATTCTTCGTCTATCTGGAAAGGCAAAACTTCGCAGGTATTAAGAATTTCGACTGTTTTAGCCGCAAGTTCCAAACTGCCGGTTTTTAAAGTATCGTTTTCGGTTCCTTCCGGTCTTTTTCTTACCGTTCCGCTTACGGCAATAACATATTCGTTCCTAAGCTTTTTTGCGGTCTTAAAAGACCCGCCTTCAATGTTTTCGTCGAAGACTATCTGCAGTATTCCCGAATAATCCCTCAAATCTATAAAAATCAAACCGCCGTGGTCGCGGTAGTGCATTACCCATCCTTTAAACGTAAACTCTTTGCCTATATCCGATTCTTTAATATCTTCGCATAATGTCCGCATTATTAACCTTATCTCTCCAATCATTTTGTAACCATTTTGTGGCAGTACCGGAATTCAATTCCGGTACTGCGTTTTTATAAAACGGCAGGATTTTTTTTGTTCAATTTTTAAGTTTATAATTTTAATGCCGTTCATGTCAATAAAAATTTATCGATTTCTTTTTCCATGCTATAATTTCCGTATAAAAAATCTATATGATTTTTTGCCGGAATGTTATTGATAACGGAGTTTATAATTTTTTTGGATAAATCTTGAATACATTTTTGTTTTATTATTAAGTCTTTTTCAGAGTAAACAAAATAAAAAAGTATTTTTTTAAAATTCTCGTTAATAAATTTTACGTCTTTTTTATAGTTTCGGATTTTACCGTAATCTTGAGAATATTTAAAGTCGTTAACGACCGCCGTATCAGGAGTTCTTTTTATATCGGCTAATGCTTTTTTTAAAATATTTTTATCCCTTGAACCGAGAGCATCTTTTAAGAAAAGCATAATAGTCCTGTCGAAAGAATTTTCTAAGCTCCTGATGAAACTGTCGCTGATGCCCGTATCGTGGCATCCCGCTATCAGCATAATTTTTTCGGTATTTTCCGGAAATAAAGCCGCATATTTTAAACATACCTGCGCTCCCATTGAATGGCCTATTAAGATTATTTTAGCGTCCTTTTCCATAAGTTCTTCGGCTATCGAATTTATAGACTTTGCGTAAAAAGAAATGCCGTCGTTTTCAGGCATTATAAAATTTAGCTTATTCTTCTTATTATTGTTAAAATCGGGGGCAGATGGTAAAGACCTGAAATGAAACGGTAAATCGGGGACTAAAATATTAAAAGTCTTGCCGAAGTTTTTTTTTATATAGTTAAAAATAGAAAGCATCGAAAGATGATTTCCGCCGGCGCCGTGAATCAGAACTATACATCTGTTTTGAGCTTTTTTATCTCTATTAATAGGCGCTTCATGAAAAATATAAAAAATACCTGTGTCGTTTACTTCTTTATAAGACATGCTATAATTTTAAAAAATAGTCAAAATATGTTATATTAAAAATTAAAATTAATTAAAAAGATTATAACATATAAATAAAATGTTCGTAAAAAAATTAGCATATTTTTACTATAAAAAAAAGTTAGAAAGACAGATATTAAAGAATAAAATCCCTCAGCACATAGGAATAATATTGGACGGCAACCGGAGATACGCTAAGAAATGCGGTTTTGAAGATGCAAGCAGGGGGCATAGAAAAGGCGCCGATAAACTTTACGAAGTTCTTTCCTGGTGTTTAGATTTAAAAATCAAAGTCGTTACCGTATGGGCATTTTCTACGGATAATTTTAAAAGAAGCCGCTCCGAAATCGACAGCTTAATGCATATCATTAAAGAGCAGCTCGAATCTTATATAAATTCAAAATTTATAAACGATAATAAAATAAGAGTTTCGGTTATCGGCAAAAGAGAATTACTATCCGAAGATTTAATAGAAGTCATCGACAGGCTCGAAAATAAAACTAAAGATTATTCAAACCTGAAACTATATATAGCCGTCGGATACGGAGGAAGACAGGAGATATGCGACGCCATAATAAATTTTATTTCGGATAATATTTATATAATAAATAAAACAAGCGGCCTATGCGAAGGTTCAGGCGGAAATAAAAAAGGAATTTTGCATGAAAGTCAGTCCATAGAAAACACTAATAGCCGGCGATGTTCTTCGGGTTATGCCGACGATTATGATTATCTGTCCAATATTATTACCGTTGAAAATATATCCAAATATCTTTATGCAAAAGGTTCTCCCGACCCGGATTTAATTATAAGAACCAGCGGCGAGATTAGATTGTCCGGTTTTCTGCTTTGGCAAAGCGCATATTCCGAGTTTTATTTCTGCGATGCATACTGGCCGGAGTTCAGGGAAATAGATTTTTTAAGAGCTATAAGAAGCTATCAATCCCGTCAGATAAGAGCGGGAAAGTGATTTAAAATGCTAAGCGGGAATCCAGAGTATTAGAAAATAAGCGATTTGCGGTCAAAAAGTTTAAGTATCTTAGGGGAATGCAGAATGGCTTTTAACAAAAAGCAGAAAAAGACTATTGCGGCTATGAGTTCTGTAGTTGGTTTAAGGATGCTTGCGGTATTTCTTGTTTTGCCGGTTTTCGTGCTGTTCGCCGAAAAATTTACGTCAAGTTTTATTTTAATCGGAATTGCATTCGGTATTTACGGCTTATCGAGGGCGATTTTTCAGATTCCGTTCGGTTATATTTCCGATAAAATAGGAAGAAAAAACGTTTTGTTTTTCGGCATGCTTTTATTCGGCATATTTACTTTTATAATAGGTTTTTCCGATAATATTTACGAACTTATACTGCTTAGGTTTCTTCAAGGAGTCGCCGCAGAAAGCTCCGTGGCGTTCGCATTGGTTTCCGATACCGTTTCCGAGAGCGACAGGACAAAAGCTATGGCATTTCTGGGTATCCCTATAGGATTAAGTTTTGTCGTGGGTATCGTAATGGGTCCTTTGCTTTCTTATTACTTCGGTTATCCTTTTTTATTCTATATTTCCGGCATATTCGGCATTATTTCCGCCCTTTTAATTATGGTTCTGGTGGAGGAACCCAAGAGCAAAGAAATGCTGAAAGAAATAGAAGTTTCCTTTAAAGACGCCGTTGCCGTTTTCAAAAACAAAACGCTTGCAAATCTTTCCTTACAGGGTTTTCTTTTGTCTTTCTTTATGACCGTTTTCTTTTTCGGTCTGCCTTTAATAGTCAAGCATGAATTAGGAACAGGATATTATTACAAGGTTTTAATCCCTATGGTAGTATTTTCTCTTTTTGCCATGATGAAAGCTTCAAAAAAAGCCGATATGGGATATGAAGTTCATCTATTGAAGTTAAGTTTTTTATTAATGGCTGTTTCAAGCATTTTTATGTTTTCCGATGCTAAAGGTTATGCTCTGCCGGTAATTATAATAGGCGGAATTTTGTTTTTTACCGGCTTTTCAATTACCGAACCTATAATGCCTTCTTTAGTGTCGTCTTCATCGGATAAGTCTTTTGTGGGCACTTCCATGGGGGTTTACAATACTTTGCAATTTTCGGGAAGTTTTATAGGAGGAAGCATAGCAGGGTTGCTGTATGAAAGCTACCGCAGTTTCATACCTGCTATTCTAATTGCTTCTTCTTTAACTTGCTATATATTAATAATGAGAATTAAGAAGTGAATTAAACATTATGAATTTTTATTGAAACATTATGAGTCAAAAATTAAATAAAACCTTAACTCACCGTTAGAAACTTCACAATTTAATTTTAATTGGTAGGGTTTATAGCCCCTATTGCTTCCGGCTTTAGAAAGATAAGAATTTAATCTTTCTTCAATGCCAAATTTTTAATGAAATCAGCTATTAAAACCATATTCTTCTGCTGAAAAAGATATGCTTTTCAATTCCGCAGAAGAATATATCGCCGAATGATGTAATTTTTTCGTTGCCATTTTTAAATTTAGTGATAAAATCATATTAGACGCATGGTCTAATATATTATAAGCCACCTTTTGGGTTATTGTTGGTATTTGCTTAACACCTATATATAATTAAAATAATTATTTTGTTCGTAAAAAATTAAGGAGGAACAAAAAATGAAAAAGTATTTTTTTATCGCAGCTTTTTGTTTTGCGATTGTTTTTTTATTTCATCAAATTCTGCTTTTGCAACGGCATCCGCCCCAAAACTTTTTAAAAAATATTACTGTATCGATTGCCATACTCTGGGGCATGAAGGCGGGACGGTCGGACCAAACCTTTCAAACGTTGGGAAGACTAAAAGCCTTGCATGGATTAAGTCGCAAATATTCCATCCGGGCAGTCATTTTATAAAGGGTGCTAAAGCAAAAATAAACGGGAAAGTTTATCTTGTTAGAATGCCTGGTTTCAAGGCTATTCCTGATTCGGCTGTAAATAAACTGGCTGAATATATTAAGACATTTCCGTCCGTAAGGTCAAATTTAAGCTATAAAAGACCGCCTGAGGGTATGAGACTTTTTGAAAAAGATAATTGTATCGCCTGTCATCGCATAAACGGAATAGGAGGAAAGGTTGGACCCGACCTTTCTCATATCGGAAAGACAAAAAGTCTATCATGGATTGAATCTCAGATAGTAGATCCTAAGGTTCATTTTACATATGGCGTTCCTACGACCATCAACGGTCAAACTTATCTTGTAATAATGCCGGGGTTTAAGCATATTTCCGCTTCGCAGCTTAATACTATCGCAAGATATCTCAAGACCTTGAAATAAGAAATAAAAGATAGAAATACGTCACTAAAAAACAGCCTCCTATCGTATTGGTTTTCCAATACGATAGGAGGCTGTTTTTTTAAGTATAATTTTCATATTTTCTTTTTTTAGCAAGATTGCTATACTAATAATTAATTAAAACAAAAAGCGCAATCTTTTAGGGCAGGATTAAAAAATGAAAAAAGTGGATAAAGTCGATTTAAATAAATTAAAATCTAAAGTAAAGGAAAGACCTTTATATTACTGTAAATGCGGTTTATCCAGCAGACTGCCGTACTGCGACTGGAAACACGGATGCGATAAACCGGTTAAAGAAAGCAAAAACGATAAACCGAGTGAAAACGGCTCAGTCGATAAATAAATTATATTTCAAACTCCTCCCCTATGAACTCTTCCTCGATTATCATTTTCATTTCTTCTTTCTTTATGGAGGCATTGATTGCTATAAAGTAAAATAAGACTGCCGTTAATATCACTATTATTAAGTCGTAAGGGGATTTAACGGCATTATCTCCGCCGAAATTATTACTGCCGAAAAAAGATATAATTATAAGCGCGGCTATATAAAAAAGAAACCATAAGCCTGGCATTACTGTCTGTTTAAATTTTGTTTTAATGCCGTTAAAATTAGTAATAATAAACAGTATAATTCCGGCCGATATTCCGATGCCCAATTTCCATAATACGGTAAAAGTTGACCAGTAAATAATGAGGGTGCCTACTATAAACGCCGATAAAGAAATAATATTTGCAAAAGGCAGATAAAAAGGGCGCTTTCTTTCGGCGTCTAACTTTCTGAACGTCATAAGCCCTATGGGTCCGAGGACGTAAGTAAAAACCATTCCGGACGTAATTACGCCCACTAAAGACTGCCAGCTCGGAAACGGAAGAAGATATAACGCCGACAGGATAAAAGTCACAAGTAAAGAGATATAGGCGGTACCGTATTTATTGAAATTTTTATGAAAACTTTCCGGCAAAAATTTCATCTTGGACATTGCAAAAGTAATTCTGGAAGTCGTTCCCATATATACCAAACCCGTAGCAAAAGGCGATATAACCGCGCCCACCATTACCATAATCGCGAATGCCGGAAGTCCGTATAAATTCAATAAATTTACGAAAGGCGAAGAAAAATTAAGCAGATTCCAATTATTATTTTTAACTGCGGGAACGGATATAATAAAACTGAATGCAAGCAAAGTATAAATTATAATGCCTATTATTACGGATAGAATTGTAGCAATGGGAACGTCTCTTCCTGGGTTTTTAGCTTCGCCGGACAAATCTATGGCCTGCCTGAAACCGAGGTATGAAAATATAACTCCGCCCAGCGATACGCTCTTCATAACGCCGTCATATCCGTAGGGCATTAAGTTATATACGTGAAGATTTTTTATATTGCCGTTTTTAACGGAAACATATACAAGCGCTATAGAAGCGGCTAATACGATAAAAATTTTAAAGTACGTCAGGAAAGTATTAGTCTTTGCAAAAATTTTCGCGCCGAAAAAATTTAATATAAAGAAAATTAAAAGAATAAAAAATGAAAACAACATTCCTAACTGCGTAGGAGAGTTATTTATGAATAGACCAGGAATATAACGGTTAAGATACTGAACCGTAGCTTCTGTTTCTATGGTGCTGACGGCCGCGCCGGCTATAATGAGTATCCAGCTTGTTATAAACCCAAGAAATGCGCCGTGCGTATATTTCGGGTATCTTGCAAGACTGCCCGCCGAAGGAAGCATCGCTCCGAGTTCGCTGTAAACGAGAGCGATAAGCATAACGGCAAATCCGCTGATAAACCATGACAATATAGATGCCGGGCCTGCATATTTTGCGCTTACATAAACGCCCAGAAGCCATCCGGAACCGATGATGGCGCTTGTCGAAGCAAAAGTCAGCTGAAGCAGATTTAATGTTTTTTTCATGACCCTTTCGTTATTTGATTTAAAAAATATAATATGATTTAATGTATTATATTAATCATTTTTTAATAAAACAACTATAAAAATAATATTTCCAAAATTGCCGATAGAATGTTTAAGTTATAATAAAATGTTTTAAAGAAAAAGGTGTCAGATTTTTTTTCCGCTTTTGTTAAGGTCAATTAATATATAAAGTGTATTGCGGAAAATTAATCTGACGCCTTTTTCCAAATAAATATTTATAATACAAAGGAGGATTTTCTGATGATTTACGACGTAGTTATAATCGGCGGCGGTCCCGCCGGACTATCGGCGGCTATATATGCCTTAAGAGCGCGCCTTAACATTGTTCTGATAGAAAAAATGGCAGTAGGCGGTCAGATAGCTCTTACCGACAATATAGAAAATTATCCGGGATTTCCGTCTCTTTCAGGCGTAGAGTTAATGCAGAAATTTGAAGAACACGCTAAAGGATTGGGCTTGCAAATCATATACGACGAAATAAAAGACATAATCGACGACGGTGAATATAAAACTTTAAGGGGCGTTAACGAAAATTATCAGGCTAAAACTGTTATTATAACGGTAGGGGCATCGCCTAAAAGACTTAATATACCAGGCGAAAGAGAGTTTACCGGAAGAGGCGTATCATACTGCGCCACCTGCGACGGCCCTTTTTTTAAAGACCAGGATATAGCCGTAGTCGGCGGCGGGGACGCCGCTTTAAAAGAGGCTAACTATTTGACTAAAATCGTTAAATCGGTGACTTTAATTCATAGAAGAAAGGAATTCAGGGCTGAAAAAATAATTCAGGAAAGACTTCATAATGCAAATAACGTGATTATGGAACTAGAGCATGTTTCCGTTTCTATAAACGGAAACAAAACCGTAGAATCGATAACTATCGAAAACGTTAAAACCAAAGAAAGAAAAACCGTGCCGGTTAAAGGAGTTTTTATTTTTATCGGCATTAATCCTCAAACATCTTTTCTTAAAAACATCGAAAAAGACGAACACGGTTTTATAAAAACGGATCCCTACACGCTTATGACGTCAATGCCCGGAGTATTTTGCGCCGGCGACGCCCATTCCAAGAAACTGCTTCAGGTTGCCACCGCAGTCGGCGAAGGCGCTCTTGCGGCAACCGCGGCGGAAGAATTTATCTGTGACGTCTGTTAAGGCTTTTCCATTTTGTGATGGTGCCAGAATTCAATTCTGGCACCATAGTTATTAATACGAAAGCGTTTTTACGTTATCGTCCATAACCATTTGAACTACGTATGCTCCGCCTACTACGCCGCTGCATTCTTCAATTAAATCTTCTTTGGTGAAATCGTTTAATTCTAATGCCGGAGTGCAGACTTTAAAAACTACTCCCGCATCATAGGCGTCTTTAATAAAATCGTATATCGATTTAGGACTGCCCTCTTTTGCCCTGAGATTTTCCGCAACGCCTTTTTTCATTAAAAGTCCGGCATCCGCCGTCAGCACCATTTCTACTTCGTAATCCATTACCGCCGCCGCCGCCGCCTGGAAAAAAGGCGCTCCAAGAGCATGGGGATTTGAAGGGGAAGTGTTTTGAAGCATAATAAAAAGTTTGTTTGCCATAATATTTATTACCTCCATTTTTTAAAATTTTTTGAGGAATATTTATTTATTATACAATATTTCCATTGAATTTTTAACTTCTTTTATCGTTTCGGATGCGATTATTCGGGATTTTTTAGTTCCGTCAAACAGTATATCCCACACTTCGTCTTTGTTTTTTAGATAATGATTTCTTCGCTCATTCATCGGTTCCAATAAAGATTTAAGAACTCCGAACAGATTTTCCTTGCACTTTACGCAGCCTATTTTTCCGTTTTTGCAGTTATATTCCGTTTCTTTAATTAAATCGCCGCCGGAAAAAGCCTTGTGGTAAGAGAATATAGTGCATATATCGGGATTGCCTTTATCGGTCGGGTGAATTCTGTTTTTGTCCGTTAGCGCCGATCTAATTTTATTTTTTACGGAATCGAAATCGTCCGAAAGATTTATCGCGTTTCCGTATGATTTGCTCATTTTTAAATTTCCGTCTAGTCCGACGAGTTTTGGGGATTCGCCGATAAGTGCGGAAGGCTCTGCAAGTTTGCCGGAATATAATTCGTTAAATTTTCTTATTATTTTCCTTGCTATTTCTATATGCGGAAGCTGGTCTACGCCTACCGGCACCAAATCTGCTTTAAAAACGGCGATATCTGCGGTCTGGCTTACCGGATAGCCGAGAAATCCGTAAGTTAATTCTTTGTAGCCCCTTTCTTTAGCCTCGGTTTTAATGGTAGGATTATGCCTTAAGGGGTTTACCGAAACAAGCATGGAAAAAAAAGTCGTCAGTTCCGAAATTTCCGGTATCATAGACTGTATCGCTATAGTGGATATTTTCGGGTCTATTCCCGCCGAAAGATAATCTAAAGCGACAAGGAAGATATTCTCTTTAAGTTTTTCGGGATGTTCGAAATTAGTCGTCAGCGCCTGAACGTCCGCTATTAAAATAAAAGTTTCGTATTTACCCTGAAGCATTATCCTGTTTTTTAAAGAACCTGCGTAATGTCCCAGGTGAAGCGGCCCGGTTGGTCTGTCTCCTGTCAATATTCTTTTGTATTTGTATTTTGATTCGTCGGCTATTGCCGAATTGTCGGTTTTTAAATCCATAATTTTAATTCCTTTTTTAAACACGGGGACAGAATTCAATTCTGTCCCCGCCACAAATTGATTTTTAACTTTAGATTATATTATGTTATAATGTTATAAACAAGTTAAAAATCTCGATGACGATAATGACGGAATGTATTAAATAATAAACTAATGTAAATAAAACGCCGAATAGGATTAAATTTAGATATATAAACGTTAAATTTTAATTCGCGGCTATATAAGGTTAAATATGAATAATAACGACGAAAATAAAGAAGAAAATTCCGGCTCGGTAAAATACAAACAAAAGTTTTTAAAAGAACTTTTAAGAAAAAAAAATGCAATATTGCTTGCCCATAACTATCAGAGGGACGAAATACAAGAAATTGCCGATTTTCAAGGAGATTCGCTTGAACTTTCTATAAAAGCTAATAAAACCGATGCCGATATAATAGTTTTTTGCGGCGTAAGATTTATGGCGGAAAGCGCGGCTATTATGAATCCGGAAAAAACCGTCATTCTTCCAAACGAAAATGCCGGCTGTCCAATGGTTGACATGATAACGGCGCAAGATATTCTTAACTTAAAAAAAGATTATCCCGATGCCCCCGTCGTTGCTTACGTCAACACGTCTGCGGAATGCAAAGCCGTTTCCGATATTTGCTGTACGTCGGCTAACGCCGTTAAAGTCGTTAACTCGTTAAGCTCTAAAAGAGCGATAATGGTTCCCGATAAAAATTTAGGAAGTTACGTTCAAAGGTTTACCGACAAAGAAGTTATAAACTGGCCGGGTTACTGTCCGCCGCATAAAAGAACTACGCCGGAAGATATCAAAGTTCTTAAACAAAAATATCCTGGAGCCGTGTTTGTAGCCCATCCGGAATCTTCACCCGAAACTATCGATGTTGCCGACCATGTTTCATCTACTTCCGGCATGTATAAATTTGTCAGGGAATCAACCGCAAAATATTTTATTATCGGAACCGAAAGGGGCATAATGTATAAAATGAAGAAAGAAAATCCCGGCAAAGTATTTATTCCGTCAAATAATGGTTTAGTCTGTCCTAATATGAAAAAAACGCATTTGGACGATGTTATTAATTCATTGGCTCAGATGAAGAATATTATTAAAATTCCTGAAGACGTTAGAATCAAGGCAAGAAAATCTATTGAAAATATGTTAGCCCTTTAGTATAATTTTAATTCAATTTTACTTTAAAAAGGGGAAGTCTATTAAAACATCGGGATTTCAACAGCTAATATTTAATCTGCAGAACTTCTGGTCGGACTTTGGGTGCGTAATTCTGCAGCCATACGATATAGAAGTAGGAGCGGCTACATTTGCGCCCTATACGTTTCTTAAGTGCTTGGATTGTATGGACTGGAGAGTCGCTTATGTCCAGCCGTCAAGAAGGCCTACCGACGGGAGGTACGGTCAAAATCCCAACAGATTGGGAAAATATTATCAGTTCCAAGTTATTATACAGCCGTATATCGATAACATACAGGAGATATATTTAGACAGTTTAAAGAGCGTCGATATTAACCCTATTATGCATGACGTCCGGTTTGTAGAAGACGATTGGGAATCGCCTACTCTCGGCGCATGGGGTCTCGGATGGGAAGTCTGGCTCGACGGCATGGAAGTTACTCAGTTTACATATTTTCAGCAGATAGGAGGCATAGAACTTTCCAAACCGGCTATAGAAATTACTTACGGATTGGAGCGGATAGCCATGTTCCTTCAAAATAAAGACGCGGTTTTTAACCTGCAATGGAACGGTTCTTTTAAATACGGCGATATACATAAAGACGACGAATTCCAATTTTCCAAATATAATTTTGAATATTCAAGCGCAGAAGCGCTTTATAATTTATTCAATATATATGAAGCCGAATCGAAAAAACTTCTTTCTTTTCGGCTGAAAGAATTAGTTAAACCTGCTTACGAATATTGCCTGAAGTGTTCGCATGCCTTTAATTTGCTTGATGCAAGAGGGCTTATAAGCGTATCCGAAAGAATGAATTATATATTGAGAGTCAGGACGCTTGCCGAAGGATGCGCAAAACTTTATACGGGATTTTATTCTAAAGAAGAAGAAAATAAAAACATGAAGCCTAATTTAAAATAATTTATGATAATTCGGGTTATTACAAATTGAGCGAATATTTACTCGAAATAGGTTCGGGCGAGCTTCCTTACGAAGAGGTGAGGAAAATACCGCCGGCTTTAAAAAAAATAGTAGAAAATTTTCTCGCCGACGAGCTTTTTCTCGCCGAAAAACCGCATGTCGAAACTTACGCTACTCCAAGACGCACGGTCTTGTTTATTAAAGAACTGCCGGCAAAATCGCCGGACAGGGAAATAGAAATAATAGGGCCTCCTGTTAATATTTCGTATCATGGGGGCGTTCCGGCAGAGCCTCTTTTGCAGTTTATGAAAAAAACCGGAATTTCCGACCATAAGAAAATCTATACGGTTAATCAAAAAAAGGGGGTTTACGCCGCATGCAAAAAGAAAATAAAAGGAGCGCTTTTAAAAGATCTGCTTGCACAAAATATACCTTTGTTTATAAAGAAAATCCCCTTTAAAAAAACTATGTTCTGGTTAGATAAGGAAATACGTTATCCAAGGCCTGTTTTATGGATAACGTCGGTATTCGACGGAAAAACAGCGGCGTTTGATTTCGGCGGCATTAAAACCTCTAACCGCACTTACTTAAAACCGCCTTTATCATACAAAATGAGGCCGGTAAAAATATATAGCGCTCAAGATTATTTTAATATAATATCCGCAAACGGGATAATACTAAAAAATACCGAAAGAAAAGATTATATAGAATCTGCATTAAAAGATATATCGAAAACGGCCGGCGCCGATATTCCCGAATACGGCGAAGATTTTATAGACGAAATAGTGGGACTGACCGAAACTCCTTATGCTTTATTATGCGGATTCGACGAAAAATTTCTTTCTATTCCGCAAGAACTGCTTTCGGTCGTTATGAAAAAACATCAGCGTTTTTTTCCGCTTTCAAAAAACGGCAAATTAATTTCAAATTTTATTGCTATTGCCGACGTAAATCCTCTTAACGAGTTTAAAGAATCGTTAGAAAAAAATATAAAGTCCGGTTATTCCAGAGTGCTTAGCGCAAGGCTTGCCGACGCGGAATTTTTTTTCAACGAAGATACTAAAAAAAAGCCTGCAGATTTTGTCGAAGAAACTAAAAATATAATTTTTTATCAAGGTTTAGGCACCTATTTCGATAAGACTTTACGCATCAAAAATTTGGGGCTTTTTATAGGAGAGGAACTTAATTTAGGCGGCGAAGTTTTGTCCGATTTTAAAACGGTTTCCGGTTTGTTAAAATTCGATCTTGCAACCCATGCAGTTTATGAATTTCCTGAAATGCAGGGGATAATGGGCAGGATATACGCTAAAGCGGCCGGAGAAAACTTTCATATATCAACCGCAATAGAAGAGCATTATTATCCTGCATTCAAAACCGGCGGAGATAAAAAGAAAATACTTCCCTCTAACGATTTATCGGCTTTATGCGCTTTGTCGGACAAGCTGGATACGGTTTTTGCTTTCGTGATGCTAAAAAAACTTCCTTCCGGAGAATCCGACCCTTTTTATCTGCGCAGGGCTATGATAGGCATAATAGAAATTATCTTAGATAAAAAATATAAGATTAATTTAATAAAGGCATTTGATTTTTATTTTAAAGAATTTTTTAATGATAGAAAATTAAATAAAGAAGAATTAAAAAACGCTTTTATAAATTTTGCCGATACGAGATTTAAGAATTTTATGCTTACGTCCGGTTATAAATCCGACGAAATAGCCGCCGTATTAAATTCTTCGGTTCGTGAAAATTTTTATACGGAGTTTATTAAAATAGATTTTCTTTCAAAATATAAAGAAAATGAAGCGGTTTTTGAACTATCGCAGATATATAAGAGAATTAACAATATTACTTACAAATTTTCCGATATAGCGGTTTTTAATGAAGAAAAATTAACTTTGTATGAAGAAAAACAGCTTATTTCAGTTTTTCAAAAGGTAAGCAAAGACATAATCTTACCTCTTAAGCAAAACGACTTTAAAACGGTTTTAAGCGAAATGCATAACTTGGTCATGCCGGTAAACGCTTTCTTCGACGGCGTCATGATTTTAGCCGAGCAGGAAGAAATTAAAAATTCTAGGATAGGATTATTAAATAATATACTTAATCTGCTTAAAATTTTTTGCGATTTTTCAAGTTTAGATTTATAATTTTTTTAGTTTTAAATAATATATAAATATATTTTTATTTATTAGGAGGATGGCGTTATGGGTAAATTCGTTTATTTTTTCGGCAACAAAAAGGCGGACGGCGACGGTTCCATGAAAAATTTACTTGGCGGAAAAGGAGCCGGACTGGCGGAGATGACTAACCTCGGCATAAGAGTTCCTGCCGGTTTTACGATAACTACCGAAGTCTGCACGTATTTTTATGAACACGGCAAAAAATATCCCGATGAATTAAAGAATGAGGTAAAAGAAAATATAAAAAAGATGGAAGATGCAATGGGGTCTAAATTCGGCGATGCTAAAAATCCGCTGTTGGTTTCGGTAAGAAGCGGCGCAAGGGTGTCTATGCCAGGAATGATGGATACGGTTCTAAATCTTGGATTAAACGACGATACCATTAGAGGCCTTATCGAAAAATCAGGCAACGAAAGATTTGCATACGATACATACAGAAGATTTATACAGATGTTTTCAAACGTCGTTCTTGGGATAGATTCAGGAATTATGGAATCTATTTTAGCAAATAAAAAGAAAGAAAAATCGGTTAAAAACGACAACGAATTAAATGAAGCCGATCTTCGCTATCTGGTATCGGAATTTAAAAAAGTCGTGGAAAAAGAAAAAGGAATAAAATTTCCAGACGACCCCGAAGAACAGTTATGGATGGGTATTTCGGCCGTTTTTGAATCTTGGAACGTACCGAGAGCTATAACATACAGAAAGCTCAATAAAATACCTGAAAACTGGGGAACCGCGGTAAACGTAGTTTCTATGGTTTACGGAAATATGGGAGAAACTTCCGCAACCGGAGTAGCGTTTACCAGAAATCCTTCTACCGGAGAAAACGGTTTTTACGGCGAATATCTTATTAATGCGCAGGGCGAAGACGTCGTGGCGGGAATAAGGACGCCTCAGCCTGTAAATGAATTTTCCAAAAAAAATCCTGAGGATTTTTCTCTTGAAAAAGCTATGCCTTCGGTATATAAAGACCTGTTAGAATATGCCGGACTTCTGGAAAAACATTATAAAGATATGCTTGACCTAGAGTTTACGATACAGGAAGGCGTGCTTTATATGCTTCAGGTAAGGACGGGAAAAAGGACGGCGAAAGCAGCGGTTAAAATTGCGGTGGACATGGTCAAGGAAGGTATGATAGATAAAAAAACGGCTGTTTTAAGAATAGATCCTTATTCTATAGCGCAGCTTATGTATCCTGCGGTAGATCTTAGCGCAAAAAAAGACGTTATCGCTAAAGGACTTCCGGCTTCGCCCGGCGCGGCAAGCGGCGAAGTAGTGTTTTCCGCAGAGGAAGCAGAAGAAGAGGTTAAGAAGGGTAAAAAAGTAATATTGGTAAGAATGGAGACTTCTCCAGAAGATATACACGGAATGAGCGTAGCCGAAGGTATTCTTACCGCAAGGGGAGGCATGACTTCCCACGCCGCCGTAGTTGCGAGAGGAATGGGAAAATGCGCCGTTACCGGCTGTTCGGTTCTGGAAATTAACGAAAAGAAAGGAGAGATAACGGTCGGAAACAGAAATATAAAAATAGGAGAGGTTATTACGTTAAACGGATCAAACGGCGAAGTTTATTACGGTAACGTTAAAATGATAACGCCGGAAATAAACGATGATTTCAGGACGATAATGAAATATGCCGACGAGTTTAGAAAACTAAACGTCAGGGCGAATGCGGATACTCCCGAGGATGCAAAAGTTGCGCGCAGTTACGGTGCCGAAGGTATCGGACTTTGCAGGACGGAGCATATGTTCTTTAAAGGCGACAGAATAAAAGCCGTCAGAGAGATGATTCTTTCGGAAACGGTTGCGGAAAGACAAAAAGCCCTTGCTAAACTTCTCCCCATGCAAAAATCCGACTTTCTAGAATTATACGAAGAGATGAAAGGCTACTCGGTAAACATAAGGCTTCTTGACCCGCCGCTGCATGAATTTCTTCCGAAAACGGAAAAAGACATAAGAGAGTTATCCGAAATTATGGGTATTTCATACGAGAGGCTCAGCGCAAAGACGGCTTCCCTACACGAAGTCAACCCGATGCTTGGTCACAGAGGCTGCCGTCTGGGAGTAAGTTATCCCGAAATATATGAAATGCAGGTTCAGGCAATTATGGAAGCCGCATGCGAATTTTATAAAAACGGCAACAAGATTATTCCCGAAATTATGATTCCGGTCGTCGGGATTTATGAAGAGATAAGGTTATTAAAGGAATTAGTCGATAAAAAAGCTGCAGAAGTTATGGATAAATACGGCACTAAACTCGACTACTTAGTCGGAACTATGATAGAACTTCCGAGAGCATGTATGGTAGCCGACGAAATAGCGGGCGAGGCCGAATTTTTTTCGTTCGGTACAAACGATCTTACACAGACTACTTTCGGGTTTTCAAGGGACGACATAGGTTCTTTTTTACCCGATTATCTTAATAAAAATATTCTTAAGACAGATCCGTTTATGGAGTTAGACAGAAGCGGTGTAGGCGAATTAATGAAAATTGCCGTACGGAAGGGCAAGGAAACAAGAAAAGATATTAAACTCGGCATATGCGGAGAACACGGAGGCGACCCAAGCTCTATAGAATTTTGCCACAGCATCAATCTTAATTATGTCAGCTGTTCGCCTTACAGGGTTCCGGTTGCAATAATTTCCTCCGCTCAGGCTTCGATTAAAGAGGTGAAATCTTAAGGAATAGATTTGGAACCATTAGATTTAAAAACGCTTGCCGCTTTTTCTTTAGACGCTGCTTCGTTCATAGAAAGAGAGAAAGGAATATTTATTTTTTTATGCGATAATTACGCCTCCGCTAAAGCTTTGTACGGCAACCTGTCGTTTTTTTCTTCGCAGAAAATATTTTTCTGCGAAGAAATAATCCCCGTAAGCCTTTTGTATGATTTAAGGCAAACCGCCTCTGCCGCTGTAGTTACGACTCCTATTTCTTTTTTCTCTAAAGTGCCGGAGCCGGACAGCCTTCTTAACTCGTTTATCCATATAAAAAAAGGTTCAAACTTTTCGCGCGACGTTTTTATAGAAACTCTCGCTTCGTACGGCTATGAAAGAACGAATATTATAGAAAACGAAAACGAATTTGCCGTAAGAGGGGAAATAATAGACATAAGCAATGCAGATTCTCTTTATCCGGTCAGGATCGATTTTTTTGACGAAACCGTAGAAGATTTGCGGTATTTTGACCTCAATACGCAGTTAAGCATTAAAAGCATAGATGCATTTACCGTATTCCCCGTAAAATCTAATTATTATCCTAAAACTATAAATATATCCGAATCCGTTCCGAATTCGGTTTTATACATAGAAGAACCCGAAACCGAACTTTTAGATTTTTTAAACCGCGGCACGGATAATAAAAATAGTTTTAATAGGATTTTAAATA
Organism: bacterium; assembly: GCA_021813595.1. The sequence goes on from JAKAKF010000149.1 coordinate 19,431, forward strand.
ATTTAAATAAATTTTATTATTTTAATATTAAAAAATCTTCGATATATTACGGAATTAAAAACGATACCGGCAATAACATAGGGGAAAAATTTTCGGAAATAAAATCTGTAAATAGCCGTTTTGCCGAAAAGTTAAAATATGAAAACGGCAAATTAAATCTAACCCTAATAAGAAAAATAATCCTCAATCTTATAAATAAAGAATACAAGGTAACCGTCGTTTCCAAAAACGAAATTCACAGGGAAAGGCTTAAAAATATTTTTGCTTCCATAGGATTAAGCGAAGAAGAAATACAAAACGGATTATTTAAAATTATTAACGGTAACGTTTCATCGGGTTTTATATCTAAAAAAGATAAACTTTTTTTAATTAAAGGGGAAGAACTTTTCAGGGAACATTTAGATATCGTTTCCGAAAGTTCAAGCCGGTTAAAAACTTCGGGATTAGATTATTTTAAAAGCATAGAAGAGCTGAATCCCGGAGATTACGTAGTCCACGACGAGTTCGGAATTGCACAGTTTACCGAAATTAGAAATATTACGCTCAACGGCATATCGTCCGATTATTTTACCCTTATGTTTGAAGGAGGAGATAAGCTATTCGTTCCGTCGGAAAAAATTTATCTTTTACATAAGTATATATCTTCTTCCGAAGATAATGCTCCGGTTTTAAACAGACTCGGCAATAAATCATGGGAGAAAGCCAAGACCAAAGCAAAAAAGAAAATTGAAGAAATTGCGGAAGATTTAAAAGTTCTTTACGCAAAAAGAATGACGGACAGGGGGTTTGCATTTTCTCCGGAAGATGAAGAATATAGAGAATTCGAGGAAAATTTTGAATTTGAAGAAACGGAAGACCAGGCAAGAGCCATTAAAGAAGTTTTACGGGATATGCAGGGCAATAAACCTATGGACAGGCTGATATGCGGAGACGTCGGATTCGGCAAAACCGAGGTAGCTATTAGAGCGGCTTTCAAAGCGGCTATGGACGGCAAGCAGGTTGCCTTAATAGCTCCTACTACTATTTTAGTAGACCAGCATTATCAAAATTTTAAAAAAAGATTTGATAAGTATCCCGTAAAAATTGCCCATATCTCAAGATTCGTCAAGAAGAACGAAGAAAAAGAAATCGTTAAAGGAATTAAAAGCGGAGAGATAGATATAATAATCGGGACGCATAAATTGCTGTCGGAAAAAATAGAATATAAGGATATAGGTCTTCTGATTATCGACGAAGAACAAAAATTCGGCGCACTGCAGAAAGAAAAAATAAAAAAATTAAGATATTCGATAGACGTTTTGGCGATGAGCGCAACTCCTATTCCGAGGACGCTTTATATGTCTATGTCGGGAATAAGGGACTTAAGCATTATAAGCACGCCTCCTTCCGGTCGAAAAAACGTTATAACGGAAATAGCAAACTACGACGAAGAGATAATAAAGAAAGCGATATTTAACGAAATAAGCAGAGGCGGACAGGTTTATTTTATCGATAACAGGATATCCCATTTAGATTCCGTTCGCGACAGGCTTGCTAAAATTATGCCGGATATAAGAATAGGGGTAGTTCACGGGAGGTTACAGCCTGAAAAAATTATGGATATTATGCATATTTTTCACGATAAAGGATACGACGTCCTGCTTTCGACCGCCATAATAGAATCGGGATTGGACAATCCTAACGTAAATACGATTATTATAAATAATGCCGAAAAATTAGGGCTTAGCCAGCTTTATCAATTAAGGGGAAGGGTCGGGAGATCGCACATTCAGGCATATTGCTATGCCGTTACTGGAACGCCCGTTGAAAATATAAGCCCGGAACAATTAAAAAGGCTAGTCGCCGTTAAAGAATACAGCGAATTGAGTTCGGGATTTAAACTTGCCATGGCGGATTTGGAAATAAGGGGAGCGGGGAATATTTTGGGAGGAGCGCAATCAGGACATATAAACTCGGTCGGTCTTGAGATGTGCATGCAGATGTTGAAGGAAGAAATTGAAAAAATGCGCGGCGTAATATTGCCTGCACAGATTAATCCGGAAGTTAAGACTAATTTATCCGCTTATATTCCTAAAAGCTATATAGAAGACGAAAAAACAAAGACCTCTTTTTACAGAAAACTGGCTAATTGCGTAACTATTAACGACGTGGAAAATATAAAAAAGGAGTTTGAAGACAGATTCGGCAGGATGGAAGATTCCGTTAAAAATCTGTTAAAAATTGCAGAACTTAAAATTAATATGAAAAATTGCAAAGTAAGCATTATAGAGATTAAAGATGCCGAGTTTATTATGGAATTTCATAATTCGGCGGCGTCCATTTTTGAAAGGCTGATAAAATTTATAAATGATAAAGAATCTTCGTCTGAATATATAATTAATTTTATAGACGAATTTAAAATGAGGCTAAGATTTAAACATTTAGATTCTAAGCAGGATAAAATAGAGAAAGCTAAAATTATCTTGCAACGATTATACGGCTATGTTAATATTTAATAATTGTATTTGCTTTAAATTAACTTAATTTAACTTTTATTTGTTCAAGAGGGGAAAATGAAAAAGCTTAAAGGTTCTATTTTATTAATTGCCCTGTTTTCGATAGTATTATCGATGGGTCTTTACGGATGCGCAAAGAAGCAGACCGCCGCACCTTCTAAAGTAATTGCGGAAGTAAACGGAAAACCTATTACAGCCGCAAAATTTCAAGAGGAAATGTCTAAATTTCCGCCTGAACTAAGATCTTATCTCGAAACGCCGACCGGCGAAAAGAGACTGCTAAAAAGTCTTGTGGACAGGCAGATTTTAGTAAACGAAGCTTTAAAAGAAGGAGTAAATAAATCAAAATCTTATAAAACGCAGATTTCTGATTTTAAAAAAGGTCTTTTAGTCCAGCTTTTGCTCCATAAAGAAGTTGCAAATAAAGTAAAAGTTACTACGGCTGATGCCAAGGCTTATTATAAAAAGCATTATCTTTCTTTTAATCTGCCTTCTAAAATTAACGTAAGCTATATACAGGTAAATTCTCCGAAAAAAGCCCAGTTAGCATATAAAATGCTTACTTCCGGCAAACCTTTTCCTGCGGTAGCTCAAAAATATTCGATGGCGCCTAATGCTAAAAACGGCGGTATGCTCGGCTGGATAAAATTCCAGGAAACTACACCCGCATTTAACAATGCGGCTTTCAGCATTCCTAAGGTCGGCGGCATATCGAAGATAGTAAAGGTCGGCAGCCATTACGACATTATAAAATTAAATAACGTAGTTACCGGCAAACCTAAACCTTTTTCGTCTTTAAAAAATCAGATAATAATGATAATGAAACAGAAAGAGGCGTCTAAAATTTTAAAATCTTTTGTAGGGAATTTGAGAAAGAAAGCTAAAATAAAATATTTTTACAAAAATTTGCCGGTTGCAAATTCTACAGTTCCTCAGGCATCGACAGGTCAAACTAAAGCGGCTGCAAAAAAATAAAAACGGTTAAAAGTATTATAAACGCTAAAATAAAATATTTTGATAATCAGAATACGGCATAAAATATAATTTATGCCGTATTCGCTTATAAGTAATAATAATTACGGAATTATATCCGTTTTATTAATAAAAAAATGAGAAAAAATAAGATTTTTATAATTTTAATATCCGCAGTTTTAACGTCGGTTTTATTTTCCGCAATAATAAAAAATGCAAACGCCGTAATAATAGACCAGGTAATAGCGGTAGTAAATAAAACGCCGATAACTCTATACGATTTTGCAAAATTCGACAGACCGGCTTTCGAGCAGTACGAACAGATGCAAAACGAAGCGTCGCAGGGTATTTTTACCCAGGAAGACACGGCGGTTATGTCTAAGACCAAGGCTGTGCTTAATGCTTTAATAAATAAAATGTTAATCAGGCATGAAGAAGAAAAGGCCGCTATTTATATTGCGCCTAAACAGTTAAAAGCCTATGTAAGGGCGGTGGCTCTTGCTAATAACTTTACGGTTAAGCAGTTTTTTAAGTTTTTAGCTAAAAAGGGAATAAGTAAAAAAGCGTATCTAAAACAGGTCAAAAATCATTTTATGGAAGTAGAACTTTTGAGGAAAGTTTTTGGAAATAAAATGGTAATAACAAAAAATCAATTGATAGAGTATTACAGGAAAAACATTGAAGAATTCAGAGGAGAGCCTCAGGTTGACCTAAAGCTGATTTTTTTAGCCGTTCCTCAAAATGCAAATAAAAAAACTAAGGAAGAAATATACAAAAGGATTTCCGCAATAAGAGAAAATGCTATATCCGGAACTAAAAGCTTTTCCGGACTTGCAAGGGAATATTCCGAAGACCCTTCCGAAAAAAACGGCGGGAGGATAGGATATGTTTATAAAAATAAACTGTCGCCCAATTTTTCCGATATTGCATTCAGGCTGCATGTCGGTCAGATAAGTCCGGTTATAAGGACTAAATTCGGTTATGCTGTATTGAAATCGGTAGGCAAAAAGATGGGTGCGTTTAGAACTTTTAAACAGGTAAAGCCTGAAATATTTTCGATCCTTGAAAAACATAGAACGAATAAATACTTAAGGAAAATTTTAAAAAAAGCAAGAAAAAATTCTTACGTTAAAATATTGATTGCAGCATAAAAAAGTAGAACTAAAATTGAATGAAGAGAGCCGTTTTATAGGCATTACTATGGGCGACCCCGGTGGAATAGGGCCGGAAATAGCAATTAAGTCCGTTAAGCATTTCATAGAAAACGAAGCCGAATATATTAAACCGATTATTTTCGGATCTTTTGAAAATATAGAATATACTTCGCAAAATATAATAAAAACCGATATCCCTATAAATTTAATTAAGCCTGATTCTTTTATAGATTATGCTTATCAAACAGGAAAAATAAACGTAATAGATTTAGCTTCTAAATCTTATGCGCAGGTTAAGTATGGAAACGTTAACCACACTTATGCAAAAGACGTCGAAAAATTTATAGAAACCGCAGTTGATTTTTCTATAAAAGAAAAAATACTAGGTTTTGCTACTGCTCCTATAAATAAAGATATGATGCTTAAGGGAGGGGCAAGATTCGGCGGACACACCGAACTATTAGGGTATTTAGCAGGTTCCGACGATTTTGCCATGCTTTTCTATTCAGATAAACTTATTGCTATTCTTTCGACTATCCATATACCTATTTCGGAAGTTCCAGTTAAAATTACTAAAAATCTGCTAAGAAAAATAATAAAAATTTCTATAGAATGGTTAAAAAAAGACCTGGGGAAAAATAGTCCTAATATTGCCGTTCTAGGTTTAAATCCTCATGCTGGGGAAAACGGAAGAATAGGAAACGAAGAGAAAGAAATTATAGTTCCCGTTATAGAGGAATTTAAAAATTATAAAGAAAATATAGCCGGCCCTTTCCCTGCGGATAGTTTTTTTGCCGAAAAATATAAAAAATTCGATTTAATCGTTGCTATGTATCACGATCAGGCGTTGATACCTTTTAAACTGCTTTCGTTTCATAAGGGGGTCAACGTTACGGCGGGTTTAAAATTTATCAGGACGTCACCGGTTCACGGAACGGCTTACGATATTGCCGGTAAGAACAAGGCTGATTGCGGCAGTATGATAGAATCCATAAAATTAGTCGGCAGGATATCGGAGAATAGAAAAAGATGGAAAGAAAGATAGTTATTAAAGGAGCAAGACAGCATAATTTAAAAAATATAAACGTCGAGATACCCAAAGACAAGCTTGTAGTTATAACGGGACTTTCAGGCTCCGGCAAATCCTCCCTTGCGTTCGACACCGTATTTGCAGAAGGGCAAAGGAGATATCTTGAATCTCTGTCGTCATATGCGCGGCAGTTCATGGAACAAATGGATAAACCGGACGTAGATTCGGTAGAAGGACTTTCTCCGGCCATTTCTATCGAACAAAAGTCCGTCAGTAAAAATCCCCGTTCTACGGTCGGCACAATTACCGAAATATACGATTATTTAAGAGTTCTTTTCGCCAGAATAGGTATTCCGTACTGTTATAAGTGCGGTAAAAAAATCGAACCAAAAACCATAGATAGTATGGTGAAATCGGTTTATTCCAATAAAGCCGGCGAAAAACTTATAGTTCTATCTCCTATAGCAATTAACAGAAAGGGAGAGTTTAAGGCAAAATTCGACGATTACTTAAAACATGGTTTTTATAGAATTTATGCCGACGGGAAGGAATATAATTTAGACGAACCGATTAATTTAGACAAAAAAAAGAAGCATAATATAGACTTAGTCATAGACAGGCTGACAATAAAAGAAGAAAATAAAAAAAGACTGTTCGATTCCATAGAACTTGCTTTAAAATTATCTTCCGGCATATTAAAACTTAGATATGAAGACAGGGAAGAAATATTAACCGAAAATTCTATCTGCTTAGACTGCAATATAAGTTACGGCAAACCGGAACCCGCAGTTTTTTCCTTTAACAGCCCGCAGGGCGCTTGTCCCGAATGCGGCGGTTTGGGTTACAAGGAATATTTTGACGAGGATCTGATAGTTCCCGATAAAAATCTTTCGTTAAAAGAAGATGCTATAATTATTTTTAAAAATTCTACTCCCGTATATAAAAGCCAAATTTTTAACTCGCTTTCAAAACATTACGGATTTGATTTATATACTCCTTATAAAGATTTGAGCGCAGATATAAAGCAGGCATTACTATACGGTTCGGGAGAAGAAAAAATTAAATTTTTCGATGCGACCGGCGGCTCTTCCTATCATTTAAGGCACTGGGAAGGTATAATACCAATGCTTGAAAGAAATATAGCCGAAGGAAATTATCTGCTGGATCCTAATAAATTCAAATCGGAAAAAGTTTGTCCCGAATGCGGCGGTTTCAGGTTAAGGAAAGAATCTTTAAGCTATAAAATAGGCGGACTAAATATAGCGGAAATTTCGGATTTAAGCGTTAAAAATGCGCTGGATTTTTTTAATAAGCTTGAATTAAGCAATTACGAGATTGAAATTGCGGCAAAAATTTTAAACGAGGTTAAAGAAAGGTTAAGGTTTTTAGTAAATGTAGGGCTTGAATATCTGACTCTTTCAAGGCAGGCGCAGACGCTGTCGGGCGGGGAATCGCAGAGGATAAGGTTAGCTTCGCAAATAGGTTCCGGACTTACCGGCGTTTTATACGTAATGGACGAGCCGAGTATAGGACTGCATATGCGGGATAACGAGAGGCTTCTTAAGACCATTTTTGAATTGCGGGATAAAGGCAACAGTCTGATAGTCGTGGAGCACGACGAAACTACAATGCTCAAATCAGACTATATAATCGATATGGGTCCAGGTGCGGGGAAGAACGGCGGCTACGTTATAGCGCACGGAACTCCGGAAGAAATTATGAAAAATCCGGATTCTTTAACCGGCAAATATTTGACGGGGCAGTTAAAAATTCCGATACCCGAATTCAGAAGGGAGCATTTATCCGGTTATTTAGAAATAAAAGGCGCAAATATGAATAATTTAAAAAATATAGACGTTAAAATCCCGCTGAATAATTTTGTATGTATAACGGGAGTTTCAGGGTCGGGGAAAAGCACTTTGATTTTGGATACTCTATATCAGGCGGTTTTTGCCTACAAGAACGGTTACGCCGTCGATTTTAAGAGGTTTAATATCGATGCTATAAAGAACGTAGATTATTTCGACAGAGTAGTTAATATAGACCAGTCGCCTATAGGAAGAACTCCAAGGTCTAATCCTGCAACATATACCGGAATTTTTACTTTAATAAGGGAAATTTTCGCCGGCACTAAAGAATCGAAATCAAGGGGCTACGATCCCGGCAGATTCAGTTTTAACGTTAAAGGAGGCAGATGCGAAGCCTGCAGCGGAGACGGCGTAAAAAAAATAGAAATGCTTTTTATGCCCGACGTTTATGTTATGTGCGACGTATGCAAAGGTAAAAGATATAATGCCCCTACGTTAGAAATCACTTATAAAAATAAAAATATTTACGACGTTTTAAATATGACGGTTAAAGAAGCTTACGATTTTTTTAACGCTATTCCGCCGCTTGCCCATAAACTAAAATTTTTAATAGACGTCGGATTAGATTATATAAATCTAGGCCAGCTTGCAACCACGCTTTCGGGAGGCGAAGCCCAGAGAATAAAGCTGTCGAAAGAATTATCGAGACCGGGACAGTATAAAACATTATATATACTTGACGAACCGACGACAGGGCTTCATTTCGACGATATCAGCAAGCTTTTGACCATATTAAACCTTCTCGTAGAAGCCGGAAATACCGTTATAGTTATCGAACACAATTTAGATGTCATAAAATCCGCAGATTACATAATAGATATGGGTCCGGAAGGCGGCGAAGGCGGCGGCAGGATAATAGCTACCGGAACGCCCGAAGAGATTTCCGTTAACAAGAGTTCGTCTATCGGTAAATATTTATCCAGATTAACAGATTTTAATTTCAAATAATTTCATATCATTTCTTTTTATTTCATATCTTTTCATAAAATAGCATAATAATCTAAATTAAATTCAGACCGATTCCATTTTTACACGCATAACAAAAGACATAGTTTTATAAGCGCAGTAAAGGATGCCCGCAGAGACTATTATTGAATTATCGCTTTAATCCTGCAATTTATAAGCAATAATTCCTGAATTATTAATCGTAATTTTGCTTTAAGGCTTGTATAAAGGCTATTTTATATCGGTCATATCTAAATTTTAATAAAAATATTTCATGGCATAGAAAATGCTTCCTAACTATATTATATTTAGGATTTTATGCTTTTATATAAATTATTATTTTATTTTTTTTATTAATCGCTTTTATTTTTTAATAATTGGAGGAACAATGGCTGAAAAAGCATTAGAGCATGAGTACATCTGCCTAACTACCGAACAGGCAAACAAGAAGATTGAAGTATGCGGCTTGAACGCCGTAGAAGAAGAGAAAAGAAACCCGGTAAAAGAATTTTTGAAAAGATTCTGGGGACCTATTCCATGGATGCTTGAATTTGCAGCTCTTCTAGAAATAATAGTAGGAATAACAAGAAAACAGGACGTAAAGTTTATTGAAGCCGCAATAATTTTAGCCCTTTTAATATTTAACAGCATAATGTCTTTTATGCATGAAGGCAAAGCACAGAAAGCTCTTGAACTTTTAAAGCAGCGTCTATCGGTCAAAGCGAGGGTTATGAGGGACGACAAATGGACGATATTAGACGCAAAATATCTCGTTCCCGACGATATCATACATTTAAGGATGGGCGATTTTGTTCCTGCGGATATTAAGATACTGGACAGCCAGATACAATTAGACCAGTCGGCGCTCACGGGGGAGTCTCTTCCTATAGAAGCCGAGACTGGAAGCGTTGCCTATTCCGGTTCGGTAGTAAAAAGAGGCGAAGCAACAGGAATCGTCGTAGCTACGGGAAAGGAGAGTTACTTCGGAAAAACCGCCGAACTTGTTAAAATTGCTAAGACCAAGAGCAATCTGTCGAAACTTATTTTTAAAATAGTCAAGTATATGATTTATATGGATTTTATTCTGCTTGCGTTTTTTCTGGTTTACGCTCTTTCACACGGTTTCAGTCCGGCAGACACTATAGTATTTATATTAGTTATTTTAATAGCCGCTATTCCTATTGCACTTCCGGCTACTTATACGCTTTCCACGGCATTAGGAGCAGTCGAACTCTCAAAAAAAGGCGTTCTTACCACTAAATTATCCGCCATAGAAGAGTCTGCGGCAATGACGGTTCTTTGTTCGGATAAGACAGGAACGCTTACGGAAAATAAGGTTATACTGGAAGATATAACTCCTGTGGGAGAACATACGAAAGAAGAACTTTTAACTTACTCTATTATGGCAAGCGACGAGAAAAGCCAGGATGCATTAGACGACGCTATATTTAAAGTTACTAACCCGATGAACTTAAAGCCTGAAGGGGAGAGGGTTTCTTTTACGCCCTTCGATCCTGCCACCAAAAGAACCGAAGGTCTCTACAAAGCCGGCGGGGAAGAAGTCAAAATATTCAAAGGACAGCCGGCAACGATATGGAATCTTACGCAGAAAGGCACCGAAACGGCATACAAATATGAAAATATCGAAAAAGAACTTGCGCAGAAAGGCGAAAGAGTTCTTGCAACGGCTTACGAGAAAGGCGGAAAGTATGAATTTTTAGGGTTTTTAGGGTTTATGGACCCTGAAAGACCCGATTCTAAACCGCTTGTTCAGGAACTTCGCAATCTCGGCGTCAGAGTTATAATGTTAACCGGCGATACCGCAATTACCGCTAAAACCATTGCCAAAAGATTAGATATAGGCGATAAGGTTTGTGAAAGAAAAGAGCTTATTGAAATGAGCAAAGACAAAGAAAAAGAAAAAAACCTTGCTGATTTCGACGTGTTCGGGGGTATTTATCCGGAAGATAAATACAATATAGTTAAAGCTTTACAGGATAACAACTATATAGTAGGCATGACCGGCGACGGAGTTAACGATTCTCCGGCGCTAAAGCAGGCAGAGGTAGGTATAGCGGTTTCCGGTTCTACGGACGTCGCTAAAGCCGCCGCAAGTATAGTGCTTACCGATCCGGGTTTATCCGATATCGTATCTGCGATAAAAACCAGCAGGGAAATATTTCAGAGAATGGCCACTTGGGTTCTTAATAAGATAGCTAAAACAATAGAGATTTCTTTCTTTACTATATTCGGTATTATTCTTATGAACTATTATTATAATACGCCGGCAAAAAATTCGTTTATAATTACCCCCGTGCTTGTAATTTTATTGCTTTTTACCAACGATTTCGTTACTATGTCTATTTCGACAGACAATGTTAAGCATTCGCTAAAACCAAACGAGTGGAAGATTAAAAATATGGTCATAGGTTCGGTGGCTATGGGCGTATTTCAATTGATTTTCTCTTTTGGCGCCCTTGTTTATTATAAGATGCAGGGCCATTACGATATGGACCAAATTGCGACTATAGTGTTTTTAATAATGGTGTTTACCGGACAAGGAGTACTTTATTTAGTCAGAACGGCCGATTATTTTTATAAGAGCGCGCCGTCAAAATATATGCTTATTGCCACTATAGCGGATTTAATAGTCGTCTCGATGCTGGCATGGTTCGGCATAAGTTTCGAGAATCATCCGCTTATAGCGCGGATACCGTTTACGGAGATAATCAGGCTTTATATATTCGGAGCTGTTTATCTGTTCTTAGTCGATATAATAAAAGTAAGGATTTTCAGGAAATATAACGTGAGGCCTTAGTGCCGCCTGAAATTTGCCTCATCCGCTCTAATTTATAAAGAGCGGATGAGATTTTGTTTATATAAGTTTTTCGTAAATTTCGTATCGCTTTAATTTCCTCCACAGCGTAGAGTATGAAATATCCAATATTTTACATGCCTTATTTCTTTTATATTTTGCTTTTTTCAAAGCGGATATAATTCTGCTTTTTTCGGACGTAATATCGAAAATATCTTCTACGTCGTTTTGGTTTGATTCAACCTTATAATTTTCCTGCAATTTTTGAGTCCTGCGTTTTTCTTTTATCGTATGGCGGCGTATATCGATTCCGCACTCTTTAAGGGATTGGACTTTTTTGCATCCGTCGTAATTTAAAATAAGAATTCTGTCAAGAGCCGAAGTCATTTCCCTGATATTTCCCGGCCACCCGTATTCGAGACATTCTTCCATAAATTTTTTACAATAAGAAATTTTCAAGCTTTTTAAATAATTTTCGATAAAATATCTTATAAAATTAGGTCTTTGCCTCAGAGGAGGGATGTTTACGTTAATAGTCGAAATCCTATAATAAAAATCTTCCCTCATAAATCCGGTCGTTATTTTTTCTTCGATATTTGAATTGGTGGAGAATGCCGTCCATAAGTTTAACAATTCCGGCACCGTACTGCCTACTTTTTCGCAAACGCGATAATCCAGGAAGTATAATAGTTTAGACTGGTTGTCCATAGTTAAAGTGTCCACGTCGTCGAAAAATAATACTCCGTTATCTGCAGTTTGCGCTTTTCCATTAGTGGTTTCTACGGCGCCTGTAAATGCTCCCTTTAAATGTCCGCAAAGCACAGATTGAAAAAGCTCGCCGGATAAATTAAAACAGGAAACGGTTACTAAAGGTTTTGACGGAAAAATTTTTTTTGATACAAAATTAATCAGCGTAGTTTTTCCGGTGCCTGTTTCACCTTGAATGAGAAGATTTGTTTTAGTCTTTGCAGCTTTTTCTATGATTTTTATGCATTTCCCTATTCTTGAATCGGGAAACTCTTCTGCGTAGCGTTCTATTAATTCATTCTGTAAATTCATTTTAGATGTAGGATGCAGATAAAATTATTGATTAATTCGCATAATGCAAAAGCTTTTTATTTCTTATACAACATTTTTAATTTAAAATCAAATTTTTAATGGAGTTTTTAATGTAGTTTTTAAGAGAGTTTAAAAACGACAGATCAAAAAAATATATTGACTTTTTGCTTCTTAAGTGATAAAAAATAATATTTAGTGTTTTAAAAATACCGTGGATATTAAGGGTTGAAAACCATATGTATAACTAAATAAATTATTTTAATAAGGGGGGTAAAATGACTAAAAGTTCGGAAGATTCGCCGTCAAGGCGAACTTTTATGACCGTTGTAATCGGATTAATTTCGGCCGTAATAGGCGTTGCCGTTGCAATACCTATACTTGGCGAAGTTTTAAGTCCATTGTTCAAAAAAAGAGACATAGTATGGGCTGAACTTGGCAAAATCGACGACTTAAATAAAATCGAGCCTTTAACGCCAAAGTTTGTTCCGGTTTATTTCAGGGTAAAAGAAGGCTGGACAATCAACACGCTTCCAAGACAGGTTATAGTCGTTAAAGACATAACCGGAAAACTTTATTTCTTTTCAAATCAATGTACGCATTTAGGATGTCCTCTCCACTGGATACCTGCAAGACAAAAGTTTTTATGCCCGTGCCACGGCGGTATGTTTAACGTTCTAGGCAAGGTAGTGGGTGGTCCGCCGCCAAGACCTTTATTTCAATGGGTTTATAAAGTAAATAGCGGTAAAGTTTTAATTCAAAATAAGTTTATCGATAATCCAAAGGATAGGGGGGTCTGATGTTTAAAAAAATTCAGGAATGGTTTGACGAAAGAATTGGTCTCACCGAACTAATAAATGAGTTTAACGGCGAAAGGATACCTGCAAGGGGCGGTTGGGCATATACTTTCGGCAGTTTGCTCGCTTTTCTTTTCATAATTCAGGTAGTAACGGGAATGTTCCTTTTGTTTTATTACGTGCCGTATTTTCCGATGGCAAGAAATTCTACCTATTTTATAAAGCATCATGTTTTATTGGGCAATATTCTCCTCGGTATTCATTTATGGGGTGCGTTTACCATGATTTTTATTCTTCTCGTGCACATGTCCAGGGTTTATTTTTCGGGTTCATATAAAAAGCCTAGAGAAATGCAATGGGTTGCGGGAATGGTTTTATTCTCCGTCGTAGTAATACTTGGTTTGACGGGTTATATGCTTATAGGAAACGAAAATTCGTGGTGGACGATAAACGTTTTAGATAATGTAGCATCGCATATGCCGATTATCGGCGGTTTTTTGAGGATAATAGTAAAAGGCGGGACAGAAACGTCGGTTTTGACTATGCAGCATATATTTGCTATTCACGTTTGGCTTTTGCCGATAGTGGTCATTATGTTTATACCTATACATATTTTCTTGGTCAGGAAGACCGGAGAGCAGGGTATGGCGCTGGAATACAAAAACAGCAAACTCTCGGACGACGACGTTAATAAATGGAAACATCCGGATGCAACGGTTCCTTTTTTTCCCGACCAGCTTTTTAAGGATATGATAGTGGCGCTCGGCGTATTTGCCGTGATTTATTTCCTCGCCGTTTATTATGGAGCGGCCATAGGGCCTATGTACAGACCTCTTGCTTTAAATTTCGCGCCGGAAGCAGACTGGTATTTCTTGGCAAACGAGGAACTTCTTAAATATTTCCCGGGTCACGGACTTATAATATTTTCCACGTTTCTTGTCCCTGCGATAGGTTTCGCGATACTTTTCGTATTGCCGTTTATCGACAGGGGGCACGAAAGAAGTCCTTTTAAAAGACCTGCCGCAACGGTGCTTGGGATTTTGTTTCTCCTTTTGTTAGTTTACTTAACATTAATCGGCGGCGAACCAAAAGCGCCTGCTACCGTATAAAATAAAAAGAGGAGTAAATACGATGAATTTAGGTGTTATGGATATAATAAATCTATTTATAAACAGGCTCGCGCTAGGCTTTATGGCGATTGCCTTTATATCCCAGTATATCGGGATATTCAAAAAAGAAGACAGATACTTCAGGCTTGCAAAGCCGCTGATTATGTGCGCCTTAGTTATAGGTACGATACAGACTATAATTTATTTTTACTTCTTAAGCCTTCTCAGAAACGGGATTCCGAATTTCTGGATACTTATTAATAAATTACAGCCTGGAGTCATAGCATTATCGATGGATTTTTTGCTTGCGTTTCTCGTTCTCGGCGCTATATATTATGCGGGCTTTGACAGGAAAGGAGAGGGAAAGCATCAGGGGTGGAACGTATTTATCGGCATAATTGCGTTTCTGACCGGTTTTGCTTCCGATGTTTTTTATACGATTTCAGAAAGCTATACCATGGGGCCGACTCCGCAGACGGCTATAAGAACGCCTATGGTTCTGCTTATGATTATAGAAAAAAATATCGAAATTTTTGCCCTTGCCGGAGCATTGCTTGCTATATGGGCGGGAATAAGGTATATAATCTCTTCAAAACAGGAAGACAAAGAATTCTATGATTGGTTAGGTTCGTTTGCCAGTATTATAACCGTTATGTTTTTAGTAATGTATCCGGTAATATACTTCGGCTGGTTTAAACATTTCAGGGCAACGGCAAGTTCCGGTTTTAACAGGATAATGCTCGGAAAATATCAGTGGATAATGTACACGTTCATGGGAACGACAGGCGGGGCTTTAATACTGGAGTTTATCTATATGCTATGGAAATTGATAAACGGACGCGACAAAAGTAAGCCTACCGTTTCCGTGGGAGTTATAGTATTTCTTATAATAGTCGGGCTTGTTTCTTTAGGTTTTGGAATGCTCCCGACAACCATGGGTATGCTGGGCAATATGCAGCCGGTTAAGTATTTGTCTTTATCAGGACTTTTTTTAACGGGTTTTTTAGTTCTCGGTTATTACCTAAAAGACCTTACGCCTAATTTTAAATTTGGGAATATTTCCAAATTTCCTCAAATTTTCTTAATATTAGGCGGATTGTGCGTTGCTGTTAACGTTCCCGTCATGGGCTATATGAAAATAGCCGCAAGAGGAACAAACAGAATTATTTATCAGGCTATGAACTTAAACGGAACTAAATACGTTCCGCCGGTAGTTTATCCATGGCCTGTTAAAAAAGGATTCGGCGCTTTACACGATAAGTGCGTTATATGCCATACGTTAAACAGAGTAGAAAGGTATAATGGAAAAAATTATGGAGATTGGAAAAATCTCGTTATTCATCAAATGAAAGATGTTAACGGATGTCCGATATCAACGGCGCAAGCTAAAGAAGTTATCCATTATTTAAATTCTTTAAACATCATAGCGTATAATCAGCATTTAGCAAAAGAACATAAAAAATGGGCACCTCCGACTTCTTTGCCATGGGGAACCCCGGCTAATGCCGCAAAACCGGCTAAAGCGAAAAAAACAAAAAAAGCCGTTAAGAAATAATTTTTAGTAGTGCTGTTTACCTTAGGCATTTGCCGTATTAATATATTTTATATCGTAATAAATGATATAATTATAATACGGTAAATGCCTTTTATTTATTTATAACAATTATTAGCAAAAATGGACAAAGAATTTATAAAACAGATTGCAAGAATGAGTTCGCTGGGTTTAAACATAATTATATCTGTTTTAATAGGCGTCTTTATAGGGATAGAAATAGATAAATATCTCAATTTTAAATACCTTTTTCTGATTATATTTGCCGTTTTGGGTTTTATAGCGGGAATTTACGAAATATATAAAGCGGTCAAAAGAGAACTTAATGAAAGACCTTAAAAAATCTTTAAAATTTCAGGTTATATCAAAAACCTTTATTTACGGCGCTGTTATTTCTTCAATATCGTCGCTGTCGATTAATATAATTTTCCCAAAAATAAACGGTATTGCGGGTTTATTTATAGGTTTTGCCGTATCGTTCTTTCTGTTTACAGACACGACTATATATATTTTTAAAAATATTAAAAAAATTAAACCTTTTAAATTAAATTTAAACGTGATAAAGGACTTGCTCATAATAACGGTTTTTTTTATAATATTAAATAAGTATATTAATCTTAATTTTGTTTTAATAGCTGCGGGGATTACCGTAACTCCTGTTTCTATAGCGTTATTGTTTATTCCCTTCGGACATGCTATTAACTATTCGGTTGAAGAATAACTCCTTTTAGAATAAGCCATTATAATAAATAATAAAAATATGTTAAAATCTCCAATTTTAATTCACATACAAGGAATACCCGTTTACTGGACTATGACCGTCATAGTTATGGCGGGCATACTGATAGCTGCATTTATTGCAGGAAGAAGTCTTAAGGTTGTGCCCGGAGGTTTGCAGAGCTTTTTTGAGCTTATTTATATAATGACGGAATATTTTTTAAAAGAAATCATAGGTGACGAAGGAGCGGTATATTTGCCGTTAATTGCCTCGTTTTCGGTATTTATCCTCTTTTCAAATTTGATAGGTTCTATTCCCGGCTTTACTTCGCCTACGGCGACTATAGATACCACTGCGGCGCTGGCTTTAATAGTTTTCTTTCTATCTCACGCAGTAGGCATTAAAAAACATAAAGCTAAATACGTAAAAAAATTTTTAGGACCGCTTTTAATAATTGCGCCGATAATGATAATAATCGAAATTATGTCGGCATTATCCCGTCCTTTTTCGCATGCCCTGCGTTTATTTGCAAATATTTTTGCGGAAGAATTTATGGTTACCGTTTTGCTGTTTCTTCTTCCATGGGCAATTCCGGCAATTATGATGTATATGCAGATATTTACGGATTTAATGCAGGCGTTTGTGTTTTACCTGCTTGCAATTATATACATTGCGCTGTCGTTAGAAGAAGAACATTAATTTATAAAATTTAACCGGAGGTTTTTTTAATTATGAAATATCTCGTTTTTATCCTGACTTTTTTATCTGTTTCCGTTTACGGCGTAAAATGTTTTGCGGCGAAAGCCATAGCCGCAACTGCGCCCGTTCAGCAGCATGCGGCGAATAGTTCCGCATTATTTTCTAAAAGCCTGTTTTTTGGCCTTTCTGCGCTTGGCGGCGGCTTGGCTATAGGGCTCGGCGTTATCGGCGCAGGCGTAGGCATGGGAAACGCGGTAAGAGGAGCGCTTGAATCGATGGGAAGAAATCCCGGCATGGAGAAAAAATTAATCGTCTGGATGATAACCGGTATGGCTATTATGGAATCATTAGCGCTTTATGCCCTGCTGATTACGTTTATTCTATTTTACGCAAATCCTTTCAAAGGTATCTTCTTGAAATAGAATTAAATTCAATTTTCGGCATTTTTTCTTTATAAATCGGTATTTGCTCATTTATACTTTGAAATTAAGCAATTTAGCTATATACTAATAATAGGTATACATATTTACTTTGCTTATTAAATAAACTAAAAAAAATGCCGAAAATAAACGTTAATTCTATAAAATTTAAAATTTATTTCCTCTTTATCCTGTCGAATATTATTATTTTTTCGGTAGGAATATTCATAGTCCTTCACTATATTGCATTATACAGCCGAAAATCTTTAAAAGAACAGTTAAAATCAAATTTAATGTCCGGTACTATGGCTTTTTTAAGCGAAAGAAATTATATGCTTGAAAAAGCTAACGATATCATAGCCCATAATTTTAAAAGCGGGTTCATCAGAAAGACGGTCGATTATAAAAGAATATCCGACATAATCTTAGTAAAAATAGAAAGAGGGAAAATAGATTACATTAAAAAATTTGAATCAAAGAAATATCCCGAAAAAGTTAAAATATCGAAGAAATATTACGGAAGATTGGAAAGAATAATATCTACAAAAAACCGCCACATATTTGCTGGCTTCGGAAGAGATAAGCCCGACAAACTCATAAATATTACGGTGATTTATCGCCTGCTGCATAAAAATAACGGTTATTTGATTATTCTAAATAAACACGTAACCAGCGATTATTTAAAAAATATCCGAATAAAAAAACATATACCTTCAAATCTCGGTATTTATTACGGTTTCAAAAGGTCTGCTATTTCTTTTGTTAAAAATAATAAATATGAAGGTCTGGGGCAGAATCTGACAAAAAAACAGATTCCGGTTTTAGAGAAGGGCATAAGCGTTTATGCATCGCTAAACGTGAACGGCACGCATTTTTATGTATATAACGTACCGATAAAAAATTACGACGGTAAAATTATAGGGGTATTTGGCGCCGGCATAAAACAATATACATGGTTCAGGCATCTTTCTAAACTTTATGCGTCTATAATTTTTTTTATAGCGTTATATATTTTAACTATACTGATTTTTATTTTAATAAACAAAAGATTTTCAGAGCCTTTCTATGACCTTTTGAAAAGCATAAGAAATATAGATCCTAACAATCCGCAGGAATTAAATATTGCCGACAAATATAAAAACAAGGAAAGCGAATTTTACGAATTCGCTAAAGCTATAAACGTTTTAAATAACGCCATAGTTCTAAAGCAGAAAGAAAACAGCCTTATAATGTCCAGCATAAACGATTTTTCCAAAACCGTTTCCGAAAAGGACGATTTTAATTCGCTTACGTTTAAGCTTATTGACCTGATAGTCGAAAGAATGGGATACGGTTACGCTTGGTTCGGAGTTTTAGACGAAGACAAAAAAGAAGTAAAAATAATAAGCGTTTATAATAACGATTTTAATTACGCGAAAAATTTAATTTTTCAATACGGCGAAAATCC
>JAKAKF010000056.1 GCA_021813595.1 bacterium
CTATGGATTCAAAGTCCAGCAAAAGGAGAAGTTCGTCGTTTTCGACCTTAATAATGCCGGTTACTTTGGAATCGACCGAACTTACCGAAGAAAGTTCGGGCGCGTTGATATCGTCCCATGAAACGCGCCTGATTTTTGTAGTCTCGTGAACTATAAAGCCCACTTTAATTCTGTTAAATTCGGTTATAATAACCTTAAAATTTCTCCGGTCTAATTCATCCGGCTCGGCTATTCCCATCCATTTAGGAAGATTTACTAAAGGAACTACGGAGCCCCTTAAATTAAACATACCCTCGACAAATTCCGACGTATTTGGAGTTTCCGATATGTCTTCCGGCATTTTAATAATTTCGATGACTTTGGCGACGTTTATTCCGTAAATCCCTTCTCTTTCTTCTCCTTCTTCGTCTATCCTGAACAGCCTGAAATCGACCAGCTCCATTCTGTTCTGCCCGACTTCCAGGATATCGTGCCCCGGATTTATCTGGTTTGCCATAATCTTTCTCCTATTTAATATAATATATTAAAAATTTATAAGCGATACCGCATTTATTTTTTTCTTTTAATATCTTTAATCATCGACCCATGGATTTTCTTCCACCTCTATAATATCGCCTAAGCCGTCCTCCGAAATTATCCTGTTTCTGCCCCTGTTTTTTGCTTCGTAAAGAAGATTGTCCAAGCGTTTTAATAAGTCTTTAGAGTTGTTTTCGAATTCCTTCCTGTAAAACGTAACTCCTATGCTTATCGTAACTTTTTTTATATCCTTAGCCTGTATCTTTAAAATCATCTGTTTTATCTTTCTTGCTACGTCTATAGCGCTCGTAATATGCGTAGAAGGAAGACACAGCATAAACTCTTCGCCTCCGAACCTTGAGGCTATATCGGACTTTCTCGTATTTGCTTTCAATACGTTTGCCACTTCTTTTAAAATAACGTCCCCTTTGTCGTGGCCGTAAGTATCGTTAATTTTTTTAAAATGGTCTATATCGCACATTATCAAAGAAAGAGGAATATCGTATCTAGAACTTTGGGCGAAAATATTATCGTAAAAGATATCGAAATATCTTCTGTTGTAAAGCCCCGTGAGCCCGTCAGTCAAAGCCATATTTTCGAGGTCGTCGTCGAATACGGCCTTTTTTAATCTTACCGCCGCTATAATCGCCGCCAGAGATAAAGCCAACAAAATTAAATCCTGATAAAAAATAACCCTTGAAATTAGACCCGATATATTTATAAAATTAATGAATAAAAAAACCGATACCGATATTATCTGAATAATAATTAATAAAATAATTATATAATAATATCGTTTTTTATCCATAATAAATAATTAAAACAAATTTTATTAAACAAATAAACAAAAAGCTTTTAAACAAATTTTATATTTTTTTCAAATTTATTACAATTTATTTTTTTATTACTAAAAACGGCCGAAATAAATGAAACTTATTAAATTAAACAGAAATTCCGAAACATCGTTTGAAAATATTATAGTATTAATCTTTATTTTCGTCCTCGCGGTTATCTTAGCCCATAGATACCAAGGTATTATAAAATACGCGAAGACGGCGGCATATAAGGAAGATGTACAAAAAATTAACGCCGCCCTTATAGTTTACAGAATAAAATACGGTAAATTTCCGGATAATCTTTCCGTTTTGGTAAAAAAAGGATTTATCGTAAACATTAAAACAGATAAGGAAAGCTATCCGATTTCGCCTTTCGGCACAAGATTCGTTTACGGAAAGAAATACGGCAGAGTCTTATATTTTGGCGGCGGCGGTGCAGGGACTTGAACCCCGGAAAATTAGCTATATGAGCCTTTCTGCGTCAGCCTTTTAATCTTTAATTCTAGATGCAGGATCAGCGGCTTCGAGATTTGAAGTGCAATTAGGGCATCGTTTGGCGGCTAGGGGGATGCTGGTAGCACAGAATGGGCAGTCCCTGGTTAATACCGGCGGAGCCGGTTTAGGATTGAGGCGATTGATAGCCCGAATAAGACTGAATATCACCAGGGCGATGATCAGAAAGCTGATGATAGAATTAATGAACAATCCGTAATTCAGGGTCACAGCACCCGCTTTCTCTGCAGCGGCGAGCGTCGCGTAAGGGCCTGGGGTCTTACCTTCGTGAAGGATCAGGAACAGATTGCTGAAATCTACCTTGCCCAAAATCAGACCTATGGGCGGCATTATCACATTTTTTACCAAGGAAGTAACAATGGCGGAAAAAGCTACGCCGACCACAAAGGCTACCGCCATGTCTATCACGTTACCGCGCTGTAAAAACGTTTTGAAATCTTTAACGAAACTTCCCATAAACACTCCCTGCGTATTAAGTTTTTAATAGAACGCTAAAATCGGCAATTAATCCGCTTTATTTTTTTTTATATAATATCGTACGGCGCAAAACAAGTCAAGCCAAAATAAAAACCTGAATGTCCGTTATTGCGCATTAGGCGCAAGAAAATAAGAATATAAATTTTTAAGTCAGGAATTGGGCCTTTATTTATCCTTATTCTTATCCGCAAGCATTTGCAGCGCCTTAAGATAGCTTGCTTTAAGCCTATTGAACGATTTAGCCAGTAATCCTATTTCATCATTCCCTTTTACTTTAAAATTTTCGTTCGATTTTCCCATAGAAACATCCTCGGCTAATTTAGTCAGTTCATGAATTGGTTTAATGATAGCTTTATTGATAAAAAATAGCGCTACGATAAATGCCAAAAAAGGAAGGATAAATATTACCAGTACTATTATTAAAGAGCTTTTTAAAGCTACTTTATCTATATATTTTGTAGGGACTAATACGCTTAACAATCCGACGACTTGCCCTGCTTTCCAATGCCACCCGTGCGTATCGCCGTATTTTTTAACTATAGCCTGCGTAATAGGGGATTTGTTTTCGGGATTGCCGTGACAAATCATACATCCCTTTTTTGCCACTACTGGTTTCATAACGTAAAAGTAAGAACGTCCGTTAAAAATGTGATAGCCGCTTAATGATTTAATACCGGGATTGTTTTTAAATTTTCGTATAATTTTTTGCTGGAACGTATTTGCTTTATTTTTTAGATTTAGCGGGTTTAAAGTAGGTTCGGAATAAATGTAATGAGGAAGAAATTTTTTAATACGTTTAGCAACGCCAAGCGCTACAAATGTTGCAGATTCCGCCTGTATAACAAATTTAGGAGTGGCTTTCATGACGGCAGACCTTAATTTTTTCGAAGTATAATCTCTTACCGATTTTTCGGCATACAAAACCATCGCCGCTTCGTGCGTCAGCTCGTTTTTTTTGAATTTTTGAATATAATAAAAAGAAACGGCGGCGACTAAGATGTTGGCACAGAAACCGATAATTATCATAATTAACGAAAATTTCATTTTCAAAGACGCATTTTCGAACATTTCTACCCCTCCTTTTTTAAGCAATATTTTATTTTTATATTTTAATTGCCGTTAAAAGTTAAATATATATTATAGATTTTATCATAAAAAAATATTACTAAAATTAATTTGATTTTACATTATATTAAATTTTCTTTCAATAAAAAACATGCACTTACGCGCTTATTGTAGAATCGTATAAAGAAAACGGCATATCTTAGCACAGGGTTCTATTAAATTTCAGCAGGGTCGAAAACATTAAGGAAAGCAGGAGAATTAAAAAATTACTCCGCTCTTTATCCGCTTTATTTGCTTTTATTTTTCCAGGTATGTTAAAACGGTTTCTGATTGTATCGGCGTAAATTGCCGATGCTATTTCTCGAGACGTTTCTCTATCTTATGTTTTGAAGAAATATTGACGTAATTTATTATCTATCCTGAATTTGCGCCAATAAGTTACGCCTCTTTTGCAGATATTAATACCGTATCCGCTATATCCGTTTTTGTATCCAAAATTTATTAAATTTACCTAAATTTTAGTAAAATTTAATAATTATGCAGAGTAGCACTATTTGCTTCGGAGGTTGAAATACTGCGGTTTTAAGTGGTGGCGGTGCAGGGACTTGAACCCCGGACACTACGGATATGAGCCGTAAAGTATTTTGAACTAACCTATTTATTTAATTAAATAATTTGTATTATAAAAAATAGGCTGCATGCGGAATTGTATTTCTTATAATTTTTAATCTTATAATTATAATTAATAATATTTTGACTAATATTACCAACTAATTTAAATTTTATTATTACATGAAAATTTGCAATTATAAAATTGATAGCGGCAAGATTAATCCGCTAATTATTTCATTATTCTTTATTTATTTTTTATCAATATAATTCAAAGCTGTTTTATTAATTTCGGTTATGAAACCTTCCGCTTCCATTAAGGAGGCTAAAACTTCATCCTTATTAAATTTTACAAAATCTCCATAATCGCCTGTTTGTCTGTTTTCAAAAGCGTTACTTAGAATTTTGTAATATTTTTTATCAAGTATGCCGCTATGGATAAATGCTTTGTTGAATTCGCCTTTTAGTGCGCCGTGATTCTTCGTCGAAAAATCTCTCGTCAACATTAATGCTTCGACTGAATAAAAACAAGCGTAATAAATCCTGTTAACCGCTAAAATTAAATGATTTAATTCTAAAGCCTCTTTAGCTTCTATTATAGTTTCATTAGCCCTGTCTATTCTGTATTTTATTAATGGAAATTTATCTTTTTCGGGCAAAGTCATAACTCTATACCTTCTTTTCTAATATTTCTATATAATGGAACGACTCCGGCAAGATTTGTTTCGACGTAGCTTTTATTTTTCACTTGAAAATCGATAGAAACGCAATATTTTACCTGAATATCCGTTAATATGTCTAATATTTCATTTTTAACTTTTTTATCAACCGGCAAGAAATAAAGTTTTTCAAGTTCTTCAAAAGATATACTTTTGTTTATTTGGTGATTATCTTTAATAATAATCATTAAATCTATATCGGAATATTCTTTGTAATCCCCTCTTGCCTTAGAGCCGTAAAGTATTATTTCGGCATCCGGATATTTTTCTTTAATCTTTTCTTTTAATTCAGAAAGAGCTTTTTTCTCCATGGGCGAAAGATAATTTGAAAAGTAAACCGGTAAGGTATTACTTTCTATATTTTTATTGTTTTTAACTGTTTTTTTATCGGTTTTATATGATCTATTTTCCATAAAATAATTATAACATATTTTTAATTTAAGAATTTTTTTTCAGATTTGCTTTTTAAAAATTTTTCCATTCACAGGCATTTTCTTAAAATATTAGAGTATTATATCGCTGACATAAAATTCTGAATGGTCTCTAACGCTTCACTAAATGGATTATCCTACAAATTCTTTCATCCTTTTAGCATAATAAGATGGATATCGATCAATGAACAAAATGGCCGTATCTTTTTTCAGCCTGAGTTCCTTTTTTATATCTTCCATATAGATACTTGTTATATTTAACGATTTGAATATATCTTGCGAAATTACTCGGTCAGAAAAACCTAACTCGTATATAGCAATGACGGCCTTTCTTTGTAGCCCATATTTTAGACGTTTCTGAAAAGCCTGAAGCCGCTTTATTAAGTTTTCATTGCTATTATTATCCATGACTATAATAAATTCACAAATAGTGCGCCATAGTCAAATTTATATTTTCTTTATTTTAAATAATTTTTATTATTAGTCATTTTTTATTCCGTCCTTAGTTTTACTGAAATCAATCCGCATATCGTAGCCTATGGCGGCGGCATATTCTATCAAAGTGGATATGTTGGGCATGATTTTGGAATTAGCGCTTTCGAGCCTCGAGATGTTGCTTTTGGCGGTATTCATCCTTTCGGCTATATCTTCCTGCGTAAGCCCTTCAGATAACCTTAAGCTTATGAGCTTAGATTTAATATCGTACAAAGGCTTCAGCCTGTCATAATCTAGTTTGACTTCTGTATTTTTTAAAGCTTTATCTTTAAATTCTTTAAATGTCGGCCTCATTATTTTACCTCCTTCATTCTTTTTAAAGCAGTTTCTATTTCTTTCTTCGGGGTCTTTTGGGTTTTCTTGATAAAAGAATGTAATATTATTATCTCGTTTTTTAAAGCAAAGCAAAATAGCGACCTTCCTATGCCTTCCCTGCCCTTTGCCCTGATTTCGAATAATCCGCGTCCTATGGCTTTGGTATGGGGGCTTCCCAAATCAGCGCCGAATTTTTCTATCAGTTCTGCTATATGCAAAAAATCGGCTAATATACCCGGCGGGAATTTATAGGTTTCTCCTTCAACTTTTTTATCGAAAAATGTTATTTTCCACGCCATAAGGTTATGTTATCATTTATGATAACTAAAGTCAAATAAAGATTAATTTAAAAATATCCATGAGAGAAAAGCAGAGAAAAAAATACTTGACATCATATTTATCTTTTGAAATAATAAAAATAATTAATTATTTCTCGATAGTAATCGACTTCCGGCGATGCCATTTCTTGTCTGAGTTAAAGAAATGTTATTGCCCATTAAGGATAATATCGAAAGTATTATCTGGGTAATAATTAGCTCTATGCCGGCAAATTTTAACTCTGCTGAAAGATTTTAGATTCTAAACCTAAAATCTTTAAAAAGGAATACTACTGAAGATTTATTCCTTTTATCTTTGCGGCTCGAAGAATATTTTTAAAATATTCAAAAAACACCGCGTCCATTCTACTCTACGGACAGTTTCGTCCAAAAAATAATTCTTTAAATCAATTCATATAATTTTAACCAAAAGGTCTTTAATTAACCGCTATTTTTGCGTTTATTTAACGGCCTTTATTTATTTTAAGGAGGTGTTATTATGTATGAAGAAATTTACCAAATTTTAAGCCTATATAAAAAGGTTCAACTTTGTCTAATTAACGAAAAAGGACGCATAATCTTAAATTCCTTTAATTGCTTAAATGATATCGATTTTAATATGCTAAAAAGACGAAATTCCGATATTCTGTGTTTTAAGGCAAGGTAGATTTTTATAGCCTTAAACCCCTTATATTTCCTTATCTTCCCCCAGACCTCTCTTTTCGCAAAAAGAGAGGTCTGAAGACTGCAAGTGTAGTAATTACCTGCATTTAAAGTTAATTTTTGATGAAATTATTTTTATAAATTTCTACCCGGCTGAATTACATTTTGCGCCGAAAGGCGGTAAATGTAGTTGCCGATTCTATATATCTGGCCCACCGCGGGAAGCGGTAAATGTGGCGCATAACGCGCTTTTGCATTTAAGAAATTACCGGCCTGATATAGATTAAGGTAGTATAAAAATAATCTCGTTTAAAAAATTATAGATAAAGTTTGACGGGAGAGTTGCGTTTTCAAAGCGGTATTGCAAGGCTTATTTAATTTATCTTGCAATGCCGCTTTTTTTATTTAATTAAACTCATAAACATAAAGGAGGTGATTAAAATGGGGAAACTATTAAATTATTTTGAAAACAATCCGGAAAAGTTTTTACCCTTAAGACATCAAAACACTCTTAAAACACAGGCGCAGCATAAACAAATAATCCGTCAATTTATAAAATACGCCGAAAATCTTGGGATTTGCCATACCAAAAAACTTAACGAAAACGTAATTGCAAAATACATCAAGGAAAGGCTTTCAAAAAAATCCCCGGAAACCAAAAGGAAACATAAAATTTGGTTATTTATAATGTATAAAAAATTAAATAAAAGGGAGGTTAGAGATTATGTCAAAAATCTATGATATCAGGAAC
>JAKAKF010000128.1 GCA_021813595.1 bacterium
TTATATTAAATTTTTAAAACGCCGGTCGGGATTTTTTAAATTTATTTTTTTCGACGCAAGAGACGACATAGTCATAAGGAGATATTCCGAAACCCGAAGAAAGCATCCTTTATCGGGAAGCGACATATCCTCCGCGGTTAAAAAAGAGCGCAGGCTTCTTAAAAAAGCAAAAACGGCCGCAGATGCGGTTATAGACACTTCCGATATTAAAATCCACGAACTTGAGCATATCTTATCTTCGCATTTAGAAGGGCTTATATTTCCCGTTTCATTTTCCGTTAAAATAATTTCATTCGGTTTTAAATACGGTCTGCCGCTAGAGGCGGACACCGTTTTCGACGCAAGATTTCTTCCGAACCCATTTTTCGTAGAGCATTTAAAAGGTTTGACCGGCATCGATACCGAAATAGCCGATTATATGTTTTCTTTTAAAGAATCCAAAGAATTTATAAAACGTATAGCCGATTTTTTAGTTTTTACCCTGCCTCTTTACAGGAGGGAAAACAAATCTTATTTTACCGCCGGAATAGGCTGTACCGGAGGCGTCCACAGGTCTGTTTTCGTAGTCGAAGAATTAAAAAAAAGGCTCGGTAGCATTAACGACGAATACGGAATATCGTATTTGCACAGAGACATTCAAAAACAATAAATAAATTGACCTTGAGGCGTATTTATTATATTATATAACTAAATATATTTATTTTTCTAATTTTTAAAAGGTGAATTATCATGAACAATAAAAAATCTAGTTTTATTTTTACGTCCGAGTCGGTAACCGAAGGCCATCCTGATAAAATTTGCGATAAAATATCCGATTCTATCCTTGATGCTTTTATAGCGCAGGATAAATATTC
Source organism: bacterium (assembly GCA_021813595.1). Next base: position 855 of record JAKAKF010000128.1, read on the forward strand.
CAAAGTCGCCCTTGAAACTATGGTGACGACCGGGCTTGTAGCCATTGCCGGCGAGGTTTCGTCCAACGGTTCGGTAAATTATCAGGATATAATAAGAAACGTTATAAAAGAAATAGGATACGACGATTCGTCAATAGGTTTCGATTATAAAAGCTGCGGGATAATAGCGGCCGTCGGTAAACAGTCTTCCGATATAAGAATGGGCGTCGAAAGGGAAAAAGACGAAGACCAGGGTGCCGGCGACCAGGGGCTGATGTTCGGATACGCCACGTCGGAAACGGAAGATTTTATGCCTGCTCCTATATATTACGCACATAAATTAACGAAAAGACTTGCAGAGGTTAGAAAAACCGGCGTTCTGGATTTTATAAGACCGGACGGTAAATCCCAAGTTTCCGTCAGATACGTAAACGGCGAACCGGATAAAATTACTTCCATAGTTCTTTCCACCCAGCATACGGAGTCGGTATCGCAGGAAAAACTTAAGGATGCCGTAATTTCCGAAGTTATAGGCAAGACTATACCTGCGGAACTTATGGATAAAGATACTAAATTTTTTATAAACCCTACGGGGCGTTTTGTCATAGGCGGCCCTAACGGCGACACCGGGCTTACCGGAAGAAAAATAATAGTCGATACATACGGTGGAATGGGCAGGCACGGCGGAGGAGCTTTTTCGGGAAAGGACCCTTCAAAAGTCGATAGAAGCGGTTCCTATATGGCAAGATTTATAGCTAAAAACGTGGTCGGCAGCGGCGTAGCTAAAAAATGCGAAGTTCAGGTAGCATACGCCATAGGCGTCGCCGAACCGGTTTCTGTTATGGCAAATACTTTCGGTACGGGAATTTATCCCGACGAAGCTATTTCGCTGGCTATTTGTAAAGTTTTTAGTTTAAAGCCTTATAACATCGTTAAAACCCTTGACCTTTTAAGGCCTATTTATGCTAAGACATCCAACTACGGACACTTCGGAAGATTCGACGACGATTTCGTATGGGAAAAACTTAATAAAATCGAAGAAATCAAGAAAGAGGCTCAGAGCTTAAGCAAAACTAAAGAATTCGTATAAAAGTTCGACTATATTAATTTATATAATAATAAATCTGGAGATTTAAATGGCGGATATAAAAGACGTTAAACTTGCAAAACAGGGCAAAGAAAGAATTTTATGGGCGGAACAGGATATGCCCGTTTTGGGATTAATAAAAGGGCAGTTTGCCGAAAAAAAACCTTTTAAAGGTTTAAATATGGGGCTATGTCTTCATGTAACGGCCGAAACGGCAAACCTTGCTAGAACTCTTAACGAAGGCGGGGCGAACGTATATCTGTGCGCTTCCAATCCGCTTTCGACACAGGACGATGTAGCCGCCTCCCTTACAAAGGATTTCGGAATCGACGTTTACGCCATAAAAGGGGAAGATTCCGATACCTATTATAAACACATAGAAAGCATACTCAGCCATGAGCCTAACGTTACCCTCGACGACGGCGCCGACCTAATATCGGTAATACATAAGAAGCATAAAAAATTAATTAAAAATATTAAGGCGTCTATGGAGGAAACGACTACCGGCGTAATAAGGCTTCGCTCTATGCAGGCGGCCGGAGAACTCAAGATACCCGTTATAGCGGTTAACGACGCCGACGCCAAGCATCTTTTCGACAACAGGTACGGCACGGGTCAATCTACTATCGACGGAATAATAAGAGCTACGGATATGCTTCTAGCGGGCAAAAATTTCGTGGTTATGGGTTACGGATGGTGCGGCAAGGGACTTGCATCGAGAGCAAGAGGCATAGGTTCCAACGTCATAGTTACCGAAATCGACCCCGTCAAGGCTTTAGAAGCCGTAATGGACGGATTCAGGGTTATGAAAGGAACTGATGCGGCAAAAATAGGCGATATTTTTTGCACGGTTACCGGCGATATTAACGTTATCGACGTCGAACATTTCGAGAACATGAAAGACGGCGCGATAGTTTCCAACTCCGGACATTTCGACGTAGAAATAAACATAAAAAAGCTGAAAAAAATGGCAAAAAAAGTTAGAACCGTCAAAGATTTCGTCGAAGAATATACTTTGGAAGACGGCAAAAGAATATATCTCCTTGCCGAAGGCAGGCTCATAAACCTTGCAAGCGCGCACGGGCATCCCGCAAGCGTTATGGATATGAGTTTTTCCGTCCAGGCTCTTTCGGCGGAGTTTGCCGTTTTAGGGAAGACTATGTCGCCCGGGGTTTACAACGTTCCTAAAGAAATAGACGAGCGAATCGCTTCCTTAAAACTTAAGTCGATGGATATTGAAATAGATACCCTTACCGAAGAACAGATAAACTATTTAAAATCGTGGCAGGAAGGAACGTAGGACGGGACTGGCGGTTAATCTTTATTAATGTCGTAAATATATTTAATCCCTTTAAGCGTACAGTGTTCGTCAAGGATTTTTTCTGCATTTACGTCTATATCGTCGAATACGAGGCTTGATTGTCCGCCGGTAAAAATTACGCTCAAATTTTCCGCGCCGCAGATATTGTAAAAATCGCAGATATTATCTATAAACCCTTTTATTAAAAACAAAACCCCGTTAAATATTCCGGACAGTATTGCCGATTCGGTATTTGTTCCTATGAGAGTTTTCGGTTTGGCTATTTTAATCAAAGGAAGTTTTTCGGTAGATTCATAAAGACTGTCCGCAAGAGCCGACAAGCCGGGGTAGATAATTCCGCCTAAAAAGTCCCCGTTTTTATTGACGATGTCTATCGTTAAAGCCGTTCCTAAATCGACCACTATTTTAAATTTACGGTTTGAAAAATGGGCGCAACTGACGTTTGCTATTCTGTCGGTACCTATTTTTCCGCTGTTTTCTATGCATATTCTAACATTAAGTTTTGCATCCGGAGAAATAAAGAACGTTTCCAATTTTGCTTTGGCAAAGAATTCTTTGTATAACGGATTGGCGGAAGGCGCCACGGACGAAACGGAAACGGCCTTTAAGTCTTTTAAGGAGATGTTTTTGGACAGGAATTTCTTTAAATCCTGCAGGGACGAAATTTTTGCGGTATCTATCCTGAAAGTTTTAATTATATCGTAGCCGTTCTCTTCAAACAACCCGAAAGAAGAAGACGAGTTGCCTATATCGCACGATAATATCATAAAATAAGTAAATTAAAATTTAAAAGTATATTTCGCCGGAGATAATCTTTTCCAGTTCGTTTTCGCCCGTTTTTAAAAGAAGAGCTCCTTTGGAATCTATGCCTACGACCTGCCCTTCAACCTTTCTATTCTCGACGTTTATCGAGATAACCTTACCCATCATTCCGAAGTATTTTTGATAATAGCCGAGAACGGAAGACAATCCCGTAGATAAAAACATTTCATAGTATTTATCGAATTTATTTAAAATAGAAGCTATCAGCCTGTTTCTGTCGATGAGGGAGCTTGAACCGTTTGTTTTTTCCGATTCTATTAACAGCGAGGTTGCGATATTTTTTATATTACCGTCCATATATTTTTCCGGCATATTTACGTTCATTCCTATGCCAACCACCATATATTCTATCGACATATTCTGCGTGCTCATTTCAGTCAATATTCCTGAAACTTTTTTAGAACCTATGAGAATGTCGTTGGGCCATTTAATCTGAGGCTTGAGGGATGCGACTTCGGATATTGCGTCCGCTACCGATACCGCGGCTAAAATCGTCATTCCCTGGGCTGTTTCCGGAGTAAATTTAGGCCTTAATATTATAGACATATAAATATTGCATCCGCATGGGGATGTCCAGAATTTTCCGTTTCTGCCCCTTCCTTTTTCCTGATAATCCGCAATAACCACGCTTCCGTTTTTTACGCCTTTAGCGGCGAGGTTTCTGGCGAGAGTGTTTGTAGAATCGACTTTTTCTTCATAGTACAAGTTTTTTCCAGCAAAAGACCCCTTCAGCATTTTTTTAATTTCGAATATATCTATATAATTTATTTGTTCCATTTTTCGGCCTCTTAATTTATTATTATATACTATATGCCATTTTTTTTCTTATTTTACTTGGCGAAATTTAAAGAAAAATCGGCGGGAATTACGGAATTGGTAAGCGACCCCATAGAAATATAATCGACCTCTGTTTCCGCGGCAATTTTTCTTAAATTATCTATAGTTATATTGCCGGATGCTTCCGTGACGGCTTTTCCGCCTATTATTACAACGGCTTTTTTCATTGTTTTTATATCCATATTGTCCAGCATTATGACGTCCGCTTTTGCTTCCAATGCAGATTTGACTTCATCTAAAGTCGCGGTTTCTATCTCAATTTTTAAATTTAAACCGGAATAGTGTTTTCTTACCGATTCCATCGCTTTTTTTATTCCGCCCGCAAGTTTAATATGATTGTCCTTTATGAGTATTCCCGATGAAAGGTCGAATCTGTGGTTTTCTCCTCCGCCCGTTTTGACGGCATATTTTTGGAGCAGTCTTAATCCGGGAATAGTCTTTCTCGTGTCTAAAATTTTTGTTTTCAGGCCATCTAGTTCTTTAGACGCGATATTAGATATCGTTGCGATGCCCGACAGGTGCTGGAGGAAATTAAGCGCGGTCCTTTCTCCGTAAAGTATGGCGCTCGCTTTAGCTTCGAGAGATATTATCTTCTGCGATTTAACCGCTCTGTCCCCTTCGCCGCACAAAAAATCTATTTTAAAATTATTTTTTGTAATTATGTCGAACACAGAGGAAAATATCTGCAGTCCGCACACTACGGCATCTTTTTTTGCGGTAACCTCGCAACGCATAACCGGGTCGCCGTCTAAAGTTACGGCATCCGTGGTTATATCGCCGCCTTTGATATCTTCATTCAAAGCCGCATATATAAGAGGTTTTACCTGAAGTTCGAAAATACGCATATCTTAACCGTTATTGTTGTTTAATCTTTTCTATTTCTTCTTTGACGATCTTTTCTATAATTTCTGGAAGATAGGCTTTTACGGCTTCGGTTATTTGAGGTTTAATCTCGTCGATAGTCTTTTCTATGGCGTTTTTTAAATAATCTTCCAATTTAACGAGATTTTGTTCGTCTAAAATTTTCAAATTTAACTCTCCTTCGGATTTTTTAGTATTTATATTCATATCTGGTTTATATGCTTCAGGTTCGACGGCCTCCTCTTCACTGCCTCCTCCTAAAGCTATATTAAAGCCGGCGAAAGGTTCCTCTGAATCTGAGGCGCTTGAAGCGTCGGAGGCATTTTTATTATGCTCCGTCTGAAGAGCTATGGAGTCGAACGATACCGCTGATTCGAAGGTTTCCGCCGGCGTGTTTAATTCAAATATTCCCGCAGGTTTATCGTATTCGGATATATTATCCCTCTCTGAAACTTCAGCGGCATTGTTAAACTGAGACGTTTCGGGTCGTCCGAAGATTTCCGCAGGCGCGTCGGCGAAAATCTGTTCGGGTTCCTGTTGCTGTTCCGGTTCGGGAGTTTTTTCGAGCGGTTCGAACCGTTCTTCCGGTTCTGCGGCTTTTGCATAAGGCGCAGGCAGTTCTTCAGGTTCTGCCGCTTCCGCATATGATGCAAAAGGCGTTGCCTGTTCTTCATCCCTTGCTTCATTCTGAGCGGTAATTAATTCTATATCCGGAATTTCAGCGGCCGTCGCCGTCGGCGCGTCTTCTATGATATAACTGCCGGGAGCATGGGGTTCGTCTTTTTTGTTTAGGTCCTGAAATTCTTTAAATATTGCGTCGTCTTTAAATAAATTTTCGAATGCCTGGCTTAATTCGGAAGATTCAAGGCTGTTATTTTCGTGTTCTTTATTATCGCCAAGGGTATCCACGGTATTCTCGGCGGCGGCTTTTGCGGCGGCATTTTCCTCTGTTTCTTTAATTTCGAAGGCTCCGATATCGTATATCTTTTCTCCCGCATTTCCAGTCTTTGCGGTATTGTCCGCGGCATCAGAAACGGCATTGCTTCCATTAAGCGTTCTTTTTATTTTAGAAATAAAAGTTTCTTTATCGAAAGGCCTGTATATGAAACCGTCGGCTTTAAGTTTTATCAGTGTCTCTCTTTCATTGTCCGATAAATCCGACGGGACTAATAAAATCAGCGGTATATTAGAGAATTCCTTGCTTGTTTTTATTTCCGTTATGCTTTTTTTTATTTCGGTGTCGATAGTGTTGTAGCCTAATACGATTATATCGGGAATTAGGTTTTTAGCCGCTTTATAAATGGCGGTCGGTTCGCCGACAAGGGTAAGCTTAAATTCGGGATTATTGAGAAATATGGTGGCCACGGCTCTTTGCATTGACTCGCTTTCGTCTATAAAAATTAAATTATACGACATAATTTACCGCCTCCCAATGCTTTAAAACATTTGTTATTTTTGATATACTATAATTGTTCTTTGCCAATTTTATCTTAATTTTAATATTTTTAAATAATATAGTCAATAATTTTAAAGCTATTATGTCGACCATAGACAGATATATATTTAAGCAGATGGTTTTTCCTTTCATCTTCGGACTTTTAGTATTTACGTTCAGCGTTACTATAAACCGAATTCTTTTGCTGACTCAGATGGTCCTTAATAAGGGCATAAGCATTTCGGCGGTATTAAAACTCGCAAGTTTAACTATACCGGATTTTATGATTATAACGCTTCCGGTGTCTTTTTTGCTTGCCCTCCTCACCGTGTTCGGAAAAATGACGCAGGATAACGAAATTATGGCGCTTAGGGCATCCGGAATAAGCATAGTCAAGCTTACTAAGCCGGTTTTATTGTTTGCGCTGATACCGCTTTCGTTTTCTATTCTTTTTTCCTTTTATATGGCGCCGAGATTTAATTTCTTTTTCAGGGTTC
>JAKAKF010000191.1 GCA_021813595.1 bacterium
GGAATGGGATTATCGCCTCACAGCAGTATAGGCAAAAGATACAATAATGCCAAAGGAGAGGTTTTTACGCCGTCTGCGGTAACCGGTTTTCCTAAGGGTTTTAATAACGGCTTTATCTTAAAACTATATAATTCTGGAAGCGTATATAAGGGAGAGATAATTTTTGGCTTAAATACGGAACCAGATAATTGCATCTTGAAAAATTTCCATTTTTTCCCCGATATGGGCTATAAAAAAGGTTATATTTCCGAATACCCTATGATAAATTATGAGTTAGACATAGCAAATATAAATAGGACGGCGGATAAGAATTATTTAAGCGTATTCGATACAGGCTCTCTTGAAGAAAATTATATTTTAGATGATGTACGAAAAGAAGGCGTAGAGGTTTTTGGACTGCCTGCTATGTTTAACAGAACGATGTATTGGGAGGCAAATCCATGGGGTATAGGATTTGAAGGAGACGTTAAAAAATAACAATCCTATGTTTTTTTACGAGTGCTATTTTTTCTTGACAGATTATAATTGAATAAGTTATAATTTAATAAAACGAGCGTTCTTTTTATTATAAATTAATTATATAATCTAATCGCATTTGGATTTTGCAATAATTATAGTTATTATCGGTATGAGCGAAAAATCAAGAGACTTGACAAAAGAAAAAATATTTGAATACTGTATGAAAAGTTTTGCGGAAAGCGGATACAGCAATGTCGGTATAAGAAATATTTCGGAGGGAACGGGGCTCAGCACCGGTGCAATATATTATCATTTTTCCTCTAAAGAAAAGATTGCCCAGTTTTTATACGATACCGCAACAGGGCTTATTTTAGATAAAATCAGGACCGCTGTCGAAAAAACCGCTAACGACCAAGAGGCTTTAAAATCCATTATATTTACATTATTTAAATTGACGGAGGAAGAACCGCATCTTATGAAATATGCGCTCTATGTCAAACACAAAGATTTTTTGCCCGAAGCACCGCCGATATGTTCATCTAAACCCTTTGAATACATAAAAAAATTTATAAAAGCTAAAATCAAAGAGGATGTTTTTGAGGATATGGATATGGTTATAGCGGCGTCTTTGATAATGGGGCCGATTATTCGGATAATTCAGTTAAAGATGGACGGCATCTTAAAACAGGATTTAATGAAATATACCGTTCCCTTGTTCGACGGCATTGCCAGGTCTATTTATAAAAAGCAGGTTTAAAAGCTTATTGTTACCGTTATAAATTATAATTAAATTATTATTAACTAAAAAGGGGTATTATTATGAAAAAGATTGTTTTGCTGCCTTTATTCTTATTTATCTTTTTATTGCTATTTGCAAGTACTTCTTACGCCGGAAGCATTAATCGGGAAATGGCAAAAAAAGCTTACAACGCTTTAAATCCGCATCATCTCGGCGTTAATGTCGCAGGAAAAGGTATGAACCCTGCCATGGGCAAGGTTGGAGTGCCGCAGATACTTGCTTCTGCTCTTTATAAAGAATTCATAGTCGAACACAATCCGAAACACTATTTTATTATGGATGTAAGGGAACCCGTTGCGTTCGTAAAAATGGGCCACATACCCGGCGCTCATAATATTCCGTTGCAGGTAGTTTTTGCTCCAAAGTATTTAAAAATGCTCCCAAAACATCGTACGATAATATCTATTTGCTACGTCGGACAGTGGGAATCTATGGCGGCATCCATATTATTGTCAATGGGATATCATGTTAAGATACTAAGATTCGGCATGTCTTCGTGGAATAAAAATACCTACGTGCTTGTCCATCAGAAAGCGGTCAAAAATTATCCGCTGGTTCATTAATATCCAATTAAAATAGGAATAAGCGCCTAATGAAACTCAAAAAATATTTACCGGTTTTAATGGAAAAGAATTGGCAATTTTCATTGTTTTTACTTTTATCGTTAATCTTTTTAATCGATGCCGGAAATATTTATAATAATGCAAATGCGGCAACCGTGTCGAATTTTAAGGTCGGAAGGACGCCTTATGGACTTGCGGTCAGCAAAAAAGATAATGTCTATGTCGCTATAAGCGGTTTTATTAATGTGGTCGAGCTTGACCAAAAAGGTAAATTAATTAAAAATATCATAACCGATTGGGCGCCTTCGGGGATTGCAGTCAATAAAGCAGGTTATATTTATGTATCGACAGGCATAGGAAATGTGGTAAAACTTAATAAAAAAGGGCAAATAGTTAAAAAGGTAAAAGTTGGAGTTACTCCGGCAGGAATCGCCATTGGACCCGATGGGGATATTTATGTAGCATCGATGCATTCTAGGACAGTTACTAAATTAAACCCCGCCCTTAAGGTTTTAAAGGTTTTTTATGCGGGCATTGCGCCTTATGTCGTCGCTTTAGGGCAAAACGGCGATATATATGTTACGAACTTCCTAAATAAAGGCACAGTCACCGTCTTAAACAGAAGCGGAAAGATAATAAAAGTATTTAATGCGCAGAGAAAACCGGAAGGCATTGCCGTAGGTCCCGCCGGCAATATATATGTTACGAATGGGTTAAGCGACAGCGTTTTAAAATTTGACGCAAACGGAAAAATTTTAAAAAAATTTCACGTAAAAGGCGCGCCTTACGGAATTGCTCTAAGCACTACCGGAAGTATGTTCGTTGCCTGCATATATGCCGATAAAGTCGTGAAATTAAGCCGCGCCGGAAAATTCTTAAAAGCTTACAGGACAGGAATAAACCCGAATTTCATAGCGATAGACAATAGAGGCAATGTCTGGACGGCAAATAGCGGGGATGGAACGGTAACTAAAATTGGCGGTGCAACTAAGGGAAAAGAGTTTTTTCCATATAATGGACCTGTTTGGCAGGGTAGTTTTTAATTTTTAATTTAATATAAATATTTAAAACGGAGGGATTTAAATGGCTGAAGACAAAAATTTAGGGGAAGTTAAGCCGGATGAAAAGCTTGACGTAACGGGGGAGACATGCCCCATTCCGGAAACTATGGCGCATAAAAGGCTTAAAAAGATGTCGGTAGGACAGGTTCTGGAGGTTTATACCGACCATGCGGCGGCGGTAGAAAATTCTTTCCCGTCTATGCTCAATAAATTGAACTACCCTTATTGCGTTACAAAAATAGCGCCTGGGGAGTTTATCATTAAAATTAAGAAAACAAGCTGAAAATGCAGCTTTGATTTTTAAAATTTAATTTAAAATAATTTATAAGGAGAAACCAATTTATGAATCCCTATTTTATCGAATACTCTATAATAGGAATTGCGGGGTTGATTTTCGGAGTGGCGCTGGAACGCGGCAGAATGTGTTTCGTCCTCGCTACTAATAATATTTTTACTGCCGGCGATACCAAGATATTGGAAGGTATTTTGTGGGCGTTCGGGATATCGGTTCTTGCTTTCGGCATCGTAGAATCTCTTGGGATAATTCCCGTGCATGCCGCAATTCAAGGTGTTTTTCCTATGGGTTGGTATGACCTTGTAGGTGCTCTTTTATTCGGATTCGGCATAGGAATTTGCGGCGCCTGTATGAGCGGATTAATATTCAGGGCTGCTTCGGGGTTTACGCAAAACTGGATGCAATTATTCGGAATACTTGCCGGAACTATATTTTTTGCCTTTATAATCTTTCCGATGACCAATTTTCTTTACTGGATTTTACATACTATCCCGTGGCTTAGCATAAAACCGGGCATTTCGGATTATATTCCGCATGAATGGTTTGGCGATGCGGCATGGGGACCCTTTGTCGTTGCTTTAATATTCGGCGGGTTTTTCCTTATCTTAGGGTTATATTTAACGAAGAGGAGGTTTAAAAAAATCAGCAATGAGCGCGGCGAAAATTATAAAGAGCCTATTATAACATGGAATATGCTGAAATTTAAAGAACCTTATTCTCCGAGGCTTGGCGGATTATTGTTTGCGGTTGTTGCGATAATAGTTTTGTTTGCCTCTTATTATACCGTCCATAAGGCGGCGTATTTGGGAGTAACGACTCCTTACGGCAGTTTTGACACTTATATTTTGGCCCCGTTTATAAATTTATACAATGTGGTGGGACCTTATAAAGCTTCATTTTTACCAAAAATATCGTCCAATTGGTTTCAAATCGTTCCGGTTGCAATACCTATGACATTTCTTGTGATATGCACATTTGCGGGAGCTACTATTACCGCCATATTAGGCGGTGAATTCAAATGGAGGGTTCCAAGAAGAAAAATGATGTTTGTTCAAAATTTTGCCGGAGGAATTCTTACAGGAGTAGGCGCAAGAATTGCATTAGGCTGTAACATAGGAACTTTATGGTCGGGGTTTCTAATGTTTTCATGGGCGGGAGTTTTATTTTTGCCTACGCTTGTGCTGGGGATGTATCTTGCTCTTAAGTTTCAGGAGCTTGTGTGGTAAATATAATAAATTTATTTTACTAAATTATGGAGGTTTAACCGAAAATGGCTAAGAAGAAGAATCATAACTGGTGCGGAATTTCATTTATAGCCGCATACGGATTATTTACTATATATGCTTCGTCTATTTTGAGTTATTTAAATAACGGCAAAGAAATAGGAAAATTATCCGGTACGGCTATCAGCGGAATAAAACAAAGCTTTATATTATTCGGCTTCATTTTCATCGGGATTGCAATAGTGCTGTTCTTAAGGGAGTATATATTTAAATCCGGCATTAAAGAAGCCGGAGACACGGAAAGCGGGGTGGCTCCGCATTATTTTAAGAAGTAACGATGTCCAATAAATATTAATAATGGTAATATCGAGGAGACTGAACGATGAAACTTGCACTGTTAATAACCACGGATAAATATAAAAATCATGTGGAAAATATCCTGAGTTCGGCAGAACGATTAGGCTATGGAATAAAATGCTTTATGATGGACGACGGCGTTAACCTGCTAAACGACGCAGACTATATTTACAAATTAAAAGAAGCAAATGCCCATGTTTCGTTATGCGAATATTCATGCAGCATAAGAAACATAAATGACAAGGTGGAGGGTTTTGAGTATGCCTCTCAATATGAAAATGCAACCATCATGAACGAATTAAAAGCCGAAGACAGGCTGCTGGTGTTTTGATTATAACTGATTGCGTCAGTTTAATTTATTTATAATTTAAAATGGGGTATAATTAGACATGGTTAAAAAAATTGCCGTCCTTGTCCGCGACAGGCAGGCAGAAGCTCTTAGAATGTCAGGTGGCTTGACATTGCTTGACGACGAGGTTAATGTTTATGTTCTCGACAGGAAACTTGAAAGCAATAAGGTTATAGATAAGCATCTCGACATGGTTCGGAATATGCTTGAGATACCGATGTTTACAAACTGCAAAGATAATCCGTACGATTATTTAACAGACGAGGATTTAGCTAATAAATTGCTTGATTATGATATTGTAATACCTTATTAAATTTTTTGGAGACTTTTAAAACATGAAAATACTTCATATCCTCAAAAGAGAACCGTCGGAGACGGAAAGAACAATTATTGATATTCATTCTAAATCAAATGAAATTACGGTTTTTAAGCTTTATTCAGACGATGCTTTCAGTTACGATGATTTGTTGAAAAAGGTTGCCGAGCATGATAAGGTATTTTGCTGGTAATAATAAAAAAAATTAATTTAAAAAATGGAGAAAAACATGAAAAGAATTATTTTTTTGAGTATGTTTTTTTTACTGATTTTGAGCGGTATATCTTATGCGCAGGGAATGATGAAAGGGCATAAGAACGCCGGCTGTATTGGAACATTTAACCGTATGCTGGCAAAAAGGGCGTATAATGCACTTAATCCGCATCATGTAGGGGTAAAGCCCAATGCGGTTGCAGTGGTCGGTGTGCCTCAGATAATGGCTCCCGCTCTTTATAAAGAATATGTGACGGGACACAATAGTAAGCATTATTATCTTTTAGATGTAAGGGAGCATCTGGCTTTTGTAAAAATGGGCCACATATCCGGCGCGCATAATATCCCACTTCAAGTGCTTTTTACGCCGAAATATTTAAAAATGCTTCCAAAAAACCGCACGATAATATCTATATGTTATGTAGGGCAGTGGGAATCAATGGCGGCCGGATTACTTGCCACTATGGGCTATCATGTTAAAATATTAAGATTCGGAATGTCTTCGTGGAATCCGAAAATAGACTTGCTTCACCGCAATAAAGTGGCATTCGGAAATTTTGCTTTAGCTCATTAATAAAAATATTTAAATATTAAACAAAAGTTTGCTGAATATAGTAAATAATAAAGGAGGTGAAAAATATAATAATGAAAAAATCTATTAATACCTTTTTAACCATTGCAGCTGTCTTTATGCTCTCTATCGGTTTCAGCGCTATCTCCGGCGGAAACGCGGCGGCCGCTTCTTATAGCGGAAACATGAAAATAAGCGGAAATATGCATATGGGCGCAAATATCGGATACGTGGGCAGCTCTCAGAAAAAATCAAAGAAAAAAGACAGCGGAAGCAGCAAAGCAAAATCTAAGTTAAATAAAATGGGCGCCGGTTGCCTGTAAATTAAAAATTACAGAAAGGTTAAAAAGAGAATAACCTTTTTAACCTTTCTGTAATAAATTATTAATTATTTTCAGGGCTTTTTTAATATAAATAAATAATGGGGAGAAAATTAAAATGCGATATTTGATAATGACAGTTTTAATATTTATTACAATTGTTTTTGCTAGCGCAGTTTATGCTGTTCCATCCTACGCTTCTGCTTTATCTGCTAAAAAAAGCGCAGCTAAAATTGCAATGATAAGAAAATATTTCCTATCCCATACTTACGATTTCGGCCCGATTTTTTATAAATATCATCCCGGCCCAAATTGGTATCTTCAACATATTAAAGGCTTAAGGCTTACTCCAAGCCAGTTAATAATAATTAAAAAATTAGACGCAGGAATGATTAAAGATACTATTTTGGGAATAAAGAATCTTAAGGCCGCATACTCCAATTACAAAAAAGATTCTATGGAAGTTGCTCCAAAAATAAAAACTATTATCAACGATATAAAAAAAATAGGCAAGGCGCAAACTTACCTTGCTTATGAGATGGTGCCGTATCACCTTAAAAGCTATTCTATTTTAACGCCTTCCCAGAAAAAAATATTTAAAGAGTTAAGAATGACTAAACTAAATGCTGGATGCATGGCAAAGTGACTGCAAGAGGAGAAATAGCAGTCTTAATCTAAAAGCAACTTTGCTTTTAGATTTTTAAAATCGTCTGCCGGGGGGGGCATTTGGCACCCGCTTGAATATTCGATAGGTTAGGGTTTTGTTTCATCTTTCCTTAATTTTTCGCTATGACAACTTTATTTATTTTTTCCGTTAATTTAGTGATATAATGATAAGACAAATTGAAAGTATTAATAGCGCAAAATTGCTCAGTTACCAAAGTTAAAACGTTGAAATGGAATCCGATAAAAAACTTTTACTTCATATATGCTGTTCGCCATGCTTGATGTATCCATATCATGTTTTCTCCTCCGCATCTCCCGACAAAAAATTCGATAAAATTATAGGTTACTTTTATAATCCTAACATTCATCCATACAGCGAATATCTCAGGCGAGAGGAATCTTTAAAAACATTCAGCGAGGCG
>JAKAKF010000115.1 GCA_021813595.1 bacterium
AATCGAATGTGCGAAGCACACTATAGTAAAAATGTTCATAAATTCTATATGTAAAATTAACGAAAAAGTATCGTAAATGAATTTAATAAATTGCGAAGCACACTATAGAGCTTTTGCTTTTTATAATCGAATGTGCGAAGCACACTATAGTAAAAATGTTCATAAATTCTATATGTAAAATTAACGAAAAAGTATCGTAAATGAATTTAATAAATTGCGAAGCTACTATATTAAAGTTTTTGCTTTTTGTAATTAAATTGTTTTTCACTATATTCGCCTTTGCTTTTTATAATTAAATTTGCGAAGCAACACTATATTAATTTTCGGGAAATTTTTTTATTCTCTGACGACTTTTCCCCTGAAAAAGTATTTTCCTTTTTCCCCGAATTTTCCTTTTGCTTTTTTTCCTTTTTCTCTGCTGGTGGCTTTTGATATTCTTTTCTTAAATTTTCTTTTTCAAATTTTTCTTTTAGTTCTTCCATCGACGGAATCGACGTATCTATTTTTTGTATTTTATTTAAAATATTTTCAATAATCGAATAATTTCTATAGTTTCTATTTTCGAATGTTATGCTATCTATTTGCCTGTCATCTTTTAGCGCGGTCTTAAATAATAATTTTTTATCCATAGTAAAGATTTCTATATTTTGTTTAGCGCGTGAGATGTTAACGTAAAATTCGTTTTTAGTCGTTCTGTCGGAAAATATATAAACTTTTTCCGCAGTCTGTCCCTGAGATTTATAGCTCGTTATCGCATAGCCGTGAGTAAAATAATTATAGTCTTTAGTTTCGAAAGTAGCCGTCTTACCTTTTCCTATATCGACGGAAATTTTGCAATTTTCTCCGTCTAATCTTTCAATATTTTTAATTAGTCCGCTAAGCCCGTTTTGAACCCCGTATTCTTTTTTGTCTACGCCGTCTTTTGTAATTTCTACATGATAATCGTTTTTAAGAAAAATAATTTTATCGCCCTTAGAGAATTTCCCGTCCGCTTCGATATAAACTTGATTTGCTTTTAATTTATTTCCCGACATCAAAACTTCTTTACCGGAAAATAAATCTATCGCGTAAACGGATTTATTTTCTGAATCAACGTTTTTGATTTTGTAATTATGTTTACCCCTTACAATAATATCTCCGGTTTCATAATTCCAAAAATTTTTCTTATCCTCGTCTCCAATATTTTTTCCTGCCCTAATTTTTATGTCGAAATCATTTTCGTCTATCGCACCGGTTTTTTTTAATTTATCTCTAACGATTCGGTTAAGTATATATCTATCTTTATTTTGCGAAGACAAAATAAAATTTTCTAAGTTTCCCTCTTTTACGAAAGCTTCGGTAATATTTTCGTAAAGGACCTCTTTATTATCGAATACATGTACTAATTTTTTTTCGTCGAGCATTTTCATCCCTTCCTTAATTTTACCTTTAGCGATCGTTTTTACCGCTTCTTTTAAAAACGGGTCTGTCTGCCTTATAGATTCGTGCATTTCGACGAATGTTACGTTTTTTGACTTCTGCAGGCGTTCGAACATCCCTCCCGCCTGTATCGAAGCAAGCTGTTTTATGTCGCCGATTAAAATAACCCTGGCGTTTTCTTTTTCCGCCAGTTCTATTACTTCCTTGATTTTCAAAGTCGCATTCATCGACGATTCATCGACAATATATATTTTTTTACCGTTAGAATCCGTAAATTCTTTGATATTTTTTCCAGTAAGAATGTGACTGTCAATGGTTTTTGAATCTATCATACTTTGTGCTACCATCTCTTTAACGGCTTTTCCTGTGGTAGATAACCCTGCTAACTGCACCCCTTTTATCTTCGTTATTTCGTAAAAAGCTTTCAAAAGCGTAGTCTTGCCCGTTCCGGCATCTCCTTGTATCACGGTAACTCCGTTTTTTGTCGATAATAAAGCTTCAAGCACTTTTTTCTGGTCGCCGGTTAAAGCAAAATCTTTATCTTTTTCTTTTTTAAATATTTCGGTTTCCTTCTTTTCCCATTCGGCTATTTCAGTTTTAACAGAATTTTTTTCGACGATACCTTCATATTTTTCTAAAGTGTTTTTAGAGAAAGACTGAATTTTTATTTCCGCCATTCTTATTTCTTTTGTAGTTAAAAAAAAACCGTCGGGATCTAATTTTACTAGTTCCCTACGTTTAAACATCTCTTTTATTTTTAAATTTATATCTTCTTCGTTAAACTTTAAATCGTTATAAATCAAATATTTCATAGCCGTAACTCTCAAATCCAAATCCGACATTTGAGCTCTATTTTCCGTTAATTTTGCGGTAGCCGATTTTAAAGCGGTGTCTATATCGTCCACATTAGCCGTCTTAACGGCTTTTATGACAGGAACGATATTTTCCTGTGGACTTTCCGTCTCCCATTTTGCTCTTAATTCACTTAAAGGCACGCTTGAATCTTTTCTTTTTCTGGTTTCTAATGCTATTTTTGCCTTGGCTTCCGCTTCGCTGCCAGCTGCAACGCCATCTTTAATCTTTTCGTATTCGCTTTTAATTTGTTCGGACCGTTTAGAAAACGTTTCCAACGTTTTTTGTTCGACCCCTTCGATTTCAAAAAAGAAATGCTTATAATCAGTGATTGCAACGGAAATATCGTTTTGCCTTAACTGATTAATTTCAAGCGCCCGGTAATATTCGCCAAGCCTTATTTTATTCTCCAGTATATTTTTGCCTCTTGTTTGCGGGATAGAACGTCCTACTTCAAGAGTATACTCCTGCCCCCTCACATACAACCTTTTCGGGATAATAAAATGACTATGTATATTAGGGTCTACTTCTCTCGTATCATGATGCAGGAACGCCGCATATTCCATTTTTCCCGGATATACAGGGTCATATATTTTTTTGCCGCCTTCTCTGTGGGATAATCTGGTATAAGCAAGATTTTCTTCAACGTAGCGCATAGCTCCACAAGCGGCGTTTTCGTGAATCTCTATGAGCTTTTTTCTCAGTTCTTCGTCTTTAGTGAGTTCAATCATCACGGAAACGGATTTTGGAGCTGTAAAGGTCATATCAATAGAATCCTTTCCGTTTAAAAACTCCCTAAACGTTCTGCCTGATTTAAGCGATACATGCTTTTCGCCGGATATTGAAGTCTTAGACGGTTCCAATATATGTTCCCCGGCGAATTTATTTGCAAGCCCGCCGTAGAACGTTTCCGAATTTTGATTTGCGTAGTATTCCTCTAATTCAAATTGTTCTTTTTCTTTCTGAAAATAATCGCCAGCTATTTCTGGTGTTAGTCTTTCATCGATACCGCCAAAAGTCAGCATTTTTTCTCCTATTAATATTTTTTGAGCCCGGCAACAATATCTTTCAGCATCTCAGGATTTTCTGTCCATATGCTTATCGTTTGTTCATCCACACTGTTTACCCTGACCGCTTGCGTCGAAGAATTAAATTTCTCTATAAGCTCACTTATTTTAAGACCAGAGCTATCGTCAAGTTTAGTCTTCGGTTTATCCGCAATATTTTTTAAAAGTTCCCCCTGTTTTTCTTTTTTTTCTCTTGCAATTTTAAGCGCGTCGCCTTTTGATATTTTGTTCTTTTTAATTTTTTCTTTAACTCCTTTATCTAAATTTTTTGAAAGTTGTAAATCCTGCTGAACGGTTCTTTCTGACAAACCTGTTTTTTTGGCCGTATCGGATACAAAATTTTCGTCATTTTTTTCACCCTTCAAACCCTCGTTATTACTGCCTTTGTCCGAAAACGAAACGGTTTCGTTTTCGGTGGAATTAAACTGTTTTAAATTCTTTTTTACTTTTTCAGATTTAGCAAAATCCGGATGTAGTTTTTCGTATATTTCTTGGCGCCGTTTAAGCATTTCCGCCCTATCCAAATAATGAAGTTCCGCCCTTATAAGATTTTCATCTATTTCGGCAAGTTCGGAATGGATATTGTCCATATTTACTACAGCCGCCTGAATTCTGTTATATCCAAGACGTTTATATGCCGTTAGCCTATGTAAGCCAGCTATTAGAACGTAACCTTCATCTGTTTTATTAACAGAGATAGGGTTTAAAAGTCCAATTTCTTTAACGCTTTCCATAATTTCGCCGACTTTTCCGTCGTCTGCCTGACGTTTTCTGTTCTTGATTATTATTTCGTTGACGTTAAGTTCTACCCCGTTTAATTTAATTTCATTGGCAACGCCTGGGTTATTCAATTCTCTGGCAATAGTCGCCATATCTTTGCCGAGTATATCGGACACCGTCTGCCCCGATGGTCTTTTTAAGTCCATTTCCTTATCTCCTTGATTAAATATTTCGTTAATTATTAAATATTTCGTTTACGATAAATTCTATTTCGGCTTTCGCACGACTATCGTCTGTATCAAAAACAGTTTCTCCTAAAAGAGACGACTTAGGATAGCTCTGCCGGAACAATACATCGAAGATGGAGTTTTTTTTATTAATTTCTATCTTAAGAAGAGCTTCTTTGATTTCGCTTCCTATCATAGCATTGCGAATAATTTTGTTATGAACGAAAATTATGCTGAAATCTTTTGAAATCATATTTATCGTGTCTATCAAACTCGATAAACCCCAAATATCGAATGCCGAACTCGCGACAGGCACGACGAGATAATTTGCAAGTTTAATGCTTGTTATAAAAAATTGGCTCATAGCCGGCGGATTATCTATCACGACATAATTGTAATCGCCTTTTTCTACTGAGGATTCAAGGAGTTTAGGATTGTCTATCGGAATAACATCAAAGGATTTATCTTGTTTTATACAACTCCAGTCGTATGCCGTCCGTTGCGGGTCGGCATCATAAAGAACGGTCTTGCTATTGCAACCCATAGATAAATACCTTGCGATATTAATTGCTAAAGTAGTTTTCCCTACGCCACCTTTTGAATTTTGAACTGAAATAATCTTCATTATGCCTCCAAATTATTATATTTTTAATGAGTTAATTTAATAAATTCTTCTACAGCCTTATCCACGCTGTCGAAAATAGGACTTACGGGAGATGTGCGGAATTTTACCGTATATAAATTAAATTCCCCGACGCGTACCGGGAATATGGCGTAATCCCCCCTTTCGCAAATACCTTTAAACTTAAGCTGGAACATAATCAATTCCTTTTCCCCTACTTCATAATCAAACTTTTCGGCGTAACCGCCGCAAATAGCGCAGCTACCGCTTCGCTCTCCTGTCCCTTCGGGACAGTCGTGAAGTTTTTTTAAAACTTGCATAATTTCCCTCCTATTTCTTTAATATTAATTGAATACCTTTTACCGCCGGCATTAAATTCTTTACCGTTAAAAACTTTTGCGAATTGTTCGCCTACTTCTCTTTTTTGCAGTATTACGCCTCGCCCTTGTCTATCAATCCTCGTATTAGCTAATACGAGCGTATCCGAAAGAGCCGTTATAACTAAATTGATATTTTCTAATTTTATATCCTTGGCCTCCCTTAAACCCCTAAAAAGTTATTTAAAATTTTATTTGAAAGTTTGTCGTTCCTTTCCCTTAAACTGAATTCGTCGTAATCAGCAAAAATTACTTCGACCGGCATCCCAAGTTCGTGAGCCGTTTTCAAAAAAACGGCCTTAAATCTTTTATTGAAATTCATAAATTTATGAATTTCGGCAAACTCTCCTAAAGTCTTTTTCCTGAACGGGTCGGACAACATTCTTTTAAGCATTTCAGGGTCGTTTTCGGACCCGTAGTCGAGATAGTAAAGCGCGTCGTATTTTTTAAAACCTCTTAAATAAGCGGCCTTTATAAAATTTTTCCTGCTTTCCGCAACTTCCTTTCCGGCAAACAGTTCCATAAAAACGATATTGTCGATTATGGTCCTGTCGAAAATCGCTATTAAGTCTTCATTGATCCTACCAACCACTTCTTCGACCAAGAACTGGTGATGAAAAATCAACTCCCTTAATTCTTCGTTATCTTTATCCGGATACATCGCGTTTACCTGACGCGCCGCTTCCTCGACTTTCAAGAAAATAGAGCCGTCCAAACTATCGATAAGAGACGTTTTTCCTATTCCTACGGCTCCGGAAATACCTGTTTTCATACCCTATATCCCCCTTTTAAACTTTCTTGAACGGAATCGAGCCTTGCAGCGGAATACATTCTTTCTAAATCTTTAGCAGTCAGATATACCCGCCGTTCTATCTCGTTAGCGTCTTTAAGAAAATAGATTCCGCCGATTCTACCGAAAACAATATCGCGGCTCCTGAATATTTCTTTTACTTCTATGGCCGGTTTCGATTTTTGCTTTTGCATAATTTATCTCCTCGTTAATTATTTTCTTTATAACCGCCTTTGCTATTTCTTTAACCACTCCCGGCACTACGGCGTTGCCGAACTGCCTATAAGCCTGACTGTCCGAAACCACTATTTTAAAATAGTCGGAAAATCCCATAACTCTTGCGCATTCACGAGGCATTAGCTTTCTTACGCGGGAGTAATCAATAATATACTCTCTACGCCGTGAATGATTTTTATCTCTGGGGACGGCGTATAAGCCTTTAGCACCGCCGCCAGCTTCGGCCACGGCGCATTGAGTAATCGCTATTCCATTAATGTCGTATATTTTTTGCCCTTGAGAGCCTTTTCCTATATATCCTATTTTTTTAAGTTCCGGTATAAGCGTAGCCACTCCGCCGTTAGAACCGTATTGCGCGGTTATGATATTTACCTGTTCGTCTAAACCTGCTACGCGGTGATACGGCGTCCAACGGCTTATTTCTGGGATTAAGATTTCCCTTCCGTCCTTACCGTATCGTGAGAGCATGGTTTTTGCGGGGCAGTTAATATCCGCAATATTAAATCCATAGCTATTACTTTTATCTGCCTGCTTTTTTTGTAAGTATTTCCATGTTCCTGCTTTCAAAAAATACTTCTCCGGCACGTTCTCAAATTCTAAAACGTCTTTTAAAACCGGATAAATAGGGGGGAGTTCGGGAAAATCGAAATCGACGGGTTCCTTAAATCCTACGATAAAAATCCTTTCCCTGTTTTGCGGGACCACTGCTTTTGCATTATAAATCTTTTCATATACCGTATAACCGCAAATTACCTTTAAATCCCACATTAAACGGTCGTAAACATCCTTAAATTTCTTTGATTTTAAGCCTTTGACGTTCTCAAGAATAAATATGTCTGGCTGTTTATCGTATATAATTCTGATAACTTGCGGTATCATATCCCTTTCGTCGTTTACGCCTTCTTGCTTTCCGGCCATCGACCACGGCTGACAGGGGAATCCGGCGAAGAAAAAAACTATATCGTTTTTCCGCTTCCGTCCGGGAATATCCTTAGACGGTATTTTAGTTATATCGCCCGCGGGTTCTTCACCGAAGTTCGCAAAATAAGTCTGCTTTGCGTATTTGTCCTTTTCAAAAGCGAATATACATTTAGATTCAATATTAAGCTCGGCGCAAGCCTGCTCGAAACCTAACCTAAAACCGCCTATGCCTGCGAATCCTTCGATATATTTTATTTGCATAATGTTTATACCTTATTTTTTTTAAATAATTATTGCCTTGCCGTCCCAAGCGCCGTTTTTTCTATTAAGAAACAAATCCGCC
>JAKAKF010000086.1 GCA_021813595.1 bacterium
TATCTAATCCTGATTTATAACCAAACAGATTATATACGTCTTTAGCCATTTTTTCGTTAATCAGCATAAGCGGAATGTTCACCGGACAGGCTCTTTCGCATTCTCCGCAGCCTATGCATCTTCCCGAAAGATGGTATGCCCTAATAAGATTCCACTGCGCATTGCCGGTCTCTTCCGAATTCGTGTCTATCCACTGCGGCATATTTTTTTCTACTATGCATCTTGAACAATAGCATAGAGGGCAAGCCTGCCTGCAGGCGTAGCATTTTATGCATTTATCGAATTCTTTAGCCCAAAAAGCATTTTTCTCTTCCGCGCTCATAGATTCGAGCTTTTCTATGCCGTAATAAGGTTTGACGTTTCCCGACAAAGCAAGTTTGGGCTCTTCCGATTCTATAAGAAAATCGTACAGTACCGGAATATGCTCTTCGCATATAAGGCATTTATCGTAAACCGTCGATTCAGATACGCCTGTTTCGCCTTTATCGGCAAGGTTCTGCCTTATTACTCCGTTACATTCAATTCCGATAATTTTTATATTATCCCTGGAAATCTGATATTCTTGAATTAAAGCGTTAACGGCTTTCTCGTCGCAGCCTTTAACGACTATGCCTATTTTTCCGAACTTTTTGACCTCCGGTTTTTTTAAGAATACCGCAAGGTCCTGAACGGCATAGTGACTGAAAGAAAGCTTTCCGGCTTCCTCCGCCTTTGTAATAAAAACAGGCCTCATTCTTTGGGGATTGGAACCTTTCGCATAGCCAATTATTAGGCTGACTTCTCCGCTTTCTAAAAGGTCTTTTGCAATTTTTTGCAGTTTTTCGTCGATCTTTGTATTCGCCATAAATATATATCCTTTATTTTTTTGTAAATATATCGGTTGATTTACCGGGCAGGGATTTAATTTTATCGGTAAATTCGTTTATTATAGAAACCCATTTGTTTCCCTCGGAAGCGCTTACCCATGAAAACTCGACCCTGTCTAAATCTACCCCGAGATATCCGAGCAAATCCCTGAAAGTCGCATATTTTCTTCTTGAATGATAATTGCCGCTCGTATAATGGCAGTCTCCCGGGTGGCATCCAGAAACCAGAACTCCTTTTGCCCCTTTTTTAAACGCTTCGACTATAAAAAGAGGGTCTATCCTTCCGGTGCATGGAAGCTTTATAACCCTGACGTTGTCGGAATACTTCATTCTGCTTGTTCCCGCAAGGTCTGCTCCGCTGTAAGTACACCAGTTGCAGACAAAGGCTATTATTCTGGGGTCGGCGGAGCCGTCCCCTGCAATTTTTGAATCGGTATGGTTTTCCTTTCTTACATCTTTATCTTCCATTTCCGAAAAACTCCTTATTTTGTTTAGTATTTTTTATACCGCTAAAGCCTTAATTTCGGCATATATCTGGTCATCCATAAACCCTTTAACGTCGATAGACTTAGAGAAACAGGCATTTACGCATGCCCCGCATCCGGTGCAAAGCCCCGGATTAACGTTTGCTACTACCTTTATGAGTTTTCCGCTCCTGTCTTTAATTTCTTTTTTGCTTATAGCATTGTAAGCGCATACTCTCTGACAGTAAAAACATGCAACGCAAGTCGCTTCGTTGACGTTCGCTATGGTTCCTTCGACCTCGTATTCGTTCTTCGAAAAAAGCCCTAATATTTTAGATGCGGCCGCAGAACCTGAAACGACGGATTCTGGAATATCCCTTGGTCCCTGCGCCATTCCGGCAAGAAAAATACCGGCAGTAGAAGACTCCGCCGGACGAAGCTTAGGATGCGATTCCGTGAAAAACCCGTATTTATCATACGAAATCCCAAGCATCTGGGCAAGTTTGTCGGAACCTTTTTTCGGTATTACGCCGGTAGCAAGAACGACCATATCGGCGGCTATCTCTACCTGATTTCCCGAAAGGGTGTCCGCGCCTTTAACGATAAGTTTTCCTTCGTCCTCATATATTTTAGATACCCTGCCTCTCAAATAAATTGCGCCGTCCTGTTCCATAGTGCCCCTGACGAACTCTTCGTACCCCTTGCTTGTTGACCTTATATCGATATAGAAAACATAACTCTGGGAACCGTGAACCTTGTGGGCAAATAATTTAGCATGTTTTGCCGTGTACATACAGCACACTTTTGAACAATAGGGGACGCCTTTTTCCGGATCTCTCGAACCTACGCACTGAACGAAAACAATAGTTTGCGGCGTTTTTCCGTCGGAAGGCCTTTTAATAACGCCTTCGGTGGGACCCGAAGCTGATAGAAGCCTTTCAAACTGCAAACCCGATATTACGTCTTTATATTTTCCGTAACCGTATTCGCCGTACATAGAAGTATCCATAAGGTCGTATCCCGTCGAGGCGACTATTGCGCCTACCGTTTCTTCTATAATTTCATCCTGAAGGCTGAAATCTATACACTTAGGTCCGCAAGCATCGAAGCATTTCTGGCATTTACCGCCTTTTTTATAATGAAGGCAGACGGAACGGTCAAGCACCGGAACAAGCGGGACCGCCTGAGGAAACGGAACGTATATAGCAGTCCTTTCGGAAAGGTTTACGTTAAATTCGCTTTTGACGTTTTTATGCATCGGACAGGCATTCCAGCATTCGCCGCATCCGGTGCAGTCTTTTTCGACTACGCTTCTCGCCTTTTTCTTTATTTTTATCTTAAAATTCCCAATATATCCGGAAATATCTTCAACCTCCGAATATGTATATAATTTTATATTCGGGTGCTGGTTTGCTTCTACCATTTTAGGAGTCATTATACAGCTTGAACAGTCAAGGGTGGGGAAGGTTTCGTCAAGCTGTATCATTCTTCCGCCTATCGAAGGTTCTTTTTCGACAAGCAGAACCTCCACTCCGCCGTTGGCGATATCGAGAGCCGCTTGTATCCCGGAAATTCCGCCGCCGATAACTAAAGCTTTTTTATTTAAAGGAACTCTGACGTCTTCGATAGGCCTGTCTCTTTTAACCTTCTCGACCATCATTTTCATCAAATCTACGGCTTTTGCGGTTGCCCTTTCTTTGTCTTCGTGAACCCACGAAACCTGTTCCCTTATATTGGCTATCTCGACGAAATAAGGATTTAAACCTTCCTTTGCGGCAGCCTTTCTGAATGTATTTTCGTGCATATGTGGCGAGCAGGCCGCAAGAACGATGCCCGTCAAATTCTTCTCTTTTATTATATTTCTCAAACTGTTCTGGCCGGGGTCGGAACACATGTATTTGTAATCTAACGCACTGACCACTCCCGGAATTTTAGCTGCTTCTTCTCTGACCTTCTCGACATCGACCGTTCCGGCTATGTTGGAACCGCACCAGCAAACAAATACGCCTATTCTTGCCATAATATATACCTCGTATATCGCTCTATTTTGATTTTAATTGCTTACGTACTACGTACAACAAGATTGTTTCGCTATGCTAACAATGACAAATTTTTAGTTATATCTTAATCTATTGTTGGTTAGTTAACTCTTTTATCTTTTTTAAAACCCTGTCGGCGGCGACCATATGTCCGTCTATTGCAAGGTCTTTGGGGTCTATTCCAAAAGAAAGGCCTAACAGCTCCGTTATAAAAAGAACGGGCAACCCAAGTTTTTCATCATATTTTCTTTCTATTTCCCTCTGCCTCACGTCTAAATTGGAATGGCAGAGCGGGCATGCTACTACGACAAGGTCTGCTCCGTTTTTTTTAATATCGTACAATATGTTTCCGGTTAAAGCCATGACCACGTCCGGTTTGGAAAGGGAATTAATCGCCCCGCAACATTCCGTTTTAAAAGAATAATCCACAGGTTCTGCTCCCGTAAGCGCAACCAATTCATCCATAGTAACCGGATTTTCGGGGTCGTCGAACTGCATAACTTTGGGAGGCCTTACTAACAGGCATCCGTAATACGAGGCAACCTTAATTCCGGATAAAGGCTTTTTAACCATAGATTTTATTTTATCTTTCCCTACTACGCCGATAAGAAATTCTAGCATATTGTTAATGCTCATTTCGGCATTATAAGGCATTTCTAAAGAATCCGTTATTTTCTTTTTAAGAATATCGTCGTTTTTTAATTCGTAATCGGCGTTTTTAAGCCTGTTTGAACAAGCCGCGCACGGCGCAAGAACGGATTCGTATCCGTCTTTTTCAGCTATCGCAAGATTCCTTGCGGGGAGAGCAACGGACAAATTATGATTTATGCTGTGTGCAGCGGAAGCTCCGCAACAGTTCCAGTCCGGTATTTCCTTTATCTCCATGTTTAGAACCTCGAGTATCTTTAATAAAGATACTTCATATTCGAACGACGTTCCTTTAAGCGAACATCCGGGGTAATATGCTAATTTCATATATTATGGTTTCTCCAGATAATTTTAATTTTTACTCAAAATCCTTAAAAATTTTAGCAATTTGATTTAAGCCGGCTATTTTTTCTCCATGCATTTTAAGTTTGCCCTTTTCAAGCATTTTAGGGGCCAAAAACATATCTCTGAACAGATGCCGCGTCTTTAACTTGTATTTGCCTACAAGCTCAAGCTCGAATATTCTGCCGTTCGACTTGACGTTGTCGAGAAATACTTCATGAAACATCTGGACTTCTTTTTCGACTTTCGACACAATACCTTTTTTCTCCGCTATTTCTCTTAGAACGTCCATAATTCCCGTAACCTCGAATCCCTTGGGGCAACGCGTGGAACAAGTATTGCAGGAGACGCACAGCCATATTGTTTTGGAACTCAACACTTTGTCTTCCATTCCGAGTTCCGTCATTTTTATAATCTGGTTTGGCGTATAATCCATCTCGAAGTTGACTGGACATCCCGCCGAACATTTACCGCACTGATAGCATTTAGCCAGCTTGTCGTGAAGCATAGATTCGACTTGCGCGGCAAAATTCCGCCTGTTTTGTTCGTTTATGACAGTTTTCATATTGTTATACCGGAATTAGTTTAAATTTAATTATCTAATTATCTATATATATATTTTTATGAATTTTTATTAATTTCAAAATACGTCTTTTTATTATAATTTATTCATAGTTTTAAGTCAAGAAATTTTAAGCCGCAAATTAATTGTTTTTACGGTGCGCCTAATAAATCGTAATCCCTTGTTTTTAATATCTTAACGGACATAAAACCTTCATCGGATTTATTTCTTAAATTATTTTTTAAATCGTTTGCATACATATAAACGCATCCGTCTATATCGGGTGCCTGAAAATAAGTCCTAAGCCTTGCGGTCTTATTGTTTGTTTCGTCGATTATCGCTTCATACGTCCGCCCTATATGGCGGGATAATATGAGCGGGATAATGGTTTTTTGGGTTTCCATTAAAATTTTATACCTTTCGGATTTTGTCTTTGCATTTACTTTTGAACCGTATCTATAAGAAGCGGCCGCTCTTTCGTCGGAATATTTAAAGACTCCGAGATTGTCGAATTCGGTTTCTTCTATAAAAGCTATAAGTTCTTTGAAATTTTCATCCGTTTCGCCTGGAAAACCGGCTATAAGAGAAGTCCTCAATGCGGAGCCCGGAATTTCTTTTTTTAATTTTTCGATAAGGTTTATAATATCTTTTTTCGTATTTCCCCGCTTCATAAGTTTCAGGATTCGGTCGTTAATATGCTGGACGGGCATATCGATATACTTCAGGATTTTTTCTTCGTCTTTTATGAGACTTATTAAATCGTCCGTAAATAACGTTTTCATAGGATATAAATACATAAGCCTTATCCATTTTATTTCTTTTATTGCGGCAAGCTCCCTTAAAAGCCGGTATAACCCGTTTTTTATGTTTAAATCTATTCCGTAATACGAAGTGTCCTGGGAAATTATTATAAGCTCTTTAACGCCTGCTGAGGCTAAATATAAGGCTTCGTTCTTAATTTCTTCTATAGGCTTAGACCTGTAAACTCCCCTTATCGAAGGGATAGTGCAAAAAGAGCAAGCTCTGCCGCAGCCTTCGGATATTTTAAGATATGCGGTTCTTTTTAAATTAAAATGCTCCCTTTCACATTTTTCTAAAGTTTGCAGATTAAGATTTCCGCGCGCTATTTCTTTGCCGGCTATTGCGGCAAGTTCTTCTACTATTTTTTCTTCATCGAAAGTAGGCAGGAATAAATCTACTTCGGGCAGTTCCTCTTTAAGCGCGTTAAGATTGTTATTTACCATGCATCCCGCAACCGCTATATATTTTATTTTTCCAGCCTGTTTTTTACCGACGGCTTCCATAATCACGCCTATGGATTCTTTCCTTGCCGCCTCGATAAACCCGCAGGTATTAATAAGGCAGATATCGCAGTTGTCTATATCGGAAGTAAATTTTATATCCGATTTTTCAAGGCGCGTGAACATCGCTTCCGAATCCACCTGATTTTTCGGACATCCTAAGCTTATGAGATTAAAACTGAAGGGCATTTATTTTATTACGAAGGGTTTATTTTAATGTTTTTTATATTGACAAATGACTTTAAAGTCATTATATTTATATTTATATTTTATTAACAATAAGACTTTATAATGGTTTATGATTATAATGTATAATATAATATAAAACGGCGGTTAAAGCCAGAAAAAAATGAAAAAAAACTTCGGAAGAAAAAATAAATTTAATTATCTTGCGGCGGCGGCGCTTTGCCTGACTGTTTCCATATTATTAATTGCCGCGCCGAACGACCCCTCTTTTGCGGAAAAAGAGACAAAAAGCGCCGGAACCG
Organism: bacterium; assembly: GCA_021813595.1. Next base: position 6,711 of record JAKAKF010000086.1, read on the forward strand.
GCGGAGCAATTTCCTACGTCTCAGTCCAAACCGTAACCTTAAAAGACGCCTTGAGGCTTGCCCTTAAACTTTATCCGGGGATATTGACATCCAAATACTCCTATATATCATCGGCTTATACTAAAAATCAAACACTTTCCCAATACTACCCTCAAATTTCCGGAACCGCGGGATTTTCAAGGAATTCTTTTATGGAAGTAAGCAATAACGGCTTAATTTCGGGGGGGCAGATTTATAACGAACCTGGAATAAACTACTCTTTAAACAATTATTCGGCAACTTTAAACGCAACATATATGCTTTATTCTTTCGGTTCGCGCTATTACAACTATCTTAACGCAAAATACCAGATGAAAGGGGCAAATGCGGGTTACAGTTATGCCGTCAACAGCGACCTTTATAACGTAATCCTCAATTTTGCCGAATATTTCGCAGATAAGGAACTGATGAAAACGGATAAAGAAAACTTTAAAAATGACGAAATCCAGTATAAAGCGGCTGAGGCGTTTTACAAAGTCGGAACCGGCGACCTTTTAGACGCGGAGACGGCAAAAGCAACAATGGAAACGGCAAAAGCGGCTTATATAAATTCGGTATTCAACGTAAAAATTGCAAGGCTCGCTCTTTTAAATTCCATAGGGCTTTCTTCTTCGAAAAAATACCGCTTCATAAATACGCTCAAATTTAAGCCGTTTAACAGCAAACTTCAAAAGCTTATGAAAACGGCTTTAAAATACAATCCTCAGTTAAAGCAAGCGGTTTACGCGGTAAAAGCGTCAAAGGCTTCGGTTAAAAAAGCGGCGAGCGGATACTTCCCTGCTTTTAACGCCGATTTTTCA
>JAKAKF010000250.1 GCA_021813595.1 bacterium
GTAATCATGGCGACATAATCCTGTTATAAGCCGAAGTGGTGGAATTGGTAGACGCACCGGACTCAAAATCCGGCGGGAGCAATCCCATGGGGGTTCGATTCCCCCCTTCGGCACCACGTGTTTTATGAGGTTCTCCATAGTACCCTTTTTCATATTTTCCTTTTGCCGGTTTAAAACTTAGCTCTCAGATACTGCTTCGGCCATTCTATATCTACGCCGAGTTTATGCGCCGCCATAAGAGGCCAATATGGATTTCTCAATAATTCCCTGCCCATCTCGACCATATCCGCCGTTCCGGAACTTAATATGAAATCGGCAAATTCAGGTTTAGTAATAAGTCCTACTCCAGAAACTGCAATACCCGCTTTTTCCCTTATCTCTTTTGCAAAACCGAGCTGATAGCCGTAGTATATATTCATTTTCGCGTTAGGCGCGATTCCCCCGGAAGAACAGTCTATCAAAGAAACACCGGCTTTTTTTAACATTCCGGCTAAAACAACGGCAGATTCGATGTCAAACCCTCCATCCACCCAATCTACCGCCGAAATCCTCACAAAAATAGGCTTATTTTTCGGCCAACCTGTTTCTTTTATCGCATCTATTATTTCCAGCAGCAGTCTTGCCCTGTTTTCAAGAGAGCCGCCGTACTTATCTTTTCTTTTGTTGGATAAAGGCGACAAAAACTCGTTTATCAAATATCCGTGTGCGGCGTGTATTTCTATGACGTCGAACCCGGCCTTATCGGCATTTTTTGCGCCGTTTGCAAAATCTTTTATAACCTTTTTAATATCGTTTTCGTCCATTTCCTTAGGAACCTGATAGCCGTCGTTAAACGGGATAGGACTCGGCGCAAGAACCTGCCATGCCCCTTCTTCCGGCTTTAAAGGATTATCTCCGAGCCACGGAGCGTTGGTCGAAGCTTTCCTTCCCGCATGCGCCAGCTGTATCCCCATTACCGATCCGCAGGATTTGCAAAATTCCACCACGGGCTTAAAAGCTTCAATCTGCTTTTCATTCCATATCCCTGCGTCGTAAGGACTTATTCTTCCCTCGGGACTGACGCCGGTAGCTTCGACTATAATAAGTCCTACCCCGCCGACCGCCCTAGCGCCTAAATGCGCCGTATGAAAAGCGCCTACTACGCCGTCAACCGCCGAATACATACACATAGGCGCCATCATTATTCTGTTTTTAATTTTAATCCCGCCGATTTCCAATGGTTCAAAAAGCATTCTCATGATTAACCGTCCTCCTTTATTTTAACATTGCGCTTCTTAACCTTTAAATTATATCACATTTTTTACCCCCGAAAACCGCCGTTATGGTATAATTATTTTAAATGGACAATATGAGAATAGGAAGCGGCTACGACATACACAAATTTTTAGAGATTGCGCTTTTTGAAAATGCCGCTAAAAAATTATACCTTGGAGGGGTACTGATAGAAGGGCATATAGGGGTTGCCGCACATTCGGACGGCGACGTCGTCCTTCATTCTCTCACTGACGCTCTTCTGGGAGCATTGTCTCTTCCCGATATAGGCGTTCTTTATCCGGACAATCTTAAATCGACTAAAGGGATTAACAGCATAGAAATATTAAAATATGCTTATAAATTGGTACGCGATAAGGGATACGGCTTAGTCAACGCAGATATCACGATTATAACGCAGACGCCTAAAATTTCCGCATATAAAGAAAATATGATAAAATCCGTATCTTCGGCGCTTGATGTCGATAAATCGCGCATAAATATCAAAGGAAAAACAAAAGAAGGGCTTGATTCCGTAGGCAAACAGAAAGCAATCGAGTGCTTCAGCGTTTGCCTGCTGTCGTCGGAGTAAAAAATGAAAATTTACGCCGTGCTGCTTGCCGCCGGAACAGGCTCCCGAACCGGCTTGTCAATACCTAAACAGCTTATAAAGATTAATAAGAAAGAAATTATACTCCGCAGTCTTGAAATATTTTTAAAATCAAAAATTAATTTCGAAGCAGTTATTATAGCGACCCCGCCGCCGTCCGTTTTTCAATTTAACTGGAATGATTTTTTTGAAAAAAATCTCGGAAACGACGAAATAGAAAAATTAAGGATAATAACCGGCGGCGAAACGAGACAGCAGTCGGTCGATAATTCTATAAAATATTTAGAAAGTATTATTTCTCCCGACGAATCGGAAAATACCGTAGTTTTTATACACGACTCAGCAAGACCCTTCGTAACGGATAAAGAATTGCATCTATTGCTTGATAAAACCGCCTGCCACGGCGCCGCTTTTCTTTGTTCCGAAGTTACGGAAACGATAAAAGAAATTAAAATATCGAACCCTGCGGGATTTAAAACTCTTAAAAGAGATAACTTAATAGCCGCCAAAACTCCTCAGGTATTTAAGTTTAAAGCAATAAAAAAGGCTCTTGAGAAAGCCGAAGGAGATAATTTTATATCGACCGACGATGTTTCTCTCGTAGAAAATTTAGGTTTAACCGCGGCGTCCATCATATCTACCGATATGAATATCAAAATAACGTCGGCGTTGGATATTGAGATAGCCGAACTGTTCTTAAATAAATTCAAAAATATGAAAAACAAATAACCGGAATACATCCTTAACGATTTTAATTACGGAAAGGATAACGCCGTATCGCGGCTATAAAAATTAATTTGCCGCCTGTTCCTTATCGTAATTTATCCTTGCGAATATCATTCTTCCGCTCGACGTCTGCAAAACGCTTGTAACTACGACGTTAAGTTCCGAGCCGACAAGCTTAATCGCGTCTTCTACGACAACCATAGTCCCGTCGTCCATATATGCGATACCCTGATTTTTTTCTCTTCCTTCTTTAGTGATTAATACGGTCATTATTTCTCCGGGAAGAAGAATCGGCCTTAGAGCTTTAACTAGGTCGTTTATATTTAATACGCTGATGTTTCTAACCTGAGCGACTTTGTTAAGATTAAAGTCGGTGGTAATAATCTTGCCGTTTTTTTCTTTGGCAAAGGCGATTAATTTCGCATCGACCTCTTTTATATTCGGATAATCCGCATCGGTAAACTTGATATTCATATTTTTATCTTCCCTTAGTTCTTTCAATATATCCAAACCTCTCCTCCCTTTTACCCTTTTTAGGGGGTCCTGAGAATCCGCTATATGCTGAAGTTCATGCAAAACAAAAGTCGGTATCACAAACGTTCCGTCGATAAAACCCGTTTTTGAAACATCGAGTATTCTTCCGTCGATTAAAGAACTGGTATCGATAACCTTATAGTTGCGGCATTCTTCCCCGCCGCCGCTTCCGCCCTGCAAACCTTTTGAATCCGCCTGTTTAACTCCGATGCCGAAATCGTCGGACACCCTTAAGCCTATAATAAGCCCCATGTAGCCGGCCACGAAGTTCACGAAAGCGTAAGTAATATACCCCAGATCGGAACCGGTAAAAAAAGACTTAAATAACTGGTAAGTAATATAATTCATTATAAAAAGCCCAATAAAAAGTCCAATTCCTCCTGTAAGAATTTTTTTTGTGGAAATGGACTCCATACTTTTTTCAACGGAAACTACGATAAAGCCGATTGTAAAGCCGAATAAAAGCCCTACGTAAGATAAAAAGTCGTTATGCCAGTATTCTTTGCCTATTAAAAAACCGAGAATAGCGGAAATAAGAACCAGCATTATCCTTACGAAGAGGATTGGTTTCTTATTAAAAATTTTCATTTATATTATATTTAATAATTATTTTTAAAATACTAAACGGTTAAATTTAAATTAGGGGACTGAACGGGAGTATTTATAAATATCTTTTTTATTTTTTCTTCTATGTAAGTTTCCGGCCTGTTCATTACGGTCGAAAGTTCTTTGATAATTAAGTGTTTTGCCTTTTCAAACATTTTTTTCTCGGCAAAAGACAGCTCTTTCTCGCACTTTAAAATATAAAGGTCCCTTAAAACTTCGGCAACCTCGAAAAGGCAGGAGGAGCACAGCTTTATATTGTATCCGTTAAACCTTTTATTCCATGATTCTTTCCTTGCGAAAGGCTTTTTGACGCATTTTTCTTCAAGCACGTCAAAAACTTTCTGTATCTCGTTTTCTTTAATTAAAAGACGAAGTCCCGCTTCGGCTTCATTTTTAACCGGCACCATAATTTTTGCATTGTTTTCCAAAACCCTGATATTGTAAAAAGACAATTCCGTAGAACCTATTTTCTGCTTGGAAATAGATTCCACGATACAAACGCCGTACCCCGGATAAAATACAAACTCGTTTAAGTTCAACATTTTTAGGCCTCCTTAAACTCTTTGAATCATTAAGTTAATTAAAACCAACATTATATACGGTATCTCTTTCAGTAGGGAGCTTGCCTGCCTCTTCTATTATCTTTTTTACATTTTTAACGCTGAGCCCCGCCGGGTTAATGGAGCCTGCATTATGCGATATTTTTTCCTCCGTCAGCGTCCCGTCGAAATCATCGGCGCCGAAAGAAAGGGAAACCTGTGCAAGGTTAATGCCCAAGTTTACAAAAAACGTTTTTATATGCTTGAAATTATCTAAAAAAAGGCGCGAAACGGCAATTACTTTAAGGTCGTCGTATCCCGTAGTAAACCCCGAATTCCTGACTGCGGTGTTTTTAGGCTGGAAAGCAAAAGGAATAAAAGATTTAAAGCCTCCGGATTCATCCTGCGCAAATCTTATTTCGTTTAAATGGCTTACTCTGTCTTCATAACTTTCTTTTACTCCGTATAACATTGAAGCATTGGAAGGAATGCCTATTTTATGGGCGGTTTTGTGTATTGAAATCCATCTTTCCCCGCTTATTTTTTGCGGACATAATTTTTTTCTTATAGCCGGATTGAAAATTTCAGCTCCGCCGCCGGGGAGAGCGTCTAAACCGTTTTCTTTTAAATCCGTCAAAACGCCTTCTATGGACAACCTTGAAATTTTAGATAAATAATCTATTTCTACCGCCGTGAAAGCCTGTACCATTAAAGACGGAAATTCATTCTTTATTCTGCGGACCATATTTAAATAGAAGCTGTAAGGAAGGGAAGGATGAAGACCTCCGACAATATGAACTTCTTTAAAATTATTGGTTTTGTAATTAGTCTTAATATATTCTATTATCTCTTCTATGCTCATAGAATATGCATCCGTTTCTTTTCCGTTTCTGTAAAATGCGCAAAAGGCGCACCTATTTACGCATATATTAGTATAATTTATATGAATATTGACGATATAATATACTTTATTTCCGTTGATTTTAAAGTTTTTAAAGTCTGCAAGTTCTCCTATCGAGAGCAAATCGTGAGATTTAAACAAAAACAAAGCGTCGTCGGTTGACAACCGTTTATTATTATAAACCTTTTCTTTTATTAAATCAAAAGTTTTATTTTTAATCATAACCTTTCCATCTTGCATAAATATCGTTCTCTATGCCTAACGCATCTAAAATTTTGCCGGTTATAAAATCTATAATATCTTCGACCGTCCGGGGCATATTATAAAATGCGGGAATGGGCGGGAGTATCGTCGCCCCCGATGAATGGAGCGAGAGCATATTTTTAAGGTGTATATCGTTAAACGGGGTTTCTCTGGGACATACGATTAGTTTTTTTCTTTCTTTAAGCATAACGTCCGCCGCCCGTTCTATAAGGTTTCCGGAAATTCCGTTAGCAATTCTGGAAAGACTGCCCATAGAACACGGAATAACTATCATGCCTTTAACGTTTTTTGCGGAGCCGCTTGCAATGCGCGCCTCTAAAAAATTCTCGTCTAAAAAAGCAAATCTGCCGCCGTCTTTATGCAGCCCGAATTTGTTTTCTATCTCATTTTTTATCTTTAGATTAAAACCGTTTAAAGAATCGTTTCCGCCGGCGCTTGCTTCGCCGCCCCCGGAAATATCCGCAAACATTCCAAGCTCATCCTTAATAACCTTAAAACCAGGCTTAGAAATTATAAGATGGACAAAAAAAGAACGGCTTATTAAAGCCTTAAGCAGGCTGAACCCGTATATCGCTCCGGACGCTCCCGTCAAGGCGACTATGTAGGAATGACGGTCCGCTTCTTCCATATTAAAATTTTCTTTCATATTTTTTCATTGCCGCATATTAGAATATATGACGCTTGCGGATATAAAAACGAAAAAAGTTATGGAAATATATCCGTTCATAGTAAAAAACGCGGTATCGATATTATTTAAGCTCTTATGAACTAAAAAATGTTCGTAGGCAAAAAAACAGGTAACGAGAATTATCCCTATAATATATAAAAAATTAAGATTAAATATAAAATATATGTAAACTAAACATATTAAAGCAAGAAAATGCAATATTCTGGAAACCGTTATCGCGTTTTTTATTCCGAATTTTGCGGGCACGGAAAAAAGCCCGTTTGCGGTATCGAAGTCATAATCTAAAATAGCGTAAAGAATGTCGAATCCCGAACCCCAAAAAACCACCGCAAGGCCGAGAATCAAAATTTTATAGTCTATACTTCCCGTAACGGCGAGCCATGTCCCCAAAGGACCTAATGCCATACTTATTCCCAGAACCATATGGGAAAAAAACGTAAATCTTTTCGTGAAAGAATAAAACGTGATAAAAATAATAACAAAAGGGGAAAGAACGAAACATATAAAATTTAATTCGTAAGCGGAAAATATAAGCATTATATAGGAAATTACTCCGAAAATAACGCCGTATAAAGTAGTAAGCTCGCCCTTCGGAATGGTTCTTTCCATCGTTCTTTTATTTTTTGCATCTATTTTTCTGTCTATTATCCTGTTAAACGCCATTGCTCCGCTTCTTCCCGAAGCCATAGCTATAATGACCCATATCATCTTATAATAAAAAAGGGGCGCGCCGAAAGACGCGGGATATTTATCGTAAAAGGCAAGGAGAAAAGCGCTGAGGGCGAAAGGCAGGACAAATATAGTATGGGAAAACTTGACCAATTCTAACGTATTTTTTATTTTTTTAAGCATTTTAGTTTAACTTAGACCGTATTCCTTCCATTTCTCATCGACAAGTTTTTTTATATCGTCCGACATAATTATATCGTTCGGCCATTTTCTCTTATAGCCTTCCGATGTCCATTTTTTTGTAGCGTCTATACCCATTTTAGAGCCGTGGTTTGGAATATCGGAGGCATGTTCCAAAACGTCGATAGGCCCTTCGACAAACGAAACGTCTCTTTTGGGGTCGATATTATTGCATATTCTCCAGATAACCTCGCTCCTGTCCTGAACGTTAACGTCCTCGTCCAATATGACTATTATTTTAGTAAACATCATAAGACCGAGACCCCATATTCCGTGCATAATCTTTTTTGCATGGCCGGGATAGCTTTTTTTAATGCTTATAAATGCCAAATCATGGAATATGCCTTCGAAAGGCAGATTCATATCGATAATTTCCGGAAAAATCTTTTTTATGGCAGGAAGAAAAAACCTTTCCGTAGCTTTTCCTATATAGCAGTCCTCCATGGGCGGCTTGCCGACTATGGTAGCAGGATATATCGCATCTTTTCTGTGCGTTATAAGGGTTACGTGAAATACCGGAT
>JAKAKF010000022.1 GCA_021813595.1 bacterium
TTCCGATAAAACTCCGTTGCCGCATCCCAAATCAAGCAGTCTGTGAGCTTTTTCTTCTTCGGGAAGCAAATCATATATAATTGCGTGCTGTTCTATATATCCGGGAATAAGTTTAACCATTAATTCTTCGTAACTGCCTGCCTGTTTTCCGAAATGTTCTTTGACTTCATTTCTGTTCATAATATAAAAATACCGTTAAAGATAAAATTATTTGTTTAATTCAACGAGTTGCATGAATAATTATAGCATTACATAAATACATAAGCAAACCTAAACAGTCATTCCATGAACCCTCGAACAATACTAGGTCTATCGCTTTAATATATATTTATAAACTTCCTTTAATTTAAATTAATTAAAATTTATCATACATTCAGCCTTGTAAGCTTAAGAGCCATTCATCCGTTCCGATTACCCTGCCGAACCGTACCTGAGTTACCAATATAGCCCTGTGCAGTTCTTCGGCGGTAACGGAACCGGCGTAATTCGTCATAGATAAAGTTCCGGTAGCATCTGACAAAAACTCTACATTGTAACCGCGGTGAAATGCGCTTCTTGCCGTAGAATCGCAGCAGTTCTGAGTCATATATCCGATTATCGTAACGGTATCCGCGTTAATGTCCTTAAGCCATTTATCTAATATCGTGTTTTTAAAGCTGTCGGGGAAGTTTTTTTCAATCAAAATATCCCTGTGCCGCTTTGTAACTTCCGTGTGAAGTTCCCATTCATGGCTTCCCTTCCTGAAAACTGGCGATTCGGGAGATATTGCTGAATTTTGGATAACCGCCGTCGCTGTTTTATTTTCCGCTGCGGCATCCATAATTCTAAGGATATTGTTAAAACTGCCCGAAGGATGAGATACCGGCAGTTTACCGGTAAAATATTCATTCTGGACATCTATAACTAGCAGAGCGTGTTTCATAATTACTCCTTTGATTTTTGTAAATATTGTTTATAGTAAATATCCATAACTAAAAAATCTGCCGCCTTACCGTTTATTTCTTTAATACATTTGCCTCTTTCGGAAAATCCGATGTTTTTGTATAAACGGATTGCCATTGGATTATTTTCCCTTACTATAAGATGAATCCTGTTAATTTTCATATTAATAAATCCGTCTTTAAGAACCGTTGACGTGATTATTTTGCCATATCCGCTGCCTGTTTTGTCCGGTTTTAAGGCGATTCTGAATTCGGCTTCCGTTTCAGACGTTTTAGAAAGTATCGCAAATCCAATAAGTCCGCTTGAATGTTCGGCGGCGTAACACTTGGTATCCGGCTTGCCAAAGTACTCCGAAAGCCAGCCTCGTTTTCTTAACGCATAATCAAGTTCTTTAAAACATGGCTGATAAGAAGGCCAGTCCGTTATTACAGGTATATCGTCGGGCAAAAGATTTCGAATTAGAATATCTGAACTAGATTTAGACGGCGTACGCTTCGACCTCCAAACGAACCATCTTTACATTAATGGCGCCGGATTTATCGGCAGGATGTTCAATTTTATAAGTTTCAGACACTTCGTCAAGAAAAGCTGCCCTTAACGACTCAGGCAATCTGTCTGTAAAAGGAAACCAAGTAGTTCTTAACCAGCCTTTAAAGCTTTCTTCTCCTGAATGTTTAATATTTTTTTCAATCAGTTCCAAACGATTAGGCTTAAAATGATTTTCCTGAAGCCATATTTCATAGTCTTTTATATCGTAAAAATAATACGGCGTAACTAAATTATCAAAATAACTGCTCCAATTTTGTTTGCTACCGACTAATTTAACGGCATTTAATACTTCGCCTACATTGCCGCGTCCGCCCATCTGAAATAAAATCCTGCCTTTAGGCTTAAGACATGCGTGAACTTTTCCGAGAACGCCGCTATGGTCTTTTACCCAGTGAAGACACGCGTTAGAAAAAGCAATATCGAATTTTTTAGAGAAGTTAATTGCGCATGCATCCATTTGGTAAAATGTCAGATTTTGAAATTGAACATTAGAAAATCTTTTCGACGCTAAATTTATCAGACTTTCGGATGCATCTATCCCGACTGCCTCTCCTTTTTTTAAAATTTTCGATAACTTAGCGGTTATCTTTCCGTCTCCGCAGCCTATATCGAGCAATGCTTCATTGCCGGTTAATGAAAGTTTTTCGATAAGTTCTTCGCCTAATTGCAGCTGGCATTGAGAATTTTTTGCGTAATCTTCGGCATTCCAATTATGCTTCATTTTGCTCCCCCGTTTTAATATTAATTTATATTAAGATGTTAATATTCATAATGAGATTGTTACTAATCTAAAATATATAATCGCGTAATTTGTTTGCTTATTTAATTAACTATAAAATATTTATGCATTGGATTATATGCGCTATAAAAACTTCAAACTATGCTCTTGAATATAGTATAAGATTTGATTTATAATGAATCAAATGAATAATTTTTATAATTAAAGTGATTATTTACTCATGACGTTAACTCAATTAAATATTTTAAAAACCCTCGCGGAATCCCAAAGTTTTACAAAAACGGCGAAAGCTCTTTATATAACGCAGTCCGCAGTGAGCCATTCTATAGCATCGCTTGAAAACGAACTTGAAATCAAGTTAGTTAAAAGCGACAAAAAGACCGTCTCCCTTACCGAGGCCGGAGAAAAAGTTTATAATCATGCAAAAGAGATATTAATCAGAATAGGCAGGTTAAAAGAAGATATATCGGCATTAAAAAACTTACAGGTCGGCAGTCTTAAAATAGGCTGTTTTCAAAGCGTTTCAATAAGAATTTTGCCCGGAATTTTAAAAGAATTCAAACGCAAATATCCGGGGATAGAGGTTTCATGGTTTGAAGGAACGGATTTGGAAGTAGCGGACTGGCTGTTAAAAGGCGCCGTCGATTTAGGCTTTATAGTGCTTCCGGCAGAAGGACTTGATTACGTTGAGCTTTTAGAAGACAAAATGTTCGTAGTTTTTAATGAAAAACATCCGCTGTGTTGCAGAAAAAGCATAGACATAAAAGAACTTGCACGCGAACCGCTTTTAACTTTCAAGGGGTCAAGCTGCGGAATGCTGGTAGCGTCTAATTTAATGAATTCTATAAAGAAGAAGGATGAAATTAAAAATATAGAAGCGCGCAACATAGGCACTATTATTGAAATGGTCAGGGAAGGTATCGGGGCTGCCGTTATTCCCAATCTTGCAATCCCGCTTAATTACAACGGAATATGTTCCGTTCCTATAAAACCGGAAATAAAAAGAAAAATTGCGTTAGCGGCGCAATCTTTAGATAACCTTTCTTTATCGGCAAAGGCTTTTGTGGAAATCACAGAAAAATTTATGGAGAAATTCAAAGTTATTTCGTAATTTTTTTTATATCTTTTTCGAACAAACTTATTTGAAAAGGGTTTGCAGACTATTAATTTATTGTTGTTAAAATTTTTTATAAAACTTTTATTTTTTATGTTTGCTATTTTCCCAATCTGTATCCCTGATATACAAAATTCCGTTTTCTATTTTTAGAAAATAATTAAATAATTTAGTATATGTTTTCTCCTGATTATTTTGATATTTTTTGATTAACGACACTAAAGTATTTTTGACGGAGCTATCTATACTTTTAATATCTCCAAGATAGTTATCCATTTTTTTTAATAATGAATGTTTGTTAGAATTAAAAAAATCGTTGAGGATTAAACATTGAATATTACTTATAGTATATCTAAAATAATTATTTTGAACTGATTTAATTTTATTTATATTCTTGTTTTTTATGATTAATTATTATTTTTTAATTATTTTGACAGATTTATTTAATTTTTTATTTGAAATATTAAAATGCGGAATAAGCATTAAATCTTTCTTGAAAGATTTTGCTTTATGCCGTCTTAAATCTTTTTTAACATATTTTTCTATTACTTTTTGAATATCCATGATATTTATAATAGTTATAATATTTTTGAGGTTAATAATTTATTTTAAAAAACTCCGCCAAACTGTTTGTCTCATTAATATTAACAGGCTCCGGCAGACTAAACTAAAATCTCGGCATCCTCTGTTAAGCCAGTATGCTTTGCGGTCAGGACAATTTAACTCTATATGGTGAATCGCCAAATTATAATCGTCTATGAAATATTTTATTCCAAGTTCGGAAATAATTCTATATTTTTCTGATGGTTTAATTTGATAAACAGGTATTTCTTCTCCGAATATGTTGCGTATTCTCATTTACTTCCGCGCCTTACAATTAATTATCATATTTCCTATCCCTCTCAACTATAAAGACTTGGCATAAACCGGCAAATCGGGTGTAAACTATGCAAACTATGCAAATATCCGCAGGAGTTGACAATATAATAGATATTTGCTTTTTAATCCGCGGAAATTTTATCAAAACCTGCTTCGGTAAGAAGAATAGTAGAAAGCATTAAACCATCCGGTACCTGTATTTTTTTTATTAGTCCGTTATTTTCAAGCAATGATATTGCTTCCGGAAGAAGGTCTTTTTCTATAGAATTAAGTTTATTATTGCTATTATAAAATCTCTCAAAAAGTATCTGCCCAAGAATAACTGTGCCAACACTCAGATTCTCTTCTTTAAAGATTTTAAGAATTTCTTCTGAAATTTGTTGCGTATTCATAAATAAACGTTTCTCCTTATTAAAATGTTATAAATATATATTTTAATATAATCTATATTGATAACTGCTAACTTTATAAAATAATTATTCATTTTTAGCCTTCTTGTTTAAATCGATTTGAATATAAAATAAATAATTATTGCGTAAATATTTTTCTACAGTTATATTATGAAATAAACATTCTATTGTTTATATTATTTCTTTTATAACATCTATATTGTATATAATTAATATTTCAATATAATGACAATTAGATTAAATTTTTATTACAATATCTTATAAAAATTCTGAATCAAAGCGCAAATAACTAAATAAACAACTAAATAACTTAAAAATTTAACCTGCATCTAAATAAACATTGAAAATCTTAAGAAACTGATTTAAAATCAAATCTAATATTAACATAAATAAGATATCATGTGTAATGTTAATATTCTGTCAAGCTGCGGTTTAAACTAATTTTTGCAATCTAATTTTTTTCATTACAGTTAATCCATTAAACAAAAACATAATTTGAAAATTCTGATATTATATGAAAACAATAACGCTCTCTGATCATACAAACGATAAACTAAGGGCTTATGAAGAACATAGAGAACATTTATATCAAGATTCTATTAACAAGCATAATAATAAAATAAGAGAAAAATTAAACCGCAGAAAAGAAATAACGGGTAACATATCTAAAGATTTAAGAAGTTATAAAATTTTAAGCGGATTCGGCAATTTAGTCAGACTGACGTTTAATATTTTAACTCCTAATCCAGCTAAACCAGTCAAATTACAACCAAGCAACACTGAGATTATATGGGCAAGCGGCAATAAAGGAGAGAACCGCGCTTTTGAAGTCTTAAACAAACAGTTAAGCGAAGAATGGACGGCAATTAAGGGCTACCGTAACGCCAAAGGAGAAATTGACCTGTTGACGGTAGGTCCTTATGGAATTATCGCTATGGAAATTAAATATATTAACGGCACTATTTATTGCGACGGCGATAAATGGTGGAAAGATAAATTCGATCGTTATGGCAACCTTGTTGAAACTCTTGCTCCTATTACCGATAAAAAAGGCAGAACGCCGAGTATGCAGGTTAATGAAGCTGCCGATATATTAGAGCGATATCTAAAAAAAAATTCAATTAACACAAGAATATATCGCATGGTTATCTTTTCTCACAAATTATCAAAAATTAAAGAAATAAAAAACAAAACGGTTGATTATATACTAAATATCCAATCAATAGATATTAATAAATTATTTTTTCAGAAAAGTACCGGTTTTAATAAAATAGATATTGAAAAATTAATATATTTTATAAAAACAAACCATAATTTTTATAACAATAAACATTAAAAAAGATATAACTAATGTTAAATATGAATAATACCGCATTAAATCTTGACGGCGTGATATTCGATTACGAAAAGACCTTTCAAAAAGAAGCGTTGAAACTCGGATTTGAAGCTTCGGTTAAGCATCTCGAAATTTATAATATGTCAGAACGGTATGAAATCCCGCAAGAGCAGATCTCCTTAATAAATTCAAGAATAGATTTTTCAGATATGGAAATATTTGACGAGGTTGCAAATTTAAAGCATTATATCAAAGATATTAAATGTTTTATAGCATCAAGTCCGGAAGAAGCTCTGGATTTAAGGAAATTAAACATATCCAAAATATTCGGCAAAGATATTCCGATATATCATGCCAATTCTAAAGAAAAACACAGAATTATTTCCGAACTTGAAATAAATTTTAATATTATTTTATCCTCATACTGCTAAGATTAGAGCCGTCCCATCCAAACTGCACCCATTCTTTGGTTATATCTATGCTTGGATGGTAATATGACTTAGAAACTTTACCGTCAGGGTATATTACAATAAGAAAAAGACCAGGAAAATTAATCATGCATTGGCATTTTATTTTTTTAGAGTAATCCTTTGCTAAATTAATTGCTTCTTCTTCTGAAACCATTCCGCCGAAAGAATATGTTGAATATATGCCCGGTATTAAACGGACTGTGCACGCAGAAGCTTTTCTTGGTATTTTTATAGCAGCTTCATAATCTAATTTGTCTAATTCTAATAAGGATAATAAAGTATCTATATCTACGTTAATTACTTGTAAATATTTTCTTGGAATAGGTTTTTCCAGTTTCTGCCATTCTTCAAGATGTTTTTTAAACTTTTCGAGCTTAGCGTATCCTGAAGCGTAAGCGATATCTTTTATGTCTTTTCCTGATTTTTGATGCTGCGATAAAAGATAGTCTTTTACATGCTTGCAATACACATAATTTTCTACTTCGTTTTGCGGATTACTAAATAAAGTTAAATTTAATTGTAAATCTGAAACTTCTTGAAATTTGTCCATGATTTTCTCCTTGCCGGAAGTTAAAATTTTCCGGAATAGTTAATTTCATTAGACCAAAAAACCCAGTGACCTAGGAAACTTAAGCCACCGGGTTTCATTGGCTTTTTAGCTTCTTGTTAAGGCGGCTGCAATATGCTCCTAAATCCCCGCCATTAAAAATCTATATAAAATAAAAAAACCCGCACTAAAAGCGCGGGTAATATAATTAAACCAACGTTTTTTAGCACATTTATTAAGCGGAAGCAATATACTTCAAATCACCGCTTTTATTCTTATTTCTTAATTTCAATTATTTAATTATTATCTTTACTTCTTAATTAATTTATATCACTAATATTTATGGTTGTCAAGTATATTGAATTATACTGTTAATAACTTTTAAAATGTCTATAGATAAATAACTTTTAAAATGTCTATTCCTTAACTAAAAATCATAATAAAATAGCGGATAACACCATAACGCAAATTAAGGAGGTTATCCGCTTATGAAAAT
>JAKAKF010000194.1 GCA_021813595.1 bacterium
AAACAATATCTAAATCTTCAAAATGCCGGCGTGGCTCAGGGGTAGAGCAGCTGATTCGTAATCAGCGGGTCGTAGGTTCGATTCCTATCGCCGGCTCCATTCAAAACCGCAGTAAATAAGCACTTTTAAGGCAATTTCATTTCATAAAATTTTTTCTCCGCAGATTATGCGGAAGTATTGTTTATATTATTTATATTTTTTTTAAAATAAGACTCAATACGGCTATAATGATTCCGATAAAAGAACCGGTTATAGCACCGTTTATTCTTATATATTGCAAGTCGTTGCCGATTTTATCTTCGATTTGGCCGACTAATTTATCTTCGTCAAGATTTTCTAAATTTTTTCTTATAAGTTTTCCTATAGCCGAATGATTGATTTTCATAACATATATAATGTTGTTTTTTAAAAAAACATCAATTTTATCGGTGTTTTTTGATATTTCATTCTCTATGAAAATAAAAAGATAATTAAATTTTTCTTTAAACAATTTTTTATTAACTATATATTCTTTGTTGTTTTTAAGTATTGAACCGACAAAATTTATTATTGTATCGCGCATAATGCTTTTTAACCGGTCTTTAAAACGGACTATAATATTTAAACCCTCCGAATTAATAAAATTTGAAAGTTTGTTTTTAATCGTTTTTTTCAGTTCGTCGTTATTTAAATAATTTATTATGTAATCTTTTATTTTATCGGCATTTTCGTCGATAATATTTTCTACGGCATTTAAAATTTGAATCCTTGAAGTTTTGTCTATATCGTTTAATGCGCTTAAAATATAATCTTTTATATTTAATCTGACCTCGTTATTTTCGTTGTTTTTTATATCTTTAATAAAATCTATAATTTTTGTTATAATTTCGTTAGAAAGCCTATCTATGTCCAAAATATTCGTCTTTTCCGCTACAAACATCAGTACGTTCTTTAAGGCGGAACTGCTTTTGTATTTTTCGATTATATCGGCTACCTGTTGTTTTAAATACGGCCTGTTTTCTTCTATGTTTCGTATTGCGAAGCCGCTTAAATCAGATATAATGTAGGCGAAATTTTCATCTATTATTTTATTTCCCGCAAATTTTATAGATTTTATAATTTCATCCGAATACGCGTCCGTGATTTTTTTTGACAGGACGTCCGCATTATACGTTTTAATATAATCGTTTATATAATTAATTAAATTATCGTAAATATAATTCGAATCTTCGGACTCCAAAAATACGGCAAATTTGCTTATTATATTTTTGGATATATTGTCGTCGGACAATGTTTTGTCCAATGCTTTATCGATATTTTTATGTAAAAAATTTTTAAATTTATCCGTTTTGGCATAATTAACTGATTTTAAAATTAATTTTCTTAAAGACAGCATTAATTTATTTTTGTTTTTATCTTTTTTTATAATGTTTAGCAGGATATCGGAAAAATTTATGTCGTTTATTTCTTTTGCAAGATAATTTTTGCCGAGCCATATATCGTTGACGGTATTGCTTATCGAATTAATAATTTTTTCTTTGTTGTTTTTAATGGTATTTGTGTGCGGAATATGAAGTCCGAGCGGATATTTAAATAAAGCCGTTACGGCAAACCAGTCGGCGATACCGCCTATAAGCGCCGCCGCCGAAGCCCTTTGCAGTATAAATATCCAGATATTATCGACGTGTATAAGGTAAGATGCTAAAAAAATTAAAAAAGCAAATAAAAGAAAGAGATTTGCGATAATTTTATTTTTGGCTTTTAAATCCATATTTTTAATTTTATCATTATTTTATAGCATTGACATAATTTTTGTTTAATTTTTTGCTTGACAGTGAACGATTGTTTACTATATTATAATATATATCGCGATATATATATGCCGTAAATATAGAATAATTCAAAATTTCAATAATTCAAAATTTAAATTTCATCATTAATTTCATCATTAATTTAATTTTTTCATATTGTTCTGCTATAAATTATAAATATGGATATAAAACTTAAGGGCAGACTTGATTCTATAAAAGGTTTCTATATAAAAAGCGGAAGGATGCCGACTTATTCCGAAATGACGGATTTATTCGGGGTGAAATCAAAAAATGCGGTTTTTAAAATAGTCGGCAAGCTTATAGAAAAAGGTTTTTTAAAAAAAGATTCAAAGGGATATTTACTGCCTGTTTCCGGTATTTATGCGGATACGGCGGCTATGCTGATGACTAATGCATCCGCTATTTTTGCGGCGGCAGGCGCAGGCGGCGGTCTTATTAAGCTTCTTGGAAGCGTTGAAGCCGGTTTTCCCAGTCCTGCGGAAGAAGAGCTTTTAGACAGCATTTCTATCGATAAGCTTTTGATAAAAAATCCAAATTCTTCTTTTATGCTTGAAGTTTCAGGAGATTCTATGATTAACGTCGGCATAATGCCGAAAGATTTTGTAGTAGTAGATAAATCGCTGACGCCCAAAGAAGGCGATATAGTGATAGCGCGCGTAGACGGCGACTGGACGATAAAATATCTCAGAAAAGATAACGGCAAATATATACTTGAAGCTGCAAACCCTAAATATGGAATTATAACGCCTAAACAGGAATTAACGGTTGCGGGAGTCGTAGTAGGCACTATAAGAAAATATAAATAGCGGTTAAATTATAATCGTATAACAAAGTAATTTTATGACCAATTTTTGCGTACATTCATGGCCGAAGGCTATCGCCCACATAGATGCCGACGCTTTTTTCGTAGCATGCGAGCGTGCGTTAAATCCGTCTTTAAACGGAAAATGCGTCGCGGTAGGAAAAGAGCGGGGCATTATAACGGCTTTAAGCTATGAAGCTAAAGCAAAAGGAGTAAAGCGCGGCATGAGGTCTTTCGAAGCTAAAAAAATATGTCCCGGGCTTATAGTTATAGAATCCGATTACGAAGCATACTCCCTTTTTTCTTTACGTATGTTTAATATAATAAAAAACTTTTCGCCGCAGGTAGAAGAGTATTCGATAGACGAGGCGTTCGTCGATTTAAGCGGATTACGAAGGGTGTTTTCCTGTTCCTACGAAGAAATTGCTAAAAAAATGCAGATTGCGGTAGAAAAAGAGTTGTCTATAACCGTTTCGATAGGCGTAAGCATAACGAAAACGCTTGCTAAAATAGCTTCTAAACTTAAAAAGCCTAAAGGGCTTGCCGTAATAGAAGGCAGGGATATACAAAATATTTTATGCAATATCAAGATTGAAGACGTCTGGGGCATAGGAAATAATACGGCGTATCTTTTGAAAAAATTCGGCATAAATTCCGCTTTAGATTTTGCTCTCAAAGACGAAAATTTTATAGGTAGGTATTTATCTAAACCTTATAAAGAAACATGGCTTGAACTTAGAGGAAATGCAGTTTTAGGAATTAACGCATCCGCTAAATCGACTTATAAAACTATAAGCAAGGCTAAGAGTTTTTATCCGCCCTCAAGCGACGAGATGTTTCTTTTTTCGGAACTTACTAAAAATTTAGAAAATGCCTGCGCTAAAGCCAGAAGATTTAACTTAGCCGCCGCAAAAATTTCTATTTTTTTAAAAACGCAGGATTTTAAAACAACCGGCGTTCAGATAAAACTTACTACGCCTTCCGCCTTCCCGCCTCTTCTTATGAATGCTTTAAAAGAAGGTTTTAAGTATATATATGAAAAAATATATCTATACAGGCAGACGGAAATAGTTTTGTACCTTACGGAAAACGTCCAGTATTCGCTTTTTGACGATATTGTTAAAATTGATAAAATAAAACGCATATACGATTCTATAGACGGTATAAATAAAAAATTAGGAAGAAATTCCGTTCATCTTGCTTCAAGCATTCCTTCTTTAAACGCAGGACATAAAATTAGATTTTCTATGCCGCTTATGGATATAAAAGTATAAATTTTAACAAATTAATTTCAAAAGCTCAGAGGTTAAATATATGTATGGGTTAGGCAGATTCCTTATATTAACCGGAATAGTATTGATAATTTTAGGTTTATTATTTATTGTTTTTCATAAACTGCCTATAGGCAAGTTTCCGGGAGATATAATAATTAAAAAAGGCAATTTTACTTTTTATTTTCCATTGGGATTAAGTATAATTGCAAGCATAATATTGACTATTATTATGTATTTAATAAGAAAATGATTACAGTCTTTATTTTACTGGTGGGCTGTGTCGGGATCGAACCGACGACCTACTGATTAAGAGTCAGTTGCTCTACCGATTGAGCTAACAGCCCGAAAATATTTATTGAAAATGCGGCAAAATATTAATGCCTATCAATTATATACTATTTTTATTTTTTTAGTCAATTTTTTTAACAATATTTTTATTAATGATATACTTATAAATAGATATTATGAAAATATAAAGAGTATTATAATGATGAGGCGGGTAAAAAGATTATCCGGAGAAATTATATGATATTTAAAAACAGGATAGAAGCGGGGAAACTGCTTGGAGAAAAGTTGTCGGCGGAGAAATTCGGCGGCGGAAATACCGTGGTTATTGGTTTGTTAAGAGGCGGAATTCCAGTTGCTTATGAAATAGCGGCAATATTAAAATCACCGTTAGACGTGGCGTTGGTAAGAAAAATAGGTGCGCCTAATCAGGAAGAGTTGGCCATAGGGGCGGTAGTAGACGGAAAATCGCCGAAAGTTTATCTTAACGAATCTCTTATATCGCGCATTAATATCCCCGCGGGATACTTAGAGCGCATGGAGCAGATTAAATTTAAAGAAATAAGGGAAAGGGAAAAAATATACAGGCGGGGAGCCGAAAAGATTGATGTAAGCGGCAAAACGGCTATAATAGTGGATGACGGCATTGCTACCGGAGCGTCTGTCATGGCGGTAATAGAAGCAGTTAAGGATGAAAAACCTGCGAAAATAATCGTAGCTGTGCCGGTTATAGCTGGCGATACGATGAGAGAATTAAAGAAAGTCGTCGATAAAGTAGTAGTTTTAAGCGCTCCGGAAGAGTTTTACGCGGTTGGGGAATTTTACGAAGATTTCAGCCAGACGACGGACGAAGAGGTGTTATATCTTCTGCAAAAATCAAAAAAATAGCATAAATTTTATAAACACAAATTAATTATATAAAATAGTTTAAAAGAAGATAAACTAAGTTTAACTTTATTTTAAATTCATATTCTTAAAATAATATCGATAAAATTTATGAATTCTGAATTATTATTATAGAATTGTGACTTAAATCAATTTAAACTTTTTTTGAATTTGATAAACTTTATATTAAAAGGAAGTAAAAAATAAAATCGAATAGATTTAAAATTTTAATATAGGAGTTTATCATGGCGGAATTTAATGAAAAGGACGTATTGGAAAAATTAAAAGGCATTATAGACCCTGAGCTTGAAGTAAATATAGTCGATCTTGGGCTGGTATATAAAATCAATTTAAATCAAACAGGCGGCGTCTGTTTAGATATGACTTTAACGGCAAAGGGCTGTCCTATAAGCGACGTTATAAAATATGAGGTAGAGGAGGCAGTTAAAAGCATTCCAGGCGTTAACGGCGTAAAAGTAAATTTCGTTTGGGAGCCGGAATGGAATCCTTCGATGATTAAGACCGATGCCCTAAAAAGACTTAAAACGCATTAATTTTTTTAATAACGCGGTATGCAAAAAATTGCCGGTATAAAACAAAATATAACAAAAGCATAAAAAAAGGACGGTAAATAAAATATATGAATACAACGGATAGTTCTATAGAAATAGCATTAAAACATATAAAAACCGCGCTTATTTTTTTGCCGGTTTTTTTCATAGTAATGTTTTTTGATTATAAGAGTTTTAACGGATATTTTTTTATGAATAATAAAATAATAGCCCTTACGCACATATTTACGCTTGGTTTTTTGCTCATGGTAATTATGGGTGCTTCTTATATGCTTTTGCCTGTGGCGCTCGGCGTGAAAATTGCTTACGAAAAGCTTTTTATTCCGGTTTATTACGGATACGTAATTTCTTTATTGCTTTTCGTTATTGGAATGCATTATCTCTGGAGCGCTATGATAGCCGCGGGCGGCATCCTCCTTTTTATATCGGTTTTAACATATAATATAAACATTTTGATAAGTATAAAGAAGGTAAAGAAATGGGATTATTCTTCTTTGGGAATAGCATTTTCGTATTCTTATCTGCTTATAGGATTGTCCGTAGGACTGTATTTGGCTTTAACTTTTTATTTTAAAATAGGGCTGAACATTTACGATATATTGCAAGACCATATTTATCTTATGTTCATAGGTTTTGTCATAATGCTTTTTATAGCCGTTTCATACAGGCTGCTGCCGATGTTTTATATGACTAAAGCGCCGGATAATTTATACTGGAAAACGGATTTAACCGTTATTAACGCAGGAATTATCGCAATGCTCGCATCTTCGTTTTTTGGAAACGTGTCCGCCGTTCATATTTATTTAAATGAAGCCGGAGGATGGCTTTTAGGTGCGGGTATCCTTGTGTACTGCTATATATTTTTTAGCCTTATGTTAAAAAGGCTTAAAAAAAAGTTCGATATTACGACGTTTTATCTATACGCCGGCATTATATTTTTAGTTGCGGCGGTATTTGCCGGTCTGATTATAAATATCGTTCCGCAGGAAAAATTATTCGTATTAATCGGCATAAACGGCGATTATTATCTTTATTATATATTCGCTTTTTTAGGACTGTTCAGCTTTGCCGGAATGGTAATTATAGGTTTCCTGCATAAAATATTTCCGTTTCTTATAAGCCTTAAAGCTTTTGAAAAGGCAAAAAAAGGAGCATACGGTAAACTGTTTTCGGATTTGAAAACTAAATATTTTGAATACGTAATATTTGCAATGTTTCTGGCAGGCTCTATTCTTTGGATATTTTATTTGGTACAGCTTTCCGCTGCAGTTCTTTTTGCGGCATCTATACTGCTTATGCTGCATATATTTTCTATGGGCTGGTAAGAAAAACAGTAATTTAAAAGGCGATAACGGCATCAAATTTGAATTTTGACGCCGTTATCGCCTTGATTTATTCTTTATATTATTAAGTTTATCTCTGTCTCCGTTATTGAGTTACTGCCAGTTATCTTTGTACCTGTTATATTTTTATCTTTTCCTCTTATTTCTTATTTCCAAATTTTTATCTTATAAAGGTCGTCCGCAGTTTCTTCCGTCAAGAATTTATATCCGGCGTCTTTTAATCTTGGATACAGATGCACAGGTTTTCTTTCGTGTATTATATGTATCGTTTCGTCGTTCTTTAAGTTTTCCAGCGCCGCAAATATTTTTAAAAGCGGCTGAGGCGGCTCAAGCCCTCTAACGTCAAGTTCTATAATATTCTGCTTGTGCGCAAGGTTTTTTAAATCCTCGTCGTCGAATTGATTTTCGTCTGCCCCTTC
>JAKAKF010000222.1 GCA_021813595.1 bacterium
CCCAAGCATTAAAGACTGCATTAAATCCCCGCCGTCCGTTACGTAAAACGCTCCTCCTACCAATATAATAGAAAGCAAAAGTCCTATTATTATCAATATAATGGAAAGATACGACGATTTAAAAACCGTTAAAAAATCAAGCTCGATACCTCCCTGAAACATTATTAAAACTAAGACTAAAGTGCTTAAATAAGGCGCAAACGAAAGAAAAACGCTTTGATTAAATATATGGTAAATAGGCCCTAGTAAAAGTCCCGCAGCCATTAAAAAAAGAATTGAAGGAATTTTCGTGTATTCAAAAAGTATTTCGCCTATGAATCCGATGACTATAATAATGCCGAATATACCGATAGCTATGCTTGGAGACATTTTTAAAAATTTAATAATTAATAAATTTGATAAATAAAAATGCTATATTTATTTTTATGCGGGAAATATCATTTATATTATATATTTTTTGACTTTCAATATCAAATTTTATATTTTGCATATTTCTTATTTCATCTTTTTCAATATGCTATTAAACTTTCAATATGCTATAATTGCATAACGAAATTTTATGAATTTTATGAATTTATTTTTTATAACTCTGCAAATTTAGAATGATAAAAATAATACAAAACATAAATGAACTAGAATCTATAGAATCCGAATGGAACGATTTATTCGAGGAAAGTTCGGGTTCTAATGTATTCCAATCTTTTGATTGGAACTATATATGGCTGAAACACTTTTTGCGAAAAAACGATAATATCTTTATAATCGCCGTTTATAACGATAAAGAAAATGGAAAGCTTGAAGCTATAGCGCCTTTTTTTATAAGAAGATTTTTTTTGTTTTTAAAATCGCTTATGTTTATAAGTTACGATTATTCGGATTATTTAGATATTATAATAAGAAAAAACTGCGACAAAGAAAAAATTTATGCTGAAATATTCAATACCGTCTTATTAAAAAACAAATCCAATAAAATTGCCGATATAATATATCTCAAGCAAGTTTCAAAAAAAACTTTAAATCTTATATCCGAATATTTACAAAAAATAAAAAAAATAAGTTTAAATTTCAAGGAAAGCGGCAATTGCTATTATTTTAACCTTCCCGATAATATAGAAGAATATATGAAGCGATTTAATTCTAAACAACGGTATAATATTTTAAAAAGAGTCGAAAAAGCCGACGACGTTAATATAAAATATTCTGCCTGTTCGTCTGTAAATACATACAAATCTTTATTTGAAAAGTATTTAAATATTTTTTTTGAACTTCACCAGAAAAGATGGCAAGGTAAAGGTAAAAGGGGCGTTTTTTATAATGACGACATAAAAAGTTTTTTTAAAGAATTATTTATTTCATTATTTAATAAAAACAGAATTACGCTATCGACTCTTAAAATTAATGACGGCAATATTATCGCTTCGGCAGTCTGTTTTGATTATGCGGACAAAAAACAGATATATTTGCCCGGATTCGATACCGCATATTCAGGCTATCATCCGGGCATAGTTCTAATTTATAACGATATAAAAGAATCTATAAATAAAAAATATAAAGAACTTGATTTTTTAAAAGGCGGTGAAGAATATAAGCAAAGATTCGGTGCGATAAAAAGAGAAAATTATAAATTGTATTTATATAAAAATAAAATTTATTTTTATATTTATAAAATTAATATATTTTTTGAAAATGAAGTTAAGGAAAAAACCGTTAATATAGTTAATAAAATGTTAATTTTTTTAAAAAAAAAATAAAAACTGAGATTTTATAAGAAATATATAAAGGTCGGAATAAAATATTCTATCTAATAGTTAAAAGGACGATAATATTTCGGATACCGCCGGAGGAAGAAAACCTGCGCTAATAACGCCGTAATGAACTAATAATGAAAATACAAAAAATAAAAACACAATCCCCAATAGTATTACCATTGAAATCTGGAACGGGGAAGCGCCTTTTTTTTCGCTTGACTTTTTTTTACCGCCGCTGACGTCTTTAACGATGTCGGGTTTAGCGGACTCTTCCGCTACTGCGCTGTTTATCTCCGATATAATAGACTTCATAAAGTCTTCCGGTATATCGGAAAGATTATTATTATTAGTTTGGGCGTCGTCTTTTTCGGGCGCGGCATTACTCGATACACTTTCAACGCTATTAGCATCTATAAATGTTTTATCGGTTTTTTCGTCTGCGCTGCTTGAAAACACGGCGGTATTATCTTTAACGACTCCCGTTTTTTTATTAAGCGTAAAAACGTTAGAGCAAACCCTGCATTTTACCTTGATATCGCCGTCGGGAATAAGCGCTTCGTTTAATTCGTAATGCGTTCCGCAATAAGGACAATTAATATCCATATGACTTTAATTTTAATTTTAATTTTAATTTATTGAATTTTTTTGTATTATAAGCAATAATATTACAATAATGAAATTAAATCAACAATTAAATTTAAAAGAAGTCCTGCTTGCCGCATTAAAAAGCAAATTGAATTCGTCCGACTATTGCGCCCTTTTATTATACGAGAAATGGGAATCGATATGCGGAAAGGAAATAAGCGAAAAAACTAAACCCAAATCTTTATACAAAAACGTTTTAACGGTAAGCGTCGAAAATCCGGTATTAATATTTGAACTTGGATTTATAAAGAACGAATTTATAACAAAAATAAATGAATTTTTCTCGTCCGAAATAAACGGTTTGCATTTAGACAAAACGATAAAAATTAAAAACATCCGGTTCGTAAATAAATAATTATATCAATTAATTATTATGTTTATATTATAGATTTTATCTTATCTAAGAAAGATTTTTTAAGCGGATGCGTTTCTTCTTTATTTTCTGCCGCAAGTTCTTCGAAAAGTTTTTTTTGTTTATGAGTAAGATTGGTCGGCGTTTCAACTACTATGTTAATATACTGATTCCCCCTCTGTCCTCCGCTGATTTTCGGAGCCCCTTTTCCTTTAATGGTAAACTGTGTTCCGCTTTGAGTTCCGGGCGTTATTTTTATAGTAGATTTTCCGTCAACGGTAGGAACTTCTATTTCGCTTCCAAGCGCAGCCTGCGAAAAACTTATAGGCATAGAAATAAAAATATCGCTGCCCTGCCTTTTAAATAAACTGTGAGGTTCAACCGTGATATCGACATAGAGGTCTCCGTTGGGACCGCCGAAAAGTCCCGACGAGCCTTCTCCCGACACCTTAAGCCTGTTTCCGTCGTCGATGCCCGCGGGTATTTTGATATCGAGTTTGCGCTCTTTTATTACCCTGCCTTCGCCTTTACATGCCGGACAAGGATTTTCTATTATCTCGCCTTCCCCGCCGCACTTATAACATGTCCTCGCAATAGAAAAGAAACCCTGCTGCTGCCTTATTTCGCCGGTGCCGTGGCACACAGGACAAGTAACTCTGTTTGTGCCTTTTTTGGCGCCCGTTCCTCCGCATGTAGAACATGTTTCATATCTGTTGTATTTTATCTGCTTAGATACGCCTAATAATGATTCTTCAAATTTTATTTTTACGCCGTATCTTAGATCTTCCCCACGCTTACGTCTTGTTTTTTTATTTGACTGCGAAAAAATATCGCCGAAAAAATCGCCGAATATATCTCCGAAACCGAAACCGCCCCCTCCGCCCGAAGCAAATGCGCCGACGCCTTCATGTCCGAATCTGTCGTATGCCGCTCTTTTCTCTTCGTCGCATAAAATACTGTATGCCTCGTTTATTTCTTTGAACTTTTCTTCGGAATCTCCGTCGCCCTGGTTTTTATCGGGATGATATTTTTGAGCCAGCTTTCTGTAAGCCTTTTTTATTTCATCTGCGTTTGCGTTTCTGTCTATTTCTAAAATTTCGTAATAATCTCTTTTATATGCCATATTTTATTTAATTGAAATAAATTTATAAGTATTTTCGGAAAAACCTCCTTTGCTTTATTTTATAAAGCAAAGGAGGTTGCATTAATTTTTATATTTTGTTTAAATTATTCATTCTTTTTGTCTTTTACTTCTTCGTATTCTGCTTCTACCACGTTGTCGTCGGCAGGTTTAGATTGCTGTTCTTCCCCGGTGCCTGCACCGGTTCCGGCAGTTCCGGTTTCAGCCGCAGTTTTCTTGTAAATAGATTCTGCTATGCTATGCGACAACTTTTCTAATTCTTCCGTTATGCTCTTTATAGATTCTATATTATCTCCCTCTAAAGCCTTCTTAGCCTCGGCTATTTTTTCTTCCGCCGCCATTTTTTCTGAAGATTCTATTTTATCGCCGGAATCTTTCAATGTTTTTTCTACGGAATACACCAATCCGTCTAAGTGATTCCTTACTTCTATCAATTCTTTCTTTCTTGAATCTTCGTCTTTATGAAGTTCGGCTTCTTTAATCATCCTGTCTATTTCTTCCTTTGACAATCCGCTTGAAGCGGTTATCTTTATAGACTGTTCCTTGCCCGTTCCAAGGTCTTTAGCTGAAACATGCACTATACCGTTTGCGTCTATATCGAACGTAACTTCTATCTGCGGAACTCCTCTTGGAGCCGGCGGAATACCGGTCAATTCAAACCTTCCCAAGCTCTTATTGTCGGATGCCATTTCTCTTTCGCCCTGCAGAACGTTTATAGTAACTGCGGGCTGGTTATCGGCCGCCGTCGAAAATATCTGGCTTTTCCTAGTCGGAATAGTCGTATTTTTTTCGATCAATTTTGTGCTTACTCCGCCGAGCGTTTCTATGCCGAGAGACAGAGGCGTAACGTCAAGCAGTAAAACGTCTTTAACGTCTCCCTTGAGAACGGCGCCCTGAATCGCGGCTCCGACTGCGACGACTTCGTCGGGATTAACTCCTTTATGGGGTTCCTTACCGAAAAATTCCTTAACCGCCTGTTGGACTTTCGGCATTCTGGTCTGTCCGCCGACAAGCACTACTTCGTCAACCTGAGACGTATTTAAACCCGCATCCTTTAATGCAGTTTTTACAGGCGACATAGACCTTTCGATTAATTCACCCGTAAGCTGTTCTAATTTTGCACGGGACAGTTTCATATTAAGATGTTTAGGCCCGCTTGCGTCCGCAGTAATAAACGGTAAATTTATATCCGTTTCGAGAGAAGACGAAAGTTCGATTTTTGCTTTTTCAGCCGCTTCTTTTAATCTTTGAAGCGCCATTTTGTCTTTTCTTAAATCTATGCCCTGGTCTTTTTTGAATTCATCGGCTATATAGTCTATTACTTTCTGGTCGAAATCTTCTCCTCCTAAAAAGGTATCGCCGTTAGTAGATTTGACTTCGAATACTCCTTCTCCTAGTTCCAGTATCGATATATCGAAGGTTCCTCCGCCTAAATCGTAAACGGCTATTTTTTCTTCTTTCTTTTTGTCTAATCCGTAAGAAAGGGACGATGCCGTAGGCTCGTTTATAATCCTTAAAACATCCAACCCTGCTATTTTGCCCGCATCTTTAGTAGCTTGTCTTTGCGAATCGTTAAAATATGCCGGAACGGTAATAACCGCTTCGGTTACGGGTTCTCCGAGATAATCTTCCGCAGTTTTTTTCATCTTAGTTAAAATAATAGAAGATATTTCCGCAGGAGAATACTTCCTTCCTTTAATCTCAACCCAAGCATCGCCGTTTTCGCTCGGCACTATTTTATAAGGACATACCTTTTTAAACGCCTGAACTTCCGGAGAATCATATTTCCTACCGATAAGCCTTTTTACTGCGTAAACGGTATTTTCAGGATTAGTAACGGCCTGCCTTTTTGCCGCCTGCCCCACCAATCTTTCTCCGCTGTCGGTAAATGAAACAACTGAAGGCGTTGTCCTTGCTCCTTCAGAATTTGCTATTACGGTAGGTTCTTTGCCTTCCATAACCGCAACGCAAGAGTTTGTAGTTCCCAAATCGATTCCTATAACTTTTCCCATGGTTAAATTCTCCTTAAATCTATATGATTTTAATTTTTTATCTATTTCCTATTTTTTATTATATCTTATATTTAAACAATAAATAAATATAAATGTAAATTTATAAAATTTAATTTTTAGATTTGGCTATAGAAACCATAGCCGGTCTCAAAAGCCTGTCTTTAAACATATATCCTTTTCTTTTTTCTTCAATTATAGCTCCATCGGGTTTTCCTGAATTTTCTACCATTTCCACGGCATCGTGAAAATTTGCGTCAAAATTTTTTCCGACGGTTTCTATAACTTCAGCTCCGTAATTTTTTAAAATTTTAATAAATTCTTCGTATGCCAATTTGACCCCTTCCACGAAAGATTTTAAATTTCCGGAAGCGTCCTGTTCTATATATGCCGCGGAGTGGCTTATAGCCAGATCCAAAAAATCGAGAACCGGCAGCAAATCCCTTAATATTTTTTCGTTGGAATATTTTAGAGCCTCTTCTTTTTCCCTATTGTTTCTTTTTCTAAAATTTTCCATTTCGGCTAAACTCTTAAGATAGTTTGCATTTGCTTCATCGTTTTCTTTTTTTAAATTTTTAAGGGCATTTTTTAAATATTTTAAAGTTTTTTCAGCTTCAACGAGATTTTTAGGGTCGGGAATCATGTCAATATCGGCGTCCGTTTCTATAATTATATTCTCCTGTCCATAAGGTTCCGCTTCCATCTTTTTGCCTAATTCCGATTCTATTTCGGAATCGCCGGCTTCCCCCTTTATTCTTTCATATTCCATATTTTCTTCGTCTAAAAGCATTAAATATATCTCCTTTATTTAATTTGAACGCACGCAATAATTTTAAATTAGTTAAATTTGTCTATTTTTAATATTTTACTTCATATTTTATTTTATATGATGCCGCCTAAAAATTCAGATACAAAATCTATTATAGGAATAACATGGGAATAATTCATTCTTAAAGGACCTATTATTCCTATAGACCCCCTAATCATATTTGTTTCGCTTATATAAGGCGCCGTTATAAGAGAAAGACCGGATATTTCAGACCACTCCTCTTCCGAACCTATGAATATCTGCTTTGTTTTGGAATTTTTAGTATGACCGAGAAGTTTTATTATATTTTTTTTGTCCGAAATTGTCTTTATAAGAAATTTTATCTGTTCGTTATTGGAAAATTCAGGCTCTTCCAATAAATCTCCTTCCGGGCCCACGAAAAGACAGTTATCGTAATGCTCATAATCCCAATAATCCGACACGTTTCCAATGGAAGAAAAAATTTCCATATTTAAAATAGAATAAAAATTTTCCTTATCGCTATACATTTCTTCTATTATTATTTCTTTTAACTCGTCTAAACTGCAATTTTTCTTTTCGATTATTTCGTTTAATTTATTAGAATAGCGCGTTAGTTCGTTTTGTTTTATATCTTTAGTTATATAAAACGATTTATTTTCCGTAACGCCGTTCGCAAAAACTATAATAGCAAGTATATTCTTTTCTTTTATTCTGATAAATTCTATATGTAAAAGATTAGCCTCGGACATATCCGGCGCCAGAACTACGCCTGCGTAATGGGACAAATCTGAAAGCAGTATGGAAACCTGATTTAATATTCCGTTTAAATCTTTTTTTGCCGAAGTTAATCTTATTTCTATATCTTCTTTTTCCTTAAGTGTAATTTTTTCGGTCTTCATCAAACTGTCGACATAAAACTTATATCCTTTAGCCGTCGGAATCCTGCCGGCGGAAAAATGCGGCTGATAAATATAGCCGGCTTCTTCCAGCGAAGCCATAATATTTCTTATAGAAGCCGAGCTTAAATTAAGTTTGCTGCTTTCGGCGATAAATTTAGAACCTACAGGACTTGCCGTTCCGAAATACCCTTCTATTATGCCGAGCAGTATTTCTCTGCTCCTTTCGTTTAAATCGTTATAATTAAATTTTTCTGCTTTTTCTTCTAAAGTTTTCATATATATTTGCAATAAATGCATACAATTCGGCAACTAAACTAAAATAAAAATTATCTATAATTATTTGCCGCCGATTAGCACTTAAACATATAGAGTGCTAATTATTATTTAACCAATATTTTAACATTTTGTCAAGTTTTATTCTATATTAAAATTCGACCTATTAACAATATCTAAACAATATCTAACGACAAAACAAAAACTTTTTTTCTTTACAATTTTTTCATAAAAGCATAAAATATAAAAATGCTTTCAAAATTAAACAAATTTATTTCTTCGGTTAAACTCGCCGTTTTTCTTTTTATAACAATCGCCGTTCTTGCCATGATAGGTACGTTTATAAATCAAGGCGATTCGGTAAAACAGTATAAAGCAATTTTCTCTCCGACGGCTTATCACGTATTATACTGGCTCGGCTTTTTAAATATTTACGATTCATGGTATTTCATCGCGCTTACTCTGCTTCTGATAGTCAATCTTATAGCCGCATCTATCAATATGTTTCCGCATACTATAAAAGCGGTTTTCGGTCCTTACCCCTCTTTTCAAGAAATATCGGAAAAGAAAAACCCTAAAGCGGTATACGAGGCATTCGAAACAAAAAAGAAACCGAAAGAAGCAAAAGAAGCTATAGGTAAAAAATTCGGGGAACAGTTATATGAAAAAATAAGCGAAAATGGCAATAAAACAGAATTATACTATTCCAAAAATTCTATTTTTAGATTTTCTCCTTACATTGCCCATATAAGCGTAATAATAATTATTATAGGAGTATTGTTAAACTTTAAATACGGATTCAGGTCATATACCAACATTAAAGTTGGAGAAAAAACCAACGTTACGTACCTTTTAAAAAATAACAAGCCGATTAAGCTTCCTTTCACGATAAGACTTGACAGATACCGCACGACTTATTATCCCGACGGGATCCCTAAGGCTTACATAAGCAAAATTAGCATAATCGAAAAACATATAAGAATTTTGACAAAAAATATTGAGGTAAACCATCCCTTAACTTATAAAGGGATTACTATATATCAGGCAAGCTATGGGCATTATAAACCCGATAAATACGGTATTTTAGTAGTTAATTTACGACATATTAAATCTTTTAAAAAAA
The DNA here is from genome assembly GCA_021813595.1 of bacterium. The sequence continues at coordinate 8,981 of JAKAKF010000222.1, forward strand.
TAATATATGCATCGGCTGGAAAATATTATAATTCTAAAATAAATAACATTAAATTTATGCTAACCAGGGTTAATATAAAAGGTAAAATGTCCTATTTTCCCTATATAATTAAACTAAATAATAAAAAAATTTTAAATTTTAGGATTATACGGGTTAAAAATCACAATTTCCCTCTTATTATAGCAAGATATAAAAATATAGGCTTCATAATGACTCCGCAATTAAAAACTTATTATTATAGCGGCGTCGAAATATCTAAAAATACATACGTATCTATAGTTTGGATAGGATGCATAATTCTTGTGATTTCTTTATTTTTTTCATTTTTCTTTAACCATGAAGAGACGTGGATATCGCTATACGGCATTAATGACGGTAAAAAAACAAAGATTGAAATAATTTCTATACCGAAAAAGAAATTTAATTCTTTTTACAAGAAATTCGCTCAAAAAATTAATGAACTAAAAAAATACTTAAATTAATTTAAACACGTTAAGAGTTGCCAGAGGTTATAACTATGATTTCTCCGAATATATCCGTACTTGACGGTTCCTTATATTTTACTGTTTCGCTTCTTTTCATTTTTGTTTCTTTTATTGGTTATTTTATTTTTTTATTTACCGGAAACAAAACTATCACAAAAATATCCTTCGTTATATTAATTGCAGGCTTCATAATTCAAACCGCTGCATTTATTATAAGATGGATATATGCCTATAAGATAGGGATAGACACGCCGCCGTTGGTCGATTTATACGACTCGATGGTATTTTTTGCATATGTTATTGAAGCCGGTTATATAATATTAAGAATTTTTTACGATTTTGACGCCCTTGGCTTTATAATTACGTTTATAGCATCGGCGGCGCTTGCTTTTGCCACTTTTTATCCGCTTTCTACAAGCGCAATAGAACCTACTATTCCCGCGCTGCAAAGTTACTGGCTTTTATATCATATTATGACTTTATTCGTAGCTTACGGCGCATTTGCGGCTTCATTCGGATTGGGAATTCTTTATTTAATAAAAAATAAGAAAGATAAAGGCAACAAAAAACGGGAAAATAGATTTTTGTCGCTTTTGCCCGAATCTGCAGTAATAGAAGAATCTATTTATAAGGTGATATCGGTCGGACTCGTTTTTTTAACCGCAGGAATAGTAATAGGCGCCGCATGGGCGGACAGCGCTTGGGGCGGTTACTGGAGCTGGGATCCTAAAGAAACATGGTCGCTAATAACGTGGATAGCATACATTTTATTTATTCATGCCAGATTTACCAAAGGATGGGGCGGCAAAAAAATGGCATGGATCGCCGTCATCGGATTTGCGGTCGTTATATTTTGCTATCTCGGCGTAGATTTGATAATACCGGGACTGCATTCTTATGCGACGCCGGGGTCGACTCCAATCTTATAAAGGTTCTAAACAATTTAATTAAATTCTTCAATTTTATGAATAAAATCGAAAAAAATAAAATTAAAACAATAATAGAACCTTTTAAACCTTATATTTACGATGTTAATTTGTCCGGAGAAATTAAAAATCTTACGGCTCCTCCATATGACGTAATAAGCAAAGAACTGCAAGACGAATTATATCAAAGGTCGCAATACAATATAATAAGGCTGGAATACGGAAAAGAATTACAAGGCGACGACGCTAAGGAAAATAAATATACAAGGGCGGCACGCTTATTTTATGAATGGACGGGCAAGGGCATTTTAAAAAGAGCCAAAAAAAGTACGATTTACGTTTACTCGCAAATTTTCAATATTGAGGGAATAGAATATGAAAGAACCGGTTTTATGTCTCTCTTTAAACTTCCGGAATCTAAAGAAAATAACTCTATATACGGACATGAAGCTACACTATCCAAGCCTAAAGAAGATCGCTTTAAGCTGATGGAAACCGCAAACGCTAATTTCAGTCCTATTTTTTCAGTATTTGAAGACGATAATCAAAAAGTTTTGAATATTTTAAAAACAGCGGTATCGAAAAAAGAAGTTAAAAAAATATTCGATTTCATAGACGATAGCGGAATTAGAAACATGCTTTATGCAATAGAAGATGAAGAAATCATATCCGATATTCAAAATAAGATGGGCGATAAATCGGTTTATATCGCTGACGGACATCACAGATTTGAAACATGTATTAATTACAAGGATTACGTTAAAAAAAACGGATTAGATAAAAAAGGTATTAACGCCGATTCTTGCCTTATGTTTTTTGCGCCTTCCGGCCAGAAAGGATTGGTTATTTTACCTACGCATAGAGGCATAAAAGGAAAAAATATAAATATTGAAAATTTTATAGAAATTTTAAGTAAATATTTCATATTTAAAGAAACTAATGCAGGCGACCTTATAAATGAAAATAAAAAAACCGGCGAAAAAAACGTTTCTTTCGGTTTTGCCCATAAATCAGGAAGAAATTTTATACTCTCGTTTAAAAACGAAACAGCGGACTCAAAAGCAATAAACCCTTTAGACAATCTCGACGTATCCATTCTTCAGGAATATATTTTAAAAAAAGCTTTAGAAATAACGCAGGAAGAAATCGATAACCAAAAATATCTCGTATATGAAAAAGATGCCAAAAAGGCTTTAGAAAAAGTTAAAAAAGGGGAACTAGAAGCCGTATTCTTTATGAATCCTACCAAGATAGAGGACGTAATAAAAATAGCTTCCGTAAACCTTAGAATGCCTCAAAAATCAACATACTTTTATCCTAAACTAATCAGCGGATTGCTTATTAACCCGCTGATTAAGCAAAGTTAAATTAAGGCTTTTTAATTTCCGTAGCTGCCGTCCGGAGACATTGAGGGCATAACAGCCTCCTGCAATATGGAATTATTTTCGTAAATATACTGCATTATATAAATTACTTTCCCTACATTTCTTCCGTACTGCAATTTTTCGTAAACGTTAGGTACGTATTTTAGAGTTTTAAACAGTATCGGATAACCGTAAAGATTTTTTTCTATTAAAGTGCTTAAAGGTATTACCGCAGAATTATTAGAAATAGCAAACTCCAGCCAGCATACTCCGCCGGCATTAAAAACCGCTTCGTATTTAACTTTGTTTATCTTATATTCATATGCCGTTATACCGGAATTTTTATAATTATACTGAGACAGGTCCGGCTGTATAATATAAAGTTTTTTCAAAGAAATCTTCCGCATTTTGTATTTTGACTGCATATTTTTTAAAGTGCCGCCTACCGCCGCGTAAACTTTATTGCAGTTAATAAAATTTAACGCAAACAGCATACCCGCCGCAATAAATGCAAAAATTAAATTTTTTTTAATAATAATTTTCATTTTCTAGCTCCTTATTTTAGATTTATAATTTGTTTAATTGTTTTATTTTAAACTTTCCAACCAGCCCGCAATCTGAGCGACTTCTTCTGCCGGCATATTTGGATTAGGCGGCATTGAAGAACTCGGATGCGTAATCTGATTTTCTATCTGCGCATAACTTAATTGCGAACCGATGTGGGAAAGGCTGTAACCGCCCTGTTTTCCTTTACCTAATATAACGTGGCAGTAAAAACATCCAGACATATCGAAATCTTCATAACCTGGACCGCTAAATACCGAAGCTTGAGATTGCGGCTGAGGCTGCGGTATCGGCCGAAATCGAGGCGCTGTTTTTGGTACAGTCTTGCGATAATAACGATAATGATGAACGGCAGTATTTTGATTCGGCGTAGGCAAAATATATGTATTATTAGACGTCTTATTGACATGCTTCTTACCTGTAATTTTATTTTTGTTTTTACTATTTTTATGATTGTTTTTAGAATGTTTTTTTGATTTTAACAGTTTTTTTAAAGCTATTGACTTGCCTGAATTAACGCTTTTATGTTTTTTGCCATAAGAAAGGTACCTAAAATAAAAAAAATAGCCTGCTGCAGCTAAAATTGACGCAAAAAATATAATTGCCGCTGCTAAAATATATAAATTGATTTTATTTTTAGAACCGTAATTGTTATAATTTACGTTAGAATTTGCGTTAAAATTTACATTTGCTGATTCAGCATTTTTATTTGCATCTGTTTTATTATTTAAATATCGATTATTTTTAACTTCAGAAAAATTTGACGACTCTTCGTAATCAGTCCTGATATTTTCAGGGGGAATATTTTTTGACTGTTCAAATGCAATTGCCTGCTTATCCTCTCTATGCTTAAATTGGTTAGCGGCATCCGGCGCATTTTGAATTTTAGATATATTTAGTTCTTGTCCGGCTAAAACTTCGGGTTTTTCTAATCCGTCTAAAAGTTTAAGCAATTCCTCCGTATTTTTTATCCTTTCCGGTATTTTTACCGTCAGTCCTTTATTCAAAATATCTTTTAATCCTACGCTTATTCCCGTAAAATCTATGCCTAATCCTCCTGCTAATTCGGTAGCTTCAGGAGGAGGAAATCCTTTTAAAAGAGCGTATAGCGTAGCGCATATTGCATAAACATCAGTATATTCGCCTCTTTTACCCTTACCTCCGTATTGCTCTAAAGGAGCATAGCCCGGAGTTAAAATTTTTTCGTAAGTCTTAGTTTTATCCGCCGTAAACACCCTCGAAGAACCAAAATCTATAATTTTAATATCTTCGCCGGTTTTTACTATAATATTTTCCGGTTTTATATCCTGATGCAGCATGCCGGCGGCATGTATTATTCCTACTGCTTTAGCTATCTGCTTTATATATTTAACGGCTTCATTTTCTTTTACTTTCCCTAAAAGAGATAACAGAGAAGTTCCTTCTATATATTCCATTACGATATAAACGGTGCCGTTTTCTTCGATTACATCGTAAACGTCCACTATCCAAGGATTTTTTAATTTTGCTATAGATTTTGCTTCATTTTTAAAATTTTCTATATTTTCTTCGTTGTCGCGGGTAGGCGGAATTGTAACTTTGCTTCCTGTTCTGACGGCTATTCCGTCGGGAAAATATTCTTTTATCGCAACTTTTCTTTCTAATTTTTCGTCATAAGCAAGATAAGTTATTCCAAAACCGCCCTGCCCTAAGACCTTTTCTATTTTATATTTTAAAAAAACAATACTCCCGCTATCGAGCGGCGTGCAGGAATAGCTTTCTCCCAAAGCGGCAGATATATCTCCTCCGCAAACCGGACATTTTTCTGCGTTATCGGGTATAACGGAGGAGCAATAAGGACAATCCTTCATATTAAATTAATTTTGTTTTTTTATCTTAATTTTAATACCGTTAATCAATTAAATTAATAATATATAAATGATATAAAAGAAACGGCAAAATTAAGCCGAAACTATGCAATACGCTTAATAACAAGGGCGGTCGCATTATCCGGAGCGCCTTTTTCTATTGCGTAAGAAACAAGCGCATCTGCTATATATTGAGCGCCGAATTTATTTATAGTGCCGCAAACGTCACCATCGTCGTTTTTTGCCTCCGAGTATTCAATGCCGATGCCGCAAGCCGAACCGCTTAAAATTTTCATTATATCCTTCTCTTCCAACTCCGACCATATTCCGTCGCATACTATTAAAACAATATCGCCAATATTTAAATCTTCCGTTTTTTTTCCTATAATTTTTTGTAAATCGTCAAAATATTCGCTCTGCCTGTTTCTTACTACTCCCAAGGATTTTAAAATTTTATTTCTGTCAGGGCTTATTCTTGCTTCTTCTTCGGTCATATTGCCGCTTGATACCATAAGCGAAACATATGAATGATCTTTAGTAAGCCTTTTTAATTTACATTCGGATTCAGCATTAACCCATAGATAAGCCCTTGAATCGCCGACATGAGCCAAAGCAAACGTCTCGTTTTTAAAAATAATGCCTATAAAAGTACAGCCGCCGTCTTTTCCTTGAAGCTCGTCGAATACGCTTTTATTTGCCTGCCATGCCGAATCTATTACGATATCGTTAAGGTCTTTAGAAAAATTTTCGGCGTTCTCGGAACTTTTCAAAAAACCTTTAACGGCAGCCGTGCTTGCATATTCTCCGGCCGCCATTCCGCCCATACCGTCCGCAAGGCATGCTTTTAACATGACGTTTTTTTCGCTAAAATTTATATTGTTTTCGATAACGTAACCGCAGGCATCTTCATCTACAAGCCTATCCGGATTTAAGCCTACGGACGAAGATATTCCTATATCGAATCTTACCGCCGCTTTTCTTTCTTCGTTAATATTTTTTAAATAACCGATTGCTTCATCGATATTAAATCTCTCTTCCCGCCTTGAAAGCGTTTTGGATAAAAATTGAGGGAAACCGGGTATTTTTATATTGTTAATATAATCGGGAACATCGATATCGTAGGTATTTATATTATCTCCGGTTAAAAACTTATAAGCAATAAGCCCCAGTATGTAAACCCCCTCTTTTCCAGTTGCGATATCATGCATTAAAACTTCAGGAGCGACGGAATCTCTCGGTGAAAACATCTTTTTTCCAATTTCCGATAAATCGGGCAGTATATTCAATTTAATTTTGTCGCCGTAAACATATAAAGAATCAGGATTGATATACAGCAGAGATATTCTTTGTTCGTTAAAAAACTTAATAATTTCCGCCAAATCGGAAATATATTTTACTATTAGGCCGATTTCTTTTTTTGAAGAAGGAATTTTAAATTCGTATTTCTTATATTCCTTGTCCGCCGAAATTATTATTTCATTGTCAGTACAAAGCAAAATATCGGGCAGGGCGGAACATCCAAGAATGTCTTTCCATAAGCCGCAATTACCCCTGTAATACAGAACCGATTCTCCCGCATTATTTTTAGCCGAATGCCATCCTTGTATAAAAGGACCATCGATTTTTAAATTAACGCCGGCGGCGTTAATTATATCGCCTTCTTTTAAAAACTGCGTTTCGGAAGCCGCCGAATATATTTTTTCTTCAAGGTTTTGCCTATGCATTAAATCACTGCCGGTTTATTAGTTATATAAGATGTATAATACAAATAGATAATAAATAATTTAATATATTTAGAAGTTGAACATAAAAAGCATATTGCCTAATGATACTTCGTCTCCGTTATTTAATTCGACCGGTTCTGTAATTCTGGACGAAAATTCCTTAGCCGAAGCAGATTTTACAAAAACGCCGTTTGTGGAACCTGCGTCTGAAACAAACCATTTGCCGTTTTCAAAAGTAAATTTCGCATGTTTCCTCGATATGTGTTCGTCTCCGGAAAACCCAGACAAATCTATATCTATCGGACCGGCAGACGAATCGAACCTGCCCGCAATCAAATAATTAGATTTTAAATCAAAAAATTTATCCGTTAAATTTCCGTCTATTTTAAATGTTAAACGCGCAGGTTTAAACTCGGCAAGCCGTTCTGGTTTTTCTTTAATTTCCGATAAATTACCGTCGGCACCGGATTGGTTTTCATTTAAGGTTTTAATATTATTAAGCGAAGATTTATTTAAGTTTATATTTTCTTCAGGCATTTCAAAATCTATTAATTCGGAACCGTCTATATTGCAAAATTTCTTATCGTCCGTAAACTTTTTTCTACATACAGGGCATATTTTCATTTTATCCTCCTGTTATCATTCTATTATTTTATATTATTCTTTAGATTTTTATAAGAATTAAAGCTCTGCGGTTAATTAATTAAATTCCGGAAAGTTTTCTAATCTGCTCGTCGGAAAGTTCGTTTTCCTGACTAATTTTTATTGTTTTTGTTTTTGAACCTATCCTTAAAGTTTTCGACGTACCTATGCTTATAGTTTTATTTTCTTTTATTTCATCCTGCGCCTTCTCTATTATTTTAGTCATAGCGCTATTGCCGAGCTTAACGGTCATACGTTTTGCCATATCTAAAGTTTTAGAGGCGTTAGAAGGATCCTCGCCCGCTTCTTTTAATGCTTTTTCCAATAAACTGCCTACGTTTCTTTGCTGAACCCACTGCATTACTTCGTTATTAACAACCGACGCCTTGGATTCGTCCATGGTAAACTCGACAATAACGTCTTCCGGAGGGTTTTCTCCGCGGTAATTGCCGTCCGGCATATCGTAAGTTAAACTTAACTGCATAAGACGCGATTTGATGGGTTTGCGTTCAGGCAAAGTAGATTCTATTATAAAAACGCTGTTTCCTTCGGGATTTATGCTGCCGAGAAAATGAGGTTTTATATTTATATCGACCTCGGAAACTTCGGGATAAACCTTAGTTATCCTGTCGACTGTTACGTCTTTTACGGTATTTAACGTAAGAGATAGCCCCGTTAAAGTTTCATTAACGGCATGTTCTAATTCTTTTATCATAATATCAGGTATCTCAGAGGGTTTTATAACTATTCCCGATGCATCGTCTCCGCCGTTAGCCGAAGCATAGTAAGGTTTGCCTTGCGTTTTATCGGTAATAAAAGAAATAAGATTTTCATTCCAGTCTTCGCCGATTCCAACGGCTATTAACGGTATATTTAATTTTGCCAGTTCCAGCGACATTTCTTTTACCAAATCCTCGTCGGAGGTCTGCCCGTCGGTAAGCATTATAATCTTTCTATTTCCGGTTTCTTTAGAAATTAAATCTAAAGCTTCTTTCATTCCTGCGCCCATAGAAGTGCCGCCGCTGTAATTTATAAGTCCGTCTATTGCATTCAATATTAAATCCTTATTTTTACTCTCTATATTAACGAAAGGCAGTAAAACGTCGGCTTTATCGTCAAATTTAATAAGGCTTACCCTGTCGGTATTTTTCAATTTTGACGAATTAACAAAGTTTTTCAACCCATCTATTAAAATTCCTATTTTAGAATCGCCTCCGGTCACTATATTATAAGTATTGCCGTCTATAGTCTGCGTTTTACCGGTATTTACCGGAGAACCGGCGACAATCTCCCTCATGGATCCCGAAGTATCGATTATAAATGCTATAGATAAAGGAGGTTTAAAATCTGTTTTTCGGTTTGCTTCAAGTTTTAACTCTATGAAAAGTTTTTGATCGGGGGTGTCTGCCATTAGGTAACTTCTATGCGGAATAATTTTTACGTCGAGCAGTTTAGACATAAAGTATCTCCTAATTTTTTATATAACAAATTATACTATTATTTATTATTATATAATTTAAAGAATTTATGTCAATTTAAATTATTACGTTTAATTATTACGTTGCCCATAATATTTTTAAATGATATAATTTTTTTAAATTTAAATGCATTATAATCTTAATCATATAACATTATAAGATTTGAAAGATTATAAATTTATTAATTATACCTAAAAAATATATTTAAAAAATAAAAGATCTTAAAATGGACGCAAATTTAAACTGTTACCCTAAAAAAAATATAGGAGAGCAAAAACTAGGAGAAATTTTAGTATCTAACGGTTTAATAGAGAAAACGGTTTTAGAATCGGCTTTAAAAAGAGAAAATTTACCGGTCAAACCTTTTCTAAAAATTCTTATAGACGAAAACAAAATAAAAGAAAATGAAGTTGTAGATTTTTTATCTAAATTTTATAAAATAGAATACGTCGATATAAACGCCGTAGATATTCCGAAAAATGTTATTAACATAATTCCTCCCGACAAGGCTTTAAAATGCCGCGTTATACCTTATAAAATAGAAAACGGAAATCTTTATTTAGCCACATACGATCCGTCAAGAATAGACGTTGCCGACGATATAGGATTTATTACGGGATTTCCGGCATTATATTCGGTATCGTCTTATTCGCAAATAATAAATGCAATGTCTAAATACTACAATGCTTCTTTTCTGCTCGATAAATTTAAAAACGATGAAAATTTATCGAAAAAAGATGCAGAAATCAATGAAATAAGCGACATAACAAAAGATAAAATCAGCGAAAGCGCGGTAGAAAAATTTATAAATAAAGTCATAAGCGATGCCGTAGAACGCGGGGCAAGCGATATACATATAGAAAATTATAGAAAATTTTCAAGAATAAGATTCAGAATAGACGGGAAACTTATCCAATATGCAAATATTTCCTCAATCGCAAAATCGAATATAGTATCCGTGATAAAAATTAAATGCGAGCCTAATTTAGATATATCGGAAAAACGATTTCCTCAGGACGGCCGAATTTCCGCATCGGTTTCCGGACAAGAAATAGATTTAAGAGTATCATTGGCGCCGACGCTTTTCGGCGAAAAAATAGTCATGAGGATATTGAATAAATCGTCTCTGATTTTCGATATAAACAAAGTGGGTTTTTCGCCGGCCCATTTAAACATATTAAAATCGGCAATAAATAAGCCTTTCGGTATGATACTAGTTACCGGGCCTACCGGTTCCGGAAAAACTACGACGCTTTATTCTATATTAAGCGAATTGAATAAAAACGAATCTATAAATATATCGACGGCGGAAGACCCTATAGAATATGATTTTTCAGGAATAAATCAGATACAGATAGACGAAACGCTTAAAAATTCTAAGACCGGCGCAACTTTGAATTTTGCCGAGGTTCTCAGATCATTTTTAAGACAGGATCCTGATATAATTATGGTAGGGGAAATAAGGGATTACGAAACGTCTTCTATAGCTATTCAGGCTGCGCTGACAGGCCATCTGGTTCTTTCGACTATTCATACGAACAATGCTTCGGCTACCGTAACAAGATTAATAAATATGAATATTGAACCTTTTTTAATTTCATCAAGTTTAAATCTTATTATAGCGCAAAGGCTTATAAGAAAACTCTGTTTAGAATGCAAAGAAGAACTTGACGAATCCGACGTAAAAAAACTCGGAATATCCGCCGCATACAGTGATAACGATAATTACCGTCAAAATAAAAATAATTATTTTAAACTTTATAAAGCTAAAGCAAAAGGATGTCCTACATGCAATAATACCGGATATAAAGGCAGAATACCGATATACGAAATGCTTGAAATAAACGATGAAATAAGAGGGCTGATAAACGGTAATGCATCGGAATCCGAAATAGAAAAGTCGGCAATAAAAAACGGCATGAAAACTCTTTCGGATTCTGCAAAAGAAAAATTTTTAAGCGGCGTTACTTCTTTGGAAGAAATATTGCCGTATATTAAAAGCAGTAAAAGGAAAGCATAGAAAGGAAAAACTAAAAACATTGAATACAAAAAAAAGGGACGGATTTAAAATCCGTCCCTTTTTTATATCAGAAATTATAGCCTGACTCGTCATGTTGCGTAATATCTAATCCCATTGCTTCTGTTTCTTTATCTACGCGAAGACCCATAACTTTGTCTATTACTTTAAAAATTATATAACTCATCGTAAACGAATACGCCGCAACGCAAACCACGGTCAGCAGCTGAATCCACATTTGACCGGGGTTGCCGTAAAATAAACCTCTTCCTGCCGAATTAATCAGCGGGTCGGCGAACAAACCCGTTGCAAGCGCTCCCCATGCTCCGCCTATCGCATGAACGTTAAAAGCGTCGAGGGCATCGTCGTAACCTAATTTAGGCTTTACGAAAACTACCATAGAATAACAAATTACCCCTGCTACGAAACCTATAATGATAGAATCTATTGGATTAACAAAACCGGATGCCGGAGTTATAGCTACAAGCCCTGCTACTGCGCCGGAAACCATGCCTAGAGTAGTCGGTTTTCCGCTTCTTATCCATTCTGCTATCATCCAGCCTATAGCGGCGGCTGCCGTCGCGGTATTCGTCACCAAAAATGCCGACGTTGCCAGAGGGTTTGCTTCTAATGCGCTTCCCGCGTTAAATCCGAACCATCCGAACCACAAAAGAGCGCCTCCCAGAATTGTATAACCTAACTGGTTCGGCTGAACTATATTTTCTTTCATATAACCTTTTCTTTTTCCAAGAACTATCGCTCCCGCAAGACCGGCTACGCCTGAATTAATATGGACGACCGTTCCGCCGGCAAAATCCAATGCTCCCATTTTTTGAAACAATCCGCCTAAACCCCATACGGCTTGAGCGACCGGAGCATAAACAACCGTAAGCCATACTATCGTAAATACTACCCATGAAGAAAATTTAATTCTTTCAACCAAAGAACCGCTTACAAGAGCTACCGTTATAATTGCGAACATAAGTTGAAACATTACGTAAATATAGGAAGGAATCTTGCCGTCGTATCTTGAATGCTGCGTTTCTTTCATGGCAAATAAACCTATATATTTCAGGCTTCCTATTACTCCGCCAAAAGAATCGGGGCCGAATGCCAAAGAGTATCCCCATAAGATCCATATAATACTTACCGTACAAATAGCAATAAAACTGAGCGAAATTGTATTTAAAACATTTTTTCTTCTAACCATACCGCCGTAATAGAAACCGAGCCCAGGCGTCATTATTAAAACCAATGCGGATGAAGCAAGCACCCAAGCTATATCTCCGCTGTTAAAAGCCGGAACCTTAGAGCCAGCTGCAAATACGGGGCTTACCCAGGAAAACATAACCAAAAGTAGTCCTCCTAATAAAGACCATCCGTATATTAAAGGTATTTTAAAATTTTTTAATTTCTTAATGAGATCCATAATTTCCCATTCCTCCTTAATATTTTATTTTTAAGATACTGCGCATTCTCTCCATAGATATGCTAAAAATTTAATAATTTTGCATATTGCATTTTAAAGCGATATTAATTAGATTGCGGATTCTCCTTTTTCTCCGGTTCTAATGCGCACAACTTCTTCTACAGGCGATATAAATATCTTTCCGTCGCCGATATTGCCGGTTTTAGCACTTTTTTCTATCGTTTCTACGATGCTTGAAATTTGGTCGTCGGAAGCGATTATTTCCATTTTAGCTTTTGGCACGAAATCTACCCGATATTCCGCTCCTCTGTAAAGTTCCGTATGCCCTTTCTGTCTTCCGAAACCTTTAACTTCCGTAACGGTTATTCCGTGAATTCCTATTTCGTTCAAAGCTTCTTTGACGTCGTCTATTTTAAAAGGCTTAATTATAGCCTCTATTTTTTTCATTTTTAATTTCACCTCCTTTTCATATTATTTTTTTAGGCGGTTCAATCTCGCAAAGCCAGTCCGGAGTAAGTAAATAAATAAATCTGACACCTTTAAAAACTGTATAGAATCATTAAGTTTACGGTGTTCTGCTGAGAGTGCGTCGGCGAACCGTTTGAATCTAAATATACATTATGGTTAGCGCCTTGATGTTCAAGTTCTAATCGGAACTGCACGTCTTTAAAGTTTTTAAAAGACGGCTGATATGCAAAAGTCAGGGTAGAGTCGATATATGTATAGCCTGTTCCAGGAGTGCTGGTCATCTCCCACATGCCGTTCTGGTCGTATGCGGCGGTCTCTCTCAAAGTTTCGGCAATCTGTCCGAAGGCGTAATTATGCTGATGGTGTATATAACCCGCTATGCCGTAAAATCGTGATTTATCGTAAGTATTGCTTGAGGTTTGGACTAAAGCCGGATATTCAACCTGTCCCGCCGTTAAACCGTTATCGTTAAGCACGGAATCGTTTATTCCCCCGCCTAAGCCGAGTTCGTAGTCTAAAACGAAAGACCAGTCGGGATTAGGGCTTAATACGCCGTCGATATAGCCGTAAAAACTTTTATTCAAGTTGTCTTCGTAAAGCTGTCCGTTAGTACCCACCATATAGCTGTTCTCTCCGTAAATGAATCCTCCATTAAACGTCAGCATGCTCGTAGCCGCATAACTTTCGTTAAGCTCTATAACCGGCAGATTGTCGATAGGAACGGCGGAGTTGTATGTATTTGCTATTCCGAGCGTCGAAGTAAGAGCCGGTATAAAGTTATAAGTTAAAAACACGCCCGTTAATGTTGCAGGCTCCGCGGCATCCAGCAGTGAATACGTATCGTTCCAGTTCCTTATAGGGTTAAACGCCTCGAATCCCAAAAGTTCGTTTTCCTTTCCGATATGAATATCGAGTCCGCTCCCTACCGGCAGGTTTATATTTATATATGCCTTTCTTACATCGTATGGAGTTCTGTCTTCGAAAGGCGTCGTAAAATATGACGTATCGCCGTAATATGATTTATAAAACTGAATATTCTGTCCGAAATCCAAAGAAATATGGAAACCAACGCCGTAAGGGTCTGAAGAAGTTCCGGGAGAACGTCTCAAAGTTATGTCTGCGTTATTTACCGCAAAGCCGTCGGGCTGCCAGTTATCGCCATAGTTGCCGTTTCCCTCGAAGGAAGACGGAGTATTTAACGCTTCCGGTTTCGCAAGGTTATAGGTATAGGAAGCTATCAACGTCCCCAGAAGTTGGATATTAGAAAAATAATTCCCTGAATTTTGCGCTTTGTTTTCTTTTTTAATCGACTGAATTTCCACTAAAGCCTTGTTTAATTTTTTTTCTATTTTTTTTATTTTTGCGCTTGTTCCTATTTTTAAACTTCCGCTTATACTATCTGCATTAGAAACGGCATTTGCCGCATAAACTTTTTTTTGTACGGTAAGCATTAATAAAAATAGCGCTACTGTAAAAAAAACAGCGCTTAAAATTAATCCTCTAAATTTAAATTTCATGATCTCTCCTCTTAAATTTTTATTTTTTCTTTTTTTAAATATGCTTGATAAATTCAAATGTTTTAGTTCAAATAAATTTTAAAACAACTTACTTTTCTTTTTAATTAGCAAAATTTATGCCAAATATTCAAAATAAATAATTTATTTTGTTTGCAATGATTAAAACGGGGAAATGTCTCGATTAAGGAATAGAAAAAGTAAGATATTGTAAGTTTAAATATTAAATTAAAGCAGGATTTATATGCTTAAAAATTAGGCAATTTTTAATATATATAAATTATTGGTTAAAATTTAGGCAAAAATATATTTTTTATTCTAAAATATTTTCTTGCAAAATAACGGGCTCTAAATTATAGGCTTCGGAAAATGATAGCGCTAAAATTTCGGAAAGATAATCAAAGGTTAATTCTTCGGTGCTTTGTTTATACGGTTTATTTAATTCTTTGCTTCTATTAATTTCCTGTAGGATGCCGGTAATATTATTAAAATATTCGCTATGATCGCCACGGCCGTCGCCGTCGAATATTTCGATGTGATCCTCCGGCTTGTAATCTACATAAATAGAACCGTGCTGTAAAAACGCAGAATCGTTTCTTCTCTGAGAATTGCCGCAAATTTTTTTTCCGCCGAACGTTATTTCGTAAGAATGAGCTTTAAGAAAACAATTAAAATTATTCCTGTCGTTTTTATTATTTTCTTTATTTTTATTCCTATTTATATTTATACTATGACAACTCCCATTATCCGGTTTTAATCCAAGTTTGATAAAAAAAAGATACAGAAACTCGCTTATTTTTTTATAAGTTTCAATAAGCTTACCCGCAAAAATTCCGTTTTTATAAGATGCGGTCACCGAGTATGTTATTTCCGATTTATGAAGAACCGCCCTGCCTCCGGTAGGTCTCGAAACAACGTCGAAACCCTTGCTTTTAGCTTTTTCGATAATTTTATCGTCTATATTCTTATCTTTTTGAAAAAAACCTAACGATAACGCAGGAGGATTAAAATAATAAATCCTTAAGGTTGGATCTGCGGAAAAAGCGTCCGCAGTTTTATATTTATTTAATAAAAAAAGGTCGGCGGACATATTAAAACTGCCGGAATGTCCGCCTGAAATTATAAGGTTGAAACTCATCAAGAATTTTTCAAATATTCTTCGTATGCCGCCTGATCCATAAGATCGTTAAGCTCGTCTTCGTTAGTCAGTTTAACTTTAAGAAGCCATCCGGCATCGTAAGGTTCTTCATTTACTAATTCAGGCTCGTCTTTCAAGGAGTCGTTTACGCTGATCACGTGACCGCTTACCGGCGCATAAAGTTCGGAAACCGATTTAGCCGATTCTATAGTACCGAAAGATTCGTTTTGTTCAAGTTCGTAACCTACCTCAGGCAGATCGACGTATATAATGTCTCCGAGCTGATCCTGGGCATAGTCCGTCACCCCTATAAGAGCGTTATCGCCGGTTACTTTTACCCAGATATGTTCCGAATTATATTTTAAGCCTTTTGGAAAATCCATAATTCCCCCTTTGCTATCCCTGTTATTATTATTTAGATGATTATATTATGTTAATGCCTTTTTATGCTTACAACATATAATAACTATAATGCGTAAATTATTCGGTATTTAATATATATTGCATACGATATATAATTTATTTAATAATTTTATTAAAATATTTGCAACATAAAATTTATATAATTTAAATAAATTTTAATTATTTTTCATCTTTCGATAAATCTCTGTACGTAACCTATATCTACTTTTCCGGAAATGAAATCGCTGTCGTTTAATATTCTTTTAAGAAAAGGAATATTTGTTTCGATGCCGTCTATTTCAAATTCGTTCAGGGCGTTCTTAGCTTTATTTATTGCTCCAAGTCTGTTAGAATCGTGGACTATAAGCTTGGCTATTAACGAATCGTAATAAGGCTGTACGCTATATCCGCAATATCCCAAATCGTCCACCCTGACGTTGAATCCGCCGGGCTTGATATAATTAGTTATTAAACCCGGCGACGGTTTAAAATTTATCGGATCTTCGGCGTTAATCCTGAGTTCTATGCTGTGGCCTTTAATTTTAACGTCTTCCTGTTTTATTTTAAGCCTGTCGCCGTTTGCTATTCTTATCTGTTCCTTAATGATATCGATACCGGTAACAAGCTCGGTAACGGGATGTTCGACCTGAACGCGGGTATTTACTTCCATAAAATAAAAATCATCGTTTTTATCCAATAAAAATTCAAAAGTTGCCGCATTTACGTAATTTATTTCCTTTACGACTTTTAATATTAATGCGCCCATCTTTTTTCTTGCAGCGGATTTTACGGCGAGAGACGGCGCCTCTTCTATAATTTTTTGATGTCTTCTCTGAATAGAGCAATCCCTTTCACCAAGATAAACCGCATTTCCGTACTTGTCTGCAAGCACCTGGAATTCTACATGCCTTGGATTTTCGCAAAATTTTTCCAAATAAACGTCCTGATCGCCGAAAAAAGACTGCGCTTCCTGTCTTGCCTGATGATAAGCCTGAGATAAATGAGCCGGCGTCAAAACCATTTTAATGCCTCTTCCGCCGCCGCCCATAGAAGCCTTAAGGATTAACGGATATCCTATTTTTTCGGCCGCTTTTTTAATCTCCTCTTCATTATCGTCTATATCATCGCTGCCGGGTAAGACCGGAATGCCGAGGCTCTTGACTAATTTTCTGGCATTTCGCTTATTTCCAAGCATATTCATATTTGAAGAAGTAGGTCCGATAAATTTGATGCCGCAATTCTCGCAAATTTCGGCAAAATTTGCATTTTCCGATAAAAAACCGTATCCGGGATGTATGGCTTCGCTGTCGGTTATTTCCGCCGCAGATATAATCGAAGATATATTAAGGTAACTTTTAGAAGAAGGCGGAGGCCCTATGCATATACTCTGGTCGGCATATTTTACGTGAAGACTGTCCCTGTCGGCAGTTGAATATACGGCAACAGTTTTTATGCCGATTTCTTTGCAAGCCCTTATGATTCTGACCGCAATTTCTCCTCTGTTGGCAATTAAAATTTTTCTAAACATATTTTATTTTTTTATTTTCTGTTTTTAAGCTTATTTTTTAAGCTTATTTTATATAACTTATATAAAGTTTTATATTCCCCGAATTTTATTAAAGAGGCTCTACCAAAAACAAAGGCTGTCCAAATTCGACCAATTGTCCGTTTTCAGCAAGAATAGATACTATCCTGCATTTCATATCGACCTCTATTTCATTCATAATTTTCATAGCCTCGACTATACAAACAGGACTTCCTTTTTCGACTATAGAATCTACCTCGACGAAAGACGGTTTATCCGGAGAAGGCGACCTATAAAACGAGCCTACAAAAGGAGAAACTATCTCTTTAAGACGTTCATTTTTAACTTTAGCCGATACTGCATCGGTTTCCGCCGCTATATTAGCCCTGCTTATAGCAAAGTTAGCAAGCTCCTCTTGTTCGTAATCGGAAATTTGAGCGCCGCGCTCTTCTTTTTTTCCAATTAATGCATTTCTGCGTCCGCCTTTATAAAATTCATCGGAATCAAGGGTAACTTTAAACTCTTCGTCGCCTTTTTTATAGTAAAATTCTTTAATTTTATTAGATTTAATGAATTTAACCAAATCTTTAATGTCTTTTATATTCATATTTTCTCCTTTAACCCGGCAAGACGATATATTTTCATAGAATTACAATCGGGTAACCGATATTTTACTGTTTGGCACTTATTCTTTCTATATAAGACCTAGTCCTGGTATCGACTTTTATTAAATCGCCTTCGTTTAAAAATAAAGGCACGCTTATAACTAATCCTGTTTCTAAAGTCGCGGGTTTGGTAGCGCCCGAAACGGTGTCGCCTCTAAGACCAGGTTCTGTTTGAGTTATTTTAACGTCTATAAAATTGGGCGTTTCTATATTTATTGGTTTGCCGTTATAATAGAGCACTTTAACGTTTATATTTTCAAGCAAAAAACCGGCGCTTTCGGCGCAGGCTTCTTTGTCTATATGAACCTGATCATACGTTTCGTTGTCCATAAAAATAAAATCGCTACCCTCGTTGTAGAGATACTGCATATTTTTTTCTTCTATATTTGGCGTTTCAACTTTTTCTCCCGCCCTTAAAGTTCTGTCGATTACTTTTCCCGAAATAAGGCTCTTCAGCTTTGTCCTGACGAACGCTCCGCCTTTGCCGGGCTTCACATGCTGAAAGTCGATTATTTCATACGGCTCCTTATCCATTTCTATCTTAAGCCCTTTTTTAAAATCCGTAGTAGAATACACTTAGCAAAACCTCCGTTATATGTAATATTTTAATTTTAATATACTAATATTTAGTATTTATTTTTGCATATTATTTTTATTTTCAACGCATTAATTAATTTAAAACAAAGCGGAATAAAAATCAACTATTAAATTTAAAACTGCATTTTAAATCTATAGCAAACTTTCTATACTATGCCGATTTTTTTTAATTCCGGTTATAATCCTTGCTCCTTCGCGTTCTACATAACACATATCTTCAATCCTTATGCCGAATTCACCCTCTAAATAAACGCCGGGCTCCACGGTAAACACCATTCCTTCCTTAACCGTATCTAAATTTTTTTTGCCGACGTACGGATATTCGTGTATGTCTAATCCTACGCCGTGCCCCAAAGAATGAGTAAAATATTTTCCGTAACCTCGTTTTTCTATATAATCGCGCGCCGTTTTATCTAAACTGCTAAATTTTACGCCCGGTTTTATTTTTGAAATAGCCTTCTGCTGCGCCGTATAAACCGTGTCGTAAACGTCTAAAAATTTCTTGTCCGGTTTTCCAAGATAAACCGTAAACGTCTCATCGCTCTTATATCCGTTAATCTCTGCTCCAAAGTCGCATAATAAAACTCCGCGCTTTGAAATAATTTTATCCGCTGAAGGCAAGCCGTGCGGAATACTTGAATTTCTGCCGGAGAGCACTATCGTTTCAAATGATTCCGCAGAATAAAAATCTAAAAGATTTTTTTTATAAATTAAAGAAGCTTTTTTCTCGGAAATACCGTCTGATTCATTATGGTAAACAATTTTCTTAAGCATGTCGATAACGGCTTTTTCCGATACGGAAACTGCCTGCATTATATAGTCTAATTCTTTTTTATCTTTTACGGATCTGATTTTCGATAAAAAGCCGCCTGCGGGAATAAAATTAAATTTATTTCCCAATTCTTTTGCAAACGATATGTATTCATCGTAAGTAATATAATCCGATTCAAACAGTATAGAAGAAAAACCGCTTAAACCGGCTCTTGAAGATATGTCGGAGGCTATATCCTTGAATATTTCTTTTATTTCGATTATATTAACATTTTTAAAACATTCTCTGGAGGCTCTTTCGGAATATCTTGCATCGGTATAAAGAATAATTTCTCCGGAAACCGAAAAATACAGATATCCGCTTCCCGAAAAATTAGAGATAAAAAAGATATTTGCCGGCTTTTTAATTAAAATTCCCGACGCTTTTTTTTCTGCTATATTTGAAGCAAGTTCCGGCAAATTAAGCATGGCTTATGATTATTTTATATTCTATTTATTTACTTTATTTATTGTTATATTTACTCAGAGCAGGGAGGAACCTTTTTTGTAGGCATAAGTTTTCTGCAGAAAATTTTCTAAAACAGATATTGCTTTTTGACTTTTTTTATTATTGTTTTCTTTTTCTGTTTTAATTAAGTTTTGAAGTCTTCTTATGTTGCTCAAAGATTCTTCGTCAAAAGGATTTTCTTTTAGCAGGTCTATATAAATATTTAATGCTTCTAAATAATGTCCCTGCGATTCATAAATTTCCGCAAATGTTTTTGTTTTTAGTTGAGTATCCATCATAATTAATATTTTTATCACAACATAATACTTTTAGTCAAGCAAATTAAGCGGCGTCAAATTAAACGGCGGTTATTTTAAAGCTTATCTTTAACGGTTTGTTGTATTTTTTTCATTAAAAGCAAATTTCTTATTTTGCCGCCTTGATAATTTTTAACGTAAAACGTATCATATACTTTATTTCCCTGCGTCGTAATTTTAGAAACAAAAATATCGATGTTAAATGAATTAAAAATTTTTCCTATATCGTGCAAAAGTCCTTTCCTGTCCAAAGCCTGTATTTCTATTACGGTAAATTCATCGCTCATATTATTGTAAATTTCGACGGAAGTTATAACTCTGGGGCCGCTCTTTGCATATAAACTTTCGCTTTTTCTTTTATTTTTTAACTTTTCCTCCAATTTTTCCGTTCCGTTGAAAACGTTAAAAAAAGTCTTTCTCAGTTTGTGCCAGTCGATATCTCCGTCAAC
The DNA here is from genome assembly GCA_021813595.1 of bacterium. The sequence continues at coordinate 29,790 of JAKAKF010000222.1, forward strand.
TTTTTTGTATATATGGTTTACAAAAAAAGTATCTACGAATTTACCGTCTTTTCTCGTGTTTATATCCGCACTCAATATATTAAAATCAAAATACGATAAAACTCCCGTAATATCCGAAAATATTGCTTTATTGTCTTCTCCGCAAATTACTATTTCATAATAATCTTCAGTTTCATGCATTTTTGCGACGAAATTAAATCTATGGGATTCGGTTATTTTCGAAAACAACTTTAAGTGCAGCAAAATATTTTCCTTGCTTTCTCTTGCCAAGTACTTGCCTGGGGAATAAAATTTATTAATAAAATCCGAAATAAATTCTTTTAAATCCTTAATATTTTCAAGAAATTTATATCCGTTTTTACCTCTTAACGTTTCGGCGTATTCATATACTTTATTTATATAATAGGCGTCGTCTTTAAAATATTCTTCGGTATTTTTTAAATACGACAAGGTTCTTTCGTAAAGTTCGACTAACAGCATCTTCCTCCATGAATTAAACCTTGTTTTAGAAACGGCCATAGAATCGCAAATACTGACTATAAAAAGAAGTTTTAAGCGCTCTACGTCTTTAACGATACCGGCAACGTATTTAATAGTTGACGGATCATGGATATCCCTTCTTTCGGAAGTAAGAGGAAGAACGAAATGATTTAAAATTAAAAATTCTATAGCATCGGAAATATTTGAATTAAAACCTATTCTTTTTGCAATTTTAGCTGCTATTTTTGAGCCTATGGACTCGTGATGAGCGGAATATCCTTTGCCGATATCGTGAAGAAGAAGAGAAAAATTTAAAATAAGCATATCTTCCGGGCTTAAATCCTCAAAGATTTCTTTAAGTTCGTTGTTTACTTTAAAATTTGCCATATTTTCAAGATAATATATACCGTTTAAAGAATGTGCATCGACCGTATATACATGATAAACGTCGTTAGTAGAGAGGGAATCTATTTTTTCAAACTCAGGAATTAAAGCGACGAGTATTTTAGTTTCATGCATTAACAGCAGCGTTTGATATACTCTTTTTTTATTCTTTAGTAAATTTATAAAAAAATCTTTTGAAAAATTACCTTTTTTAATTTTAGCGGCGTATTTGTTTCCGCTGATTCTTAATAAATTAACGGATTCCGCATTTAATCTGTAACCGGATGTTTGATACAAATTTAATAAATTAAAAATATTCCTATATTCGGATAAAAATAGTTCTTTGTTTTTTACCGCAATCAAACTGTTATTTAAAAAAAAATTATTTTCTAAAATTATTTCTTTTTGTTTTTTTTCCTTATATTTACTTATTAAAATCTTCGGTTCTATCAGAATATTTATAATTAATTTGGAAATATTATGTATGTTTTTCGCATTTAAATAATAGTCATGCATAAAATACTCTATTTTATTTAAAAATTTGCCGTCTTTATAATAAAATGCATTGGCTATATTCTCCTGAACGTCGAAAGTAAGCCTGTCATTTTTTTTTCCGGCAAGCAGATGCATCATAATGCGCGTTTTTAAAATGAATTTTTTTCCTTCATAAAGATCCGTTATATCCTCTTTTTTTAAAGAAGTGTCGGCTTTGTTTGCTTTCAGCGCGGCAATTACCGTTTCTTCGGCCTTTTTAAATTTATTTTGATATTCAAGGATTTCTCCGCCTCCATCAGGATTAGGAAATATATCCTTAACGCCAAGATAATATATCCATCCGCAATAAGAATAATCCCTCAAACCTCCTATAGCCTCTTTAACATCCGGTTCAAGAAGAAAAATGTCGTTGTCGGTCATAACATTGATAAGCCGCCTTTTTCTTAAGCTCTTCATTATTTCTTTTAAAAAAATTAATTTCGCATCTATCTTTTTAAAATCGGATTTAAATTTATCAAATAAATACTTGTTGCCGGCAATATATCTTGCATTTATAAAAGACGTATAGGTATTCAAATCACTGCCCATAAGTTCTACCGCTTCGGCGCAGGTCATTACGCTCTGCGCAAGATCTACACCCGCATCCCAGAATAAATAAAAAAAATCCTTCAGATCCCTTGCAGAATCCTCTCCGCTTAATCTGTTTTCCGTCAAAATCATTATATCTATGTCCGAATAAGGGCACAATTCTAAATTTGAGTAACTGCCCCCTGCCACTACACAGTAACCGTCTCTTCCTTTAATAAGGGAAAAAGCTTCGACGATTATGGAATCGTAAAAGAAAGAAATTTCCTTGGCGGTGTGAAACGAATCGTAATTAAGAAGGTCGTCTTTTAACAGCGCATATTTCGATCTTAGTTTTTGTTTTAATTCCGTTGACGTAATCATCGTAATCATTAAGATTTATCTCCGTTATTCCGCTAATATATAATAATCTGTTATAATAATGATAAATTCATTTGGAACGATATATTTAATTTCTGTTTGCTTAATACAACTAATACCGCATTGCACAAGCAAAGCTAAATTATTTAAAAGTAATTTTTGACGACTATAATACTGTTGACGATAGTATAATAATTATACAATTATTTATGCTATAATATCTTTAAAAAAAACAAAAAATTTTATATAACTAAATAGAAATGTTTAACGTCATATTAATTTTTTTTCGTAAGTTAAAAATATTAACGAATCAGCATAAATCCGATTTAATAAGAATTTTTGTTTTTCTTATAGCTATACTTTTAATTTTTTCTTACTTATTCAGCCGTTACGAAAAAATATCTTTTTTTAAATCATTTTACTGGGCGGTTACTACCGCTACCACAGTAGGTTACGGCGACGTTACGCCGACAAACGATGCCGGAAGAATTATCGCTATGGGTTTAATGATTGCCGGAATAGGAATTTTAGGTCTTTTTTTAGCGACGGTGTCTTCTATTATGTTTGAATTTAAAATAGGGAGGATATTTGGAACCGTGGAAAGCCATATTTTTAAGGAACATATCGTTATACTAGGTTACAGCAGTTTAATAAAATCTTCTTTGAAAGATATTTTGGAAACGAAAGACAACGTCACTCTTGTGGCAAATATCGAAAAATCGCCGGAAAACACCGGTAAATTAATATTTATAAAAGGCGATATCACGGACGAAAAAACGGTTGCAAGAGCTCACATCGATAAAGCCAAGCTGTGCATTATTTCGGACGAAGACGATGCAAACTCTTTAATAGCCGGCATAAACGTTAGGACGCAATATAAAAATATTTACATAATCGCTTTAATTTTTAAAAAAGAAACTGAAAGGGCTTTTAAAGAAATAGGCATCAACGAGGTATTTTCCTCCGGTTCGTTTTCAAGCAGGGTTCTTGTTAAATCCATAGAGTTTAAAGGCGCTTCTAAATTTTTTAACCAGCTTTTAGACGAAAATTTTAAAGAAGGTCTCATAGAAAAAAATTTACCCGGAAATTTAGAAAATAAAGAATTTTTAGAAGTTATAAAATTTTTTAAAGAAAATAAAGACGAAATTGCCGTCGGAATAAAAAGAAATGAACTGGTTATAATAAATCCCGAAAAAACTTTTGCAGCGGCGGCAGGCGACAAAGTTATGCTGATCGGCAAAAAAAGCTGACTTCAGGAACAATGCAGACGGAAGCAACTCGATAAAAGTAACCAAAACTCTTTATTTATCTTAAAATTTAGAAAATAATACTATGAATAGAAAATTAGTTTTAATCTTTTCTTGTCCTGATAAAAAAGGAATAGTAGCCGCAGTTTCAAAAGTCCTTTTTGAAAACGACGGAAATATAGTAGAATCAAACCAGCATTCAGCTAAATCTGTTACAAATCCCCATTTTTATATGAGAATCGTCTTTGAACTGGATAGTATTTTTGCCGAAAAAAATCTTGCAAATATAAAAATAAAATTAAACGAACTTAAGAGCATATTCGGCATTGAATATGAATTAAACGATACTTCCGTTAAAAAAAATGCGGCAATTTTCGTCTCAAAAGAAGACCATTGCCTTTATGAGTTATTGTGGCAGACGAGTTCCGGCGATATTTTTTTGAATATCGGCTGCATATTGTCAAATCACAAAGTCCTGTCGTCCGTCGCAAATTTTTATAATGTGCCGTTTATATATATTCCGTCAAATTTTGCCGTTTCAGATAATGACGACGATAGCCTTAGGCTTAAACAGGAACGATTTATTTTAAACGAAATAGCAAAATACGATATTGATTTTATTATACTGGCAAAATATATGAGAATTTTATCGCCTGGTTTTATTAATTTATTCAATAAAAAGATAATAAACATTCATCATTCTTTTCTGCCGTCGTTTCCGGGAGCCAAGCCTTATCTTCAGGCATACGAAAAAGGCGTAAAAATAATCGGGGCAACCGCCCATTTCGTTAATGAAAAATTAGACGACGGACCCATAATAGAACAGGACGTCATAAGGATTAACCACGAAGACGACGCGGAAGAGCTTAAAAAGAAAGGAAAAATTATCGAAAGAACGGTATTGGCAATGGCAGTAAAATTTTTCGTCGAGGACAGAATAATACAATCGGGCAACAAAACTATTGTTTTTGCTTAAACAGCTGCCGACGCCTTTTTCAATAGCACGATTATTTATTCGCTAAACCGGCAAACTCAGTCCGGAGTGAAGATGCGGAGGCTGACGTTTATAAAAACGAAGCTTTTATGCCGGCCGAAGCGAATAAATCTGCCCCCTTTAATTTTACTGCGGATTTGCTACGGTTACGGAAACCCCGCCCGATTGCGAATACGACGGCTCGTTAGGCGCCTGAGTAGTTATCGTAATATTGATGTTGCAGTTATATACGCCGGTTGAAGAGTTCTGCTTGCAAGTAGTACCAGGACCGCCAGGACCTTTCGGTTTTGGTCTTGCAGGTTGGGGATTAGGTTGAACAATATTATTTAAAATTTCGCCCAAAAAATACCGCAAATCATTTCGCCAATTTAAATTTAGCGACTGCTTGGAATTAAGATTGGAAAGCAAAAGATACAATTCGACGTCGGTTAATTTTGATAATAATTTATTTAACTCCTTTTTGCTCAATGAGTTCAACAGCTTATAAAGTTGACTACTCGTTAATGTGTTCAACAGATAATATAACTGATTCGAATTTAACGGGTGCAGTAGATTATAAAATTGTTTCGGGGATAACGACGACAAAATTCCGTTAAGCTGACTGGAATTTAGCGGGATTAGAACTCCATACAGGTCTGCCGGACTCAAGATAGATAAAACCGAATTTAGTTGTTGTCCGCTTAAAAGTGAAAGAACGCTGTTTGTCTGGCTGGGACTCAATGGATATAAAAGGCTGTAAAGGTTTTTATTAGATAAACAGCTTAATGCATTATAAACCTGCGTTCCGGTCGTCATGCTCAACAATTGGCTTTGCGTCGGCGCAGAGCAGGTTCCGGCATATACGGGTTTTACAAAACCGATATTTACGTAAATTGCGCTAAAAAATAATACTGCTAATATTATCAGCAACTGGATATGACGTCGGTACATCGGAGTTCACCTCCTTATAAAGAATATTATTTACGGCGCAATAAACTATTAGTTCATAATTTCCCGTTTTTTGATTTAACTGAAAAAAAGATATTTCGTTTCCAATTCCCTGCGTATTGCAACCAGCCCCCGTATTAAAACTGCTAAAAACACATATTGGATTAGTTTGTGAAGGCTCATCTGTTGGTTTATTAAATGGGCATACGCCTGATACGGAAAATTTTTGAGTCGGCGTCGGCGGCATAGCAGCATTCTCCAAATTTCTCCTTATCGTAGCCATTGCTTGCGTCATCGAATTGTTTGAATGGAGATACTGTTCATTGGTCATATAGTCGTTTATCCCCCACATAACTACTTGATACAGCCCTATGGACAAGATGCCGATAAGCAGAATCGTCATCACTAATTCTATAAGCGTAAACCCATCCCTATTTTTTTTAATACTATTCAAAGTCTTAATTATCATTTTCATAAAAATTTAAGAATATACCTTGTCATTCCTGCGAAAGCCCTGTCGTCATTCCGGCCTTCGCGGGAATGACGAATCGTTAATAATCCGCATAAACCGTCGAAAGAGTCACGTAGGGGTAATTTGCCGGAGCCGCCGGACAAGAAGTTCCTCCGCCGTTTGCCGCAAACCAGCCGGTTTGAACTATGGTCTGGATAAAATTGGTCGAACTTCCGCTAATAGTTCTGTTTCCGTTAGTATCTGTAAAATCAACGTTGCTTGCCGTTATCTTTGTGTAAAAACATTCGTTGTTTACAACGGTCGGACCCTGAGGCGTAACATAGAAGGTTGACGGACAATTCCAAGTATCCGGATTGCCGCTGTCGCATGCGCCTACGGTATTATTAAACGCTCTGCATACTCCGCTGAGCGGCGTTCCCCCGTTCCTGCAGTAATTCAGCGCTGCCATTTCCCGTTTAGCTAAGTTTAGGGCGGTTTCTTCGTTTACAATGTTTATGCTCTTTGCCGAACCGGCGATGAAGCTTTCGGTTATCGCGCCCATAGCCAGTCCGATTATAATAATCGTAAAAACTATTTCTATAAGACTGAATCCGTTTTTACCGATATAACCCGTCTTAGCCATTTTATTCCGCTTGCGTACATTCTGCCTTGCGTTACGCCCGATTTTATCCATTTTTATAATTGTAATTATTATAATATTAACTTATTGAATTATTTTTAAATTATATCCTAATTTTAAATAAATGTAAAAAATGTAAAATATCGTTAATATCGTTAATATTTTTCGTTTTTTTCGCTATTATTTTCTTCCATTTTTTTTAAAATGTAATATAATAAGGATTTTATATAATTTTAAATATAAATAAACTCAATAAATTTTATTTAGTATATTTCAATATCTTACATTATGAATAAACTAAGTACGGGCAATGCTAAAAAAGCTTTAACCGAAAATAAACCCCTTAAAGCTCTCGGCATAGTTTTC
>JAKAKF010000214.1 GCA_021813595.1 bacterium
GCGGTTAATTCGCGAAGAACGGAGTCGCCTGCCTGATGGCCGAAGTTATCGTTTATCTCTTTAAACCTGTCTATGTCGAACATTACTAAAGACAGCGGTCTTTTATATCTGGAAGCTATTTTGATCTGTCTTTCCAAAGAGCTTTTAAACTTCCTTCTGTTAAAGATGCCGGTAAGGTCGTCTTTCTCGGAGATATTTTTATAAGATTCTTTTTCTTTTTCGAGCCGTTTTCTTAATTGGACTAATTCGGTAATGTCGGTAAAAGTTGCAATTCTTACTCTTTTCCCTTTATATATTGCCGGACCTGCATAAATATACATCCATAATTCTTCGCCGGTTTTTTTAAATACTTTAAACGTGACGTAATGCTTATAATTAATATCGGCAAGACCTTTTTTAATCGCGTCTTTTGCGGTTTCTTTATGTTCTTCGGCTAATATATCCCAGAAAAACATATTTTTTAATTCTTCTTCGGAGTAGCCTAATTTTGCCTGCAATGAGGGATTTGCGTATATAAATTTTTCCGTATGCATATCAAGCCCTTCCGGCATATTATCCGCCAATGTCCTAAAAAGCTCTTCGGACTCTCTCATGGCATTAAAGAATTTATCAAGATAATATGCCAGTAAAATTCCAAGTATAAGGATAAAAACGGTTCCAATAGCAAATGTTAAAAGGTCAATATTAAAAATATGTTCAAAATACGGCAAGTTTTTGACAAGCGTTTTTAAAGGTAGAATCAAAGAATGAAACGAACGATTGAACAATATAAAACTTCCATAAGTAGTTCTTGCAGAAATGTATGATGAATATTTTATAAATCTTTTAAATATAGGTCTGTCTACAGTTTTCCATTGGAAATAAGATTTTTCAAATATTTTTACGATTTTGGGGTCGTAATTAGCATACGGTGCCGTTTTTTTAATAAATGCTTCGGTATTTTTATATCCCGAATCTATTTTTTTTACGAGTATTTCTGTTTCGTTTAAGGTCTGCTTTAATTTATTTCGGTAATTTAAAGGTTTAACTTTTTCATAATATATAATTAAAAACATCTTTCTGCCGAGCAAATCCAAATTTTCGTCTATATCTATAAACTTTGAATGGAGTTTTATATTTGCAACGGTATAATGTTTTAAAGGAACAAGCCCGAACTGCCATATTGAAGCGGCAATGGATAGAGCCATAATAAAAAATAAAGCTCCCAGGACGTAAATGATTTTATTTTTTATAAGATTTATAAGCTGGCGGGCTTTTAAATTGCCCTTGTTATTTTTACTATTTTTTATTTGCATTATTGCGTCATTGGTTTATAATCATTAATTAAACAGCTGATATTATATGTTATTATACCACACCATTTGAAACTCGGTAATGGCTTTCAATACGATGTGGGGCAAAATAGGGGTATAAGAATTAAACGTGCTGAATTTAAGGAGATAGTAAGTTTTATAATCCAATAAACACCAATAAATATATGGCGTAAAAGCGGTATGTGTTTTTATATCACAATTTTTTAGTTATAATTAATTCCAATTTAAATTATTAAGTAAGCCTATAATTATTTTAAAAGAACTTAAAATAGGGTGCGATATAATATAACAATATGAAAAAGCCCGCTTCATAAGTGCTTTCCTCTAAGGTCTTTGGTTTTTAGCCTTTGGTATTAATTCCCCGTCGTAAATCTCCAGATGTAATTTTTTGCAAGGTGCTGCAAATCACTACTGGCGGTTACTATGTCGGTTTGCTTTGCCTCGACAATAAGCTTTGCGGGATTGCTTATCGGTTGCCTTAGTGCTTCCTTGGTATTTTTTACCGCTGTAGGTTACGCAGTAATACCACACATTCACACATTATTGTTTTTTTTGTAAATTGAAGCCATTTTTTTCACCTCAATGGCAGGAAATAGGTAGGAAAATTTTTACATTTTAATTCATATCGGAGTCAAGAGGGAAATCTGCAAAACTGCTTATTTACTGCGGTTTTAATGGTGCGCCCAGAGAGATTCGAACTCCCGGCCTGCAGATTCGTAGTCTGACGCTCTATCCAGCTGAGCTATGGGCGCATTATAATTATAGCAGTTAATAATACCAGGCTATAATTCTATCAATACTTATTATATCAATTGATTTTATAGTATTAATTATATATAATATTTAGCCGTAACGCAAATCAATTTATGCCGTATATTAAACGGCAAAACAATATGCCCCCGTAGCTCAGTAGGATAGAGCAGAGGTTTCCTAAACCTTTGGTCATCGGTTCGATTCCGGTCGGGGGCACCAGTTAAAAACCCAATAAATACATTTTTTGCATAAATTTCATATTTGCAGTCTGTTCATCAATGCGTTAAATCTGTCTTTCAGTTCATCGGCGGCATCGACTTTAATGTAACAATGAGCGGCGGCATATGAATAAAAGGAATTAACGCCATCTGCTTCCGCTAAATGTTCGGACAAAGGCTTAAGTTCGCTTTCCGAAGGTTCCTCCAAATAAGTCTTTTGATTAAAATAAACGGAGACGTCGGCTTCGGAATAATAGTTTAAGTTTAAGCCGCTTTTTCCTGCCGTTCCTGCTCTGTTCTCAAGTCTTTTCAATATAATTTCTTCTTTTTCATCGTATATTTTTGAATATAACAATATAAAAATGCAGTCTTTTTTATTAAAAGCGTTAATTATTTTTTCCCTGTAAGAACGTTTTAAAAAGGTAGCGTCGAATATTACCCCGCCGCCGCTACCGCCGCCTACGCTTCCATTTGAATCTACCCCGCCGCTTATGCCTCTTAAGCCATCGCCTATGCTTACGCCTTCAATTTCGTCCGACCTTGCCGAATTATATGTATTTTGCGTATTTACGGCTCCTATGTCATTTACGGCGGTATTATGCGTATCGTCTTTAAGCGCCTTGTCCGCTGCGCTTCTGCATTTTTCAAATTCTTTTAAACCTTCTTTGAGCATAATTCGGTAAACTTCAAAATTAGCTTCTGCAGAATATTTTACGGACTTTTCGGCAGAACCGTATAAAGCGTGCCTAATTTCGTCCGTAGAAAAAACGCGGGCGTAAAACCATGCCGAAAGCAGACGGGAAAGAGACGATTTTCCGCTGCCCGAAAGACCGCAGTTAAGAATTACGACCGGTTTTTGTGCAGTTGCAAGATAAAAAGCCGCTAATTTAAAATATTCCATAGCTTTCAAGCGCATGTCCTCGCCGGAGTCTTTAGAAAGAAGGGAAATTTTACATCTTACTATCGCCCTGTACGCTTTAAAAAGAGGTATTACTAAATGCTCGTATTGCTCGAACGGAGCTATATATTTTAAATAGTTAAAAAAGTTTTTATAGTAACCTAAAAATTTAACCGATTCGTAAAAATATCCGTTAAACTCAAAATCCATAAGCAAAAAAGCGATATCTAAATATATATCCTGACATCTGTATCTTTCGTCAAATTCGACGCAGTCCATAAGGCAGATACCGTTAACGCGGCTATGGTCTAAAATGGCAATATGTTCCATTCTTAAATCGCCGTGAACGTCCCTTACGAAACCGCTTACTGCGCGCAAGCGGATAAATTCGGCAAACGAACGCGAAGAAAGCAGAGACTCTATAAAAGCAAAGAAATCTTTGAAAAATTCTTCAGAAAAGGAAGAAAAAATGTCTGATTTATTTATTGTTATTTTTTTAAAAAATGAATGAGAATCCCTTAAGTTTTTCTTATCAGCTGATACTATATATTCTTTTACCGTTTGAAAGTTGTCCTCCCAGTTTGCCTTGTAAACATCGTAACCGCCAAATTTGGAAATTCTTTTAGATTTCCGGGCGTTCTTATGAAATAAATATATTTTTTTTGCCGTTTTTTTTAAAATATCTTCTAAAATATCGTCTATATTTATATCCGTATAACTTAATCCAACATGTTCGGAAAGGATACTGCTTAAAAAAAAAGCCGTATCCACCCTTTTCATCCTTACTAAAACGTCTATGAGTTTTCCGCCTTTAAAACCTATGAAATAGCGGTCTTTTTTTTTACGTAATTCCAGCAAGTCTAAATAGATTCCGGAACATGCCCGCCTGTTTAAAGACAGCTCTTTTTTAGCGAAATAAATTCTTTTTTCAAGGGAAGTATAATCGACAAAACCAAAATTAACGATTTTTTTTTGCTTGTATGCAAATTTATCGGTAAGATAAACGCGGGATATATGAGTTTCTATAATTTCACTAGGATTCAAAAGATTAGATATAGCTTCCGAGACTTCTTTTTTGTTGACTCCGTTATTATTAACGCTATTGTCAACGCCATTGTCAAGCATCGTTTCTTTTGCATTTTTCATAATGTTTTGCATAAGGTTTGCATGTTATTTTATTTTTTTAATATCTAAAAATTATCTTTTAAACTATAAAACTACAAAAACGCAATAAAATTATAATCGGATAAACGATTTGTAACGATTTTGTAATAAAAATTTAACATATATTTAATATTATTGTAATAATTTCTTAACATTAAATTAGTATAATAAATATTGCTATAAATGGCAACGATAACAAATTTAATTTTTTAATCTTAATTTTAATTTATTTTTAATTATTAACTAAATTTGATTGAATTTTTTTAATTTATTTTAATTTATTTTTTTATTAGTTTAGTTTAAAATACATAAAATAAATGCCTAGAAAAATGAGAATAATATTGCCAAATTGTCCGCACCATATAATTCAGCGCGGTCATAACCGCCAGATTATTTTTGCGGAAAATTCAGATTATGAAAGATATTTAAATAATGTTTTGGAATTAAAAGCGAAATTCGATATAAAAGTTTTTGCCTACTGTCTTATGACAAATCACGTACATCTGCTTTTACAACCAGGGGACGACGCATATAAAGTCCCGCTTTTTATGAAAACCCTATCGGCAAGAACTACCCGTTACTTTAATATGCTGGAAGGAAGAACAGGCACCCTGTGGGAAAGCAGATATAAATCAAGCCCGGTTCAAAAAGAATATTATTTGTTGAATTGCTGCCGATATATTGAATTAAATCCTATAAGGGCAGGTATTGTGAATCATCCTATCGAATATAAATGGTCAAGTTTTTCAGAAAGAATGACTTATGGAATAAATGACGAAACAGATATAAAAATAGGAATAAAAGAAATTAAAAAAATAAAAATGAATGATGAAGAAGGAAACGCACGAATATTAGATTTAGATAAGGTATTTTTAAGTCTTGGCGAAACTGGCGAAATAAGATTAAAACATTATGAAAAATTCATTGGCGAAACTAGCCCGCCCGAAGAAATTAGTTTCTTAAGAGATTCCGTAAAACGCGGCCAGTTAACCGGAAATTCCATATTCGAAGAAGCAGTTCAACGTATCATAGGTATTAGAATAGAAAGACGCTCGCAAGGAAGACCGTTTAAAAAAGATTTTAACAAAAAAATGCAGGAAATAAAAAATAAAAAAAACAATTAATTTTTTAATTTTAAAAATCAGACTAACACGAAATATCTAACACTTCCTCTGACACTTCGGGAGTTAGAGAATAAATAAATCTGACACCTTTATTCGACACCTTTATTTTCTTTATTTCCTATTCTATCCCTTCTTCTTTTAATATTATAACAACGTTTTCTACCGTATCGTTTATTATCGAAGCAATCTGTTCAGGCGTAAGATTTAGGTTTTTACGGGAATTTACGACATAATTGCGTTTGACAAGACTCATTCCTTCGGCCTTTCCTTCAGCCTTGCCTTCCGCCTTGCCTTCGGCCTTTCCTTCCAGGTAAAAAGGGTCTTCTTTCAGATTAATCGTTATGGGCATTTTAGTTTCCTCCAACTCTTTTACTATTTTAATCAAATTTGGTCTAAGATGCAAAAGATTTGTAAGCTTAAGTTTATAATCTTCAAGTTCGTTCTTGTTTTTAATGCGGGATAATCTATCCCTTATCTCCGATATTAACTTTACTGCATCGTCGGTTTTGCACAATATCGATAATATATTGTCGTTTAAATCGTCTGAATTTAACAGCTCGGAACAGTCTATATCTTTTATATCCTTTAACATGTATTTAAAGGATAGATTGCTTTTTTCTATACCGCAACCCATATACATAGAACCTTGCCCTATGTATAGTACCGTCTGAATAGGTTCTATCCCGTACGTAGAATACAGATGCGTATAATACTTAAGCATCCTTAAAGGCAGCTTCGGGTCGTTTGAAGTCTGTAATTCTAAATGGAATATGCCTCCGTCTTCCAGTTTAACCAAGAGGTCTGCTTTTAATTCTTCTACCTTGGGAAAATTTGTGTCTAAAAAATCAAGAGCTTTTCTGCCGGTCAATATTTCTACAAACTTTTTCGGTACCGCTTTTAATATGTCCTTAAGCGTTCTGTCGTATTTAAAATTAAAATCTAAGTCGGACATATTTGAATATTTATTTTATAATTTTTATATAAAATTATATACTTATGTTTATTATAGCATAAGTTTTGTCAATATAAAAATAAAATTAATAAATAATTCAGGTTGCATAATTAAAAATTATAGGAATAACAGCGGGGGAAAAGAAAAAACCGGCAAAGCAGACGGGAGTAAGAGAATAAATAAATCTGACACCTTTATTCTTTTCTTTATTTTTTTTTTATTTTTGACACCTTTATTTTTATTTATGTGGTGTATAAAAAGGTTGGGGAAGTTAGGTTATTAATGTAAAAGTTTTAATAAAGCCACAACAATTCCAACTATTGTAATTGTTTGAGCGATAACGACACCGGCAAACCATTTAATCATTTTAGTTTCTAATTCTTTTATATCAAGCTTAGTAGCTACATTATTCGATAAAACCTCGGACAAAGCTTTAGACAAAGTCTCAGCTTGAATTTCAGCCTGAGATTCTGGAACTCCACTTTGTATCAGTCGTTTTGCATAAGCTAGTGTATCAATGATTTCCAATTTATTTCTCCTGTATTAATTATCTATTTTCTTTTTTTAATTATATCATAAAAATATATGATATTAAAACTATTTTATTATTATTTGCTGAAAATTGTTATCGGCAGTGTTAAAATACACCACATCGGCAGTGTTAAGTGCACCACTTATCAATGCTAATTTAGTATTTTAAGATTTTAATTTTAATTTAACATTGCCG
>JAKAKF010000188.1 GCA_021813595.1 bacterium
TTATAGTGCCTAGAACCGAACCCATGGCGACTATTACGGTCTGAGCGTCGTCCATTTTGTAAGCGTCCGTCAATCCTCCGTAAAATCTGCCGAACATATCCTTAAATTCTTTTGCGGCGTCTGTGATTACGCCGGCGGAATATTTCATCGCGTTATACATATTGTATCTCGATTCCATATAAACCGAAGGCTCTCCGAGCGTACCGAAAGAATAAGGATTTTCGACGTCCAATTTGTATTCCATATTAATAGGAGGAAGGTATTCTTTTACTTTATCGATGCCGTCTATGGTTTCTACTACTTCAAAAGTATGGGTTAATACAAAACCGTCCACGTTTACTATTACCGGAAGCATAACGTCCCTGTTTTCGGCTATTTTAAAAGCCTGTATATGCATGTCGTAGGCTTCCTGGTTATTCTCGGCTACGAGCATAATCGCACCCGTATCTCTTATAGCCATAGCGTCCTGCATATCGTTCCATATATTTATCGGCGCCGAAATCGCCCTGTTGGCTAACGTCATAACGACGGGAAGCCTCATACCCGCAATATTATAAATTACTTCTTCCATATACAGCAAGCCCTGCGCCGCCGTAGCGGTATATGTCCTTACTCCGCAAGCGCTGGCGCCGAGAACTACGGAAGCGGCGGAATGTTCGCTTTCAACCATGATAAATTCCGCTTTTAAGTCGCCGTCGGCAACCATTTGAGAGAGATGTTCGACTATGTGCGTCTGCGGAGTAATCGGATAAGCCGAGATAACATGCGGTTCCGCCATTCTGACCCCGTCCGCTATAGCCATTGAACCTTCCAAAACTTGTTTCATATTATATCCACCGTTTAAGTTTATTTATTAGCGTCCACTTTTAAAATTATTTTTCGACAAGCACCATTTCTATATCGTCGACCGGACATTCTTCGGCGCAAATTCCGCATCCTTTGCAGTAATCCGGATCGAAATCGTAAATTTTAGTTTTTTTATCGCCGTAAATAACGCCTTCCGGACAGAAATATATACAGAGATTGCATCCCGTACATGTTTTATGCTTAAATACCGGAGTTTCGTTGGCAAAGGAACCTGTTTTGTTGGAAAGCGCCGCGCCCGGCATAGAAATTATTCCGACCTTAAAATCCACTTTTATCTCCTTTTATATAGTTATAAGCTGTCTGCGCCGCTTCGGCATTTAACTTGCCCAATTTTGAACCGAATCTGTTTTCTATTTCTTTTTTTACCGAATCTATGGAAACGACGCCGCTTAATGCGGAAAATGCGCCGAGCAAAGTCGTATTTACTATAGGCTTGTTTAAAATCTTCATAGCTATTTTTAAAGCCGGAAACATTACTACCGTATCTTCTTTAATTCCGCCGAGTTCGTTTATTACGTCTTTTACGGGCGCTTCCGAATTTATAAGAATTTTGCCGCTGTCTTTAATGCCTTTATAAACCGGAACCGATTTAAGAAGGGTTATATCCTGAACTATAACGAAATCAGGTTCGTATATCTGATGCCTCGTCCTGATAGGTTTATCCGAAAATCTGGCAAAAGCCTGAACGGGAGCGCCGGTTCTTTCGGAACCGAAAGAAGGAAATGCCTGACAGTAATTTCCGTCGTCGAAAAAACTGAGGGCGAGTATGGATGCCATAGTAACAGAACCCTGTCCGCCTCTGCCGTGTATTCTGATTTCTTTCATCATAATATATTTTTTCCTTTTTTAAAATTTTTATATCGGTGTTTTAAAAATTATACACTTTTTAAACCCTAAATGTCAAGCATATTCCGTAAAAAAAGCGGTATTTTATCTTCGATGCCGAAAGCCATAACGTGTATTCCGTGGACTAAAGGTTTAAGTTCTTTTGCGGTTCTTGCGGCAATTTCGATACCTTTCTTCAGAGGGTCGGAGGCGTTTTCGAGTTCGTTTATAATCTCGTCGGTAATGTAAATTCCGGGAATAAATTTATTCATATAGCGTGCGGTTTTAGCCGATTTGAGTATATAAATTCCGGCGATAATTTTTATTTCTTTAAAACTTTTATAAAAATCGTAAAATTTTGCAAACTTGTTTACGTCGAAAACGGCCTGAGTCTGAAAAAAATCGCATCCTGCGCTAATTTTTTTTTCAAATTTTATAAGCTGAGGTTCTAACGGCACCGACTCAGGGTTAACGGCGGCTCCTATATAGAAATTAGTACGGCCGTTAAGCTTATTGCCGTTCATGTCCGTTCCGGCATTAAGCCCTTTTATTATTTCTATTAAATTAACGGAGTCGATATCGTAAACGGCTTTTGCATGTTTATGGTCGCCGAACGAAATATAGTCGCCCGTTAAGGCAAGAACGTTCTGCACTCCGAATGCCGCGGCGCCAAGCAGGTCGGATTCTAAAGCCATGCGGTTTCTGTCCCTGCACGTCTGCTGAAAAATAGGCTCTCCTCCGTTCTGTTTTATATAAATAGAACCGGCAAGAGACGACATTTTCATATTTGCTCCCTGATTGTCGGTAATATTGAAAGCCGTAATTATGTCTTTAAGCAAACCGTAATTATCTTTCATTTTTGAAAGGTCTGCGCCTCTTTCCGGCGATAATTCAGAGGTATAGACGAAAACGTTATTTTCTAAATTTTCTTTTAGTTTATTCGGCATATTTTTATTTTTTTTATTGCTTATATATTTTTTGCGGCAGATTCGTACGAACCGAGAATTTTAACGAATATAGTATATTCCTCGATGGATTTTAAAGCTTTTTTCAATTTTTCGTCGGATTCGTGGCATGTTACGTCTATAAAAAACAGATAATCCCAGTTATACTTTTTAGACGGTCTGGATTCTATTTTCGTAATGTTGATTTCGTTTTCATAGAAAGGCTTCAATATTTTAAAAAGAGCTCCGACCGAATTTTTTATAGAAAATAAAATAGAAGTTTTATCGTTGCCGGTTTTATGGGTTTTCTCGCCGTTTGAAATGATTAAAAATCTTGTAAAATTATTGCTGAAATCTTCTATATGCGGCAAAAGAACGTTTAAACCGTAAATTCTGCCCGCCGCTTCCGAAGCTATAGCCGCAGCGCCTTTTTCGTTAAACGCCATAATACAGGCGTCTGCCGTCGAAAAAGCATCTATAAGCTCTGCGTTTTTAAAATTTTCTTCCAGAAAATTCCTGCACTGCCCGAAAGCCTGAGGATGGGAATATATTTTTTTAATATTTTTAATATCGTTTTCTTTCGAAAAAAGAAAATGGCTTATGGGAATAACTTCTTCGCCTATTATCGTCACGTCGGAGTTTACGAACATATCGAACGTAGCGTTCACCATTCCCTCGATAGTGTTTTCCACCGGAACGACGCCGTATTCGGAAAGACCTTTGGAAACGGAATTAAAAACCTCCGGGATGGTTTTTACGGGCATTAACATCCTTGAAGTGCCGAACCTTTTTATCGCCGCAAGGTGCGTAAACGTTCCTTCGGGACCGAAATAGCTTATTCTTATACCCGCTTCAACCGAAATGCACGCTGAGATTATTTCCCTGAAAATACTCTGAAGGTGTTCGTCTTTTAACGGCCCTTCGTTATAGCTTATTACGTTCCTGTAAACCTCTCCTTCTCTTGACGGATTGTAGTATGCCTTGTTGTTCGACGATTTAATATGCCCGACTTTCAGGGCAATTTTTCCTCTTTTGTTAAGAAGTTCGACTAAATTTCTGTCGATATCGTCTATCTCTTTTCTTAATTTTTTCAGTTCTTCCATTTTAAATAATTTTATAATTTAATTTGTAATTTGAATGTCGAAAAATTAAGTTATTTTATACAATTTTTGTAAAAAATGCAAAATAATTTATTGTTTAATATATTTACCTGCCGCAAAAACCGCTATAAGAAAAACGGTTATTATACCGAAAACAAACCTTATAGAATAAATGCCCGCTATATAGGAAAGAAAAAACGGCCCGATTATACCGCCCAAGTCGAAATTTGACTGATATATGGTATTGGCGGCTACCATATCCTTCATATCGACGGTTTCCGATATCCTCATAGTGCCTATGGGAAAAATAAGCGCATGGGGTATTCCGAATATTATCAGCCCGAATGCGTAAAAACCGATATTTTTTGAAAATACCATCAAGGCGAAAGACAGAACTGATATCAGTATGGATATATTTAAAATTTTAGTTTTATTTTTTATATTGGCTTTTTTAGTAAAATAAAGCAGAATTAATCTGGTTATAAGAGACGAAATAAAAAACAGGGAAAATAAAAGGGTTATTTCAAAATATTTAAGGTGAAAATTATCTCTTGCAAATACCCCGCCTAAGGCTACTACCGAAGCAAAGGCGATACTAAAAGACGTGTTATAGAAAATTACTTCCAGAAATCCGCGGTTTTTAAATAATAAAGAAACGGAACCGCCTTTTGCAGATTTTTGGGAATTTTTATTTAAATCTTGCATGTCTGGTTTTTCACTAAGTTTCTCTTTAATTACGCTTTTGCTCTTTAAATGAATTTTCAGCGCAAAGAAAAACGCGGTTATCCCGAAAATGCTCAGCATAATATAAATCCAGCGTATAGGCAGAACGGTAAGAAGCGCCGAACTTAAAAGCGGCCCGAAAACAAGCGCAAGACTAAGCATTAAAGAATATATAGTAAGATTTTTTTCTATTGCGGATTTTTCCGAAACTAAATGAACTAAAGACAAAAGAAACGGCATTATTATCGCCGTAGCAAAACCTGATAGGATTACGAATATTAAAAATTCGGCGTAATCCGTCGAAAAAAAATATCCGAGTATCGCCGCCGAAAACAATAAAAGTCCGGCTATTACGAACTTTGAAACGGCCTGGGGCTTGATCCGTATACTTACAAGATACCTCACGGAAAGAGTGCTTACTGCATAAACCGCAGTAGTAATTCCGACGTAAAAAAGATTTTTGCCTAAAACGTATCTTACGAATAACGGATTAATAGACTGTATAAGGTTGGTATTGGCCCTCTGCAACAATATAACCAAAAAAACGAAAATAATAGCGGGCATAATTTATCGGTTTGCTTAGTTTATCGTTTACGCTTTTCCCGCGCTTGAGTTTCCGTCTTTAATATAGGAAATAATTAAAGAAATTAGCTCCTCTTTGGCTTCAGTCGCAAAAATATTCTGCGCATGCGCCGAACCGTTGAAAAAATGAACGGTTTTGGAAGATTTAGTCATTGCATACATTTTTTTAATGCCGTCGGCAAACTTTTCTTCTTTCGAGCCTATATAGTGGATTGGAACGTCTATAAAATCTATTCCCTCGGTATATACCGGCGATAAAGCTATTACAGATTTTATTTCCGAAGGCTTATAAAGTTTAGACGCGTTTAAAACCGCCGCTCCTCCCATGCTCGAACCCAACAAAGAAATATTTTTCACGAAATCTAATCCCTGCATAAATTTAATCGCTCCTATAATGTCTTCGCCGTATGCATTTAATCCGGCGCTTCCTTCTTTTGAATTTCCGTATCCCCTGAAATCAAACGTCAGGGAAGATATTTTGTTCTTTAACAACACGTCGCAGAGGTCGTAATAACTTTCTTTATTAAAAACTCTGCCGTGGGCAAGAATTACCGTATCCGGAAAGGAACCAAATAAAGAACCGTATATATCGCCGCCGTCGGCGGCTTCAAAATTAACTTCTTTAAAATTCACGTTCATATAATTTTACCTCGACGAAATTAAACTATTTTTCTGAAAAAGGTGTCAGATTTTATTTTACGCATACTAAAAGAAACAATTAACGATAAAATGACACCTTTTTCTAATTAAATTATTGTTTACGCATGTTTATAATCATTATAAAATATTTAAAAGGCGTCATATATTTATTTTAAATTATACCATAATACGATAGCATAATTTATTTATTAATCGATAGAAGTAAAATATTTTATCAATACTTAAATATAGGCTGTTTATTTGCGAGGACTTCATTAACCCTGCCGACCTTAGTTTTTTGCGGCGACTTAGACGCTTTAGACTTTTTAGTCTTAAGTTTTATCTCTTTTACCGCTTTTATAAAATTATCCAAAGTTCTTATCGATTCGGTTTCGGTAGGCTCTATCATAATAGCTCCGTGTATATTTTTCGGAAAATAAACCGTTGGAGGATGAAAACCGTAATCTATTAAAATCTTAGCAAGTTCTATAGTGGATATTCCGCTTTCTTCAATCGATTTATCGCTAAAAACGCATTCGTGCATGCACAACCCTTCTTCAAAAGGGTCCGAACCGGATAGTATTTTGCCGAGTTTTTTCTTGACGTAGTTCGCGTTAAGCACGGCAATTTCGCTAACGGAACCTATATTATCCCGCCCTAATGAAAGAAGATAGGCGTATGCCCTTATTAACACGGCAAAATTGCATAAAAAAGGCGTCATTTTACCTATAGAATTCTTCCTGTCTTCGGACAGCTCGTAAAGCTGATTTTCGGCGTCAAAATTTTTATCGTAATTCGATGTTTTTTTTCCGTTATTCGTAACGGCGGCGGTTTTCTTAATATAAGGAACGGGAAGGAATTCCCTTAAAGATTCTACGACGCCGAGCGCACCGCTTCCGGGTCCGCCTCCTCCGTGAGGAGTAGAAAAAGTTTTATGAAGATTAAGCTGTATCAGGTCTATTCCCATATCGGAAACTTTTACATTTCCAAGAAAAGCGTTAAAGTTTGCGCCGTCCATATAAACAAAAGAGCCGTTTTTATGCATAATTTCGGCAATTTTTTTTATGTCTTTTTCAAAAATGCCGAAAGTGTTCGGATTGGTTATCATAATTCCGGCGACGTCTTTTGAGATAAACTTTTTTAATTCTTCGGCGTCGAGCGTTCCCGCTTTTCCTGTTTTAATTTCTACGGGAGTGAATCCCGCAAGAACCGAACTTGCAGGATTAGTGCCGTGAGAACTGTCCGGAATCAATATGGTTTTTCTGTTTTCGCCTTTTAACTCAAAATATTTTTTGATAACTTTAAGTCCCGCAAACTCGCCCGCCGCAC
>JAKAKF010000143.1 GCA_021813595.1 bacterium
ATAAAAAAAATAAAAAAATTGCGATTATCGGCAAGGGGATAACTTTCGACAGCGGAGGCCTTTCTTTAAAACCGGCGGACTTTATGACGACCATGAAATCGGATAAATCCGGAGCGTGCGCAGTTCTCGGAATAATGAAATACATTAAAGATTTCGATATAAATTTAGAGGTTCACGGCATTATAGCCGCATGTGAAAATATGCCGGACGGCGGGGCGCAGAGACCTGACGACGTGGTTAAGGCGCTTAACGGAAAAACTATCGAGATAGAAAATACCGACGCCGAAGGCAGGCTGACCCTTGCCGATGCTTTAACATTTGCCTCCAATCTGGAAGTAGATGAAATAATAGACCTTGCGACTCTAACCGGGGCATGCGTGATTGCGCTCGGAGAATATACTTCGGGCGTTATGGGCAACGATAAAGATTTGATAAATAATATTATATCGGTAAGCCGTATTTCAGGCGAAAGGATGTGGGAACTGCCTTTCGACGATAATATGAAAGAAAAACTTTCAAGTCCAATAGCGGATTTAAAAAACGTTGGAAACAGATACGGCGGTGCTATTACGGCCGGAATGTTTCTCGAAGAATTCGTGCCGGATAAAATTAAATGGTGCCACATCGACATAGCGGGTCCGGCTTTTACAAAAACGGGCTTCACTTATAACCCCAAGGGAGGCACCGGGGTCGGAACCAGAACCTTGCTCTACTACCTAATTCAACATAAAATTTAACGGCTATATTAATCCCGATTTAGAAAATATTTATAAGTTATATAATATTAAATAACACTGGATTCCCGCGAAAGCGGGAAAGTCCTTAAAAGGACTTCACATATAGAAGGCACGCGTTAAAGGGCGCATGCCGCCCTTGCGTGCCGAAGAGGCTTGAAAAGCCATATCGCAAGCACGCGTTTATCAAAGCATTTCTTTGATGCGCGCTGGAGATGGCGAAGCGTTAATCCAGAAAATAAATTTCTAAATAGTTATTTGGGGGCAATATTTTTGTTGATTAAACGGGCTTCATATGATATATTTCATATGATATATATCATATTGTAAAATTATAAAAATTGAAGGAGTTTTCTTGAATTCGTTTCTGCCTATTCTTATAATGCTTGCGATAGCAATTTTATTTGCCGTATTTACTATTATAGCCTCTAATTTCATAGGAAAAAAAACTTTTGAATCCGGTAAATTAAAGGCTTATGAATGCGGAGTAGAACCTACCGGGGAGCCACATGTAAGATTCGATATTAAGTTTTATCTTATCGCCATTTTTTTTCTTCTCTTCGACGTAGAAGCCCTTTTTTTATTCCCATGGGCGGTAATTTTTTCTAAATTAGGTTTTTTAGGTTTTATCGAAATGTTCTTTTTTATTGTAATATTAGTTTTAGGTTTAATGTATGTCTGGCTTAAGGGGGCGCTCAAATGGGAATAGAAGAACATTTAGGCGATAATATCATTACGACTTCTTTGGATAAAATAGTTTCCTGGGGTAGAAAGTGGTCTATTTGGCCGGCAACTTTCGGCTTGGCATGCTGTGCTATCGAAATGATGACCGTTGCTTCTTCAAGATACGATTTCGACAGATTAGGATTAATATTCAGGTCCAGTCCAAGGCAGGCAGATTTAATTATAGTATCGGGCAGGGTTTCGTATAAAATGGCGCCTATGGTTAAAAGGGTTTACGACCAAATGCCCAATCCTAAGTGGGTAATAGCGATGGGCGACTGCGCTTCGTCGGGAGGATTATTTAACGTTTACAGCATAGTCCAGGGCGTCGATAGAATAATTCCGGTAGATGTTTATATTCCGGGCTGTCCTCCTAGACCTGAAGCCCTGATATACGGAATAACAAAACTCCAGGAAAAGATAGAGAAAGGGACGCTCAAACACGAAGACCCCCCTCAAATTCTAAGATAAATATAAATAATATATATAAATAGCATACGTATTTAAACTAAATTGATTTCGACGATATGGATGTAATGTTTGCTTTAACGGTTATAAAAGAATCTAAGCCTAAAGTGATTGTCTCGGCCGATAACATTAAAGGCGAAGTACATATACGGATTAAAAAAGAAGACCTGCTTGAATTTGCATTATTTTTAAAAACGGATTCAAGATTAGAGTTCGATATGCTGTCTGATTTATTCGCCGCGGATTATCCGAAAAAGCCCGAAAGAATAGAAGTAATTTATAATTTTTATTCGATAAAAAATAATTTCAGGGTTTTTGTTAAGGTTAACAGTAAAGCGGACGAAACGGAATATCCCAGTTTGACGTCGGCTTATAATTCCGCAAACTGGTTTGAAAGAGAAGTGTATGATATGTTCGGACTGAAATTTAAAAATCACCCGGATTTAAAAAGAATATTAAATCCCGACGACTGGGACGGATACCCGCTTCTTAAAGATTATCCCTTGAGAAAAAGACCAGAGCCCGAAGAAATTAAAATGGATGCTCCGGGATATATCGAGATAGAAAAAATATAACAATACTTAAAAACAACTTAAGCGATGTTCGAATATAAAGATTTTCTTATAGAAACAGATAAATTTGCATTAAACATCGGGCCGTCGCATCCGGCCACTCACGGCGTTCTGAGGGTCTTAGTCCAGTTGGACGGAGAAATCGTCGTTAATGCCGAGCCTATAATAGGCTATCTGCATACCAGTATGGAAAAATATGCGGAGTTCAGGACATATCATCAGGCGGAAACTATTACCGACAGAATGGATTATGTTTCTGGAGCATCCAATAATCTCGGTTATATACTTGCGGTGGAAAAACTCTGCGGAGTTAAGGCGCCCAAAAGAGCCGAATATGTGAGGGTTATTCTTGCGGAGTTAACGAGGATAAGCTCCCATCTGGTATGGCTTGCGACGCATGCCGTGGACCTTGGCGCTTTGACTGAGTTTTTATACTGCTTCCGCGAAAGAGAGTTAATACTGGATATAATAGAAACGGTTACGGGCGCGAGGATGACGCCTTCCTTTTACCGCGTAGGCGGCCTGGCAATGGACGCGCATAAAGATTTTTTTGATAAAACAAGAAGTTTTATTAAAATTTTTCCGGAGAAAATCTCCGAATACGAAGCTCTGCTTACAAAAAATAAAATATGGTTAGAAAGGACTAAAAATTTAGGAATAATTTCTGCCGAAGATGCTATAAATTTCGCATTAACCGGACCGTCGCTCAGGGGAAGCGGCATAAAATACGACGTAAGAAAAGCAAATCCTTATTCGTCTTACGAAGATTTCGATTTTGAAATACCTACGGGAGAAACCGGAGACGTTTACGACAGGTATTTAGTTAGAATCGAAGAAATGCGTCAGAGCCTTAAAATAATTTCGCAGGCGGTAGAGAATGTTCCAGAGGGAGAATATTTAAGCTACGATGAATATCCCCAGTATGTTATTCCTCCCAAGAAGAGGGCGTTAACGACGATGGAAGGGATGATTTCTCTTTTCAAATACGGAATTGAAGGCATAAAACCTCCTAAAGGTGAGGTTTACGTTTCCATAGAAAATCCTAGGGGAGAATTAGGTTTTTATATGGTATCCGACGGCTCGGCTTTTCCGTATAGAATGAGGGTCAGACCGCCGTCATTCTGCAATATAAGCGCTTTAAATATAATGGTTAAGGGGCATATGGTTGCCGATTTAATAGCGATCATGGGCAGCGTAGACATATTGCTTGGAGAAGTTGACAGGTAAAATATTAAAATTATAAATTAAATTTCGTTATATCATATATATTAATTAAAGATTATTATATGAAAATTATAGATAAAATTGGTTCAAAATTAGATATTTCATTTTTTAAAAGAACGGGTCATGCCGAAATATCTTCCATACTCAATTGGAAAGGTGTAGCTTTACTTGACGACGGTGATAATAAAGTTGACTTAGCAAGATGTTACATGCAAGAGCTTCAAAAAGTTTCTTGCGGCGTTTGTACTCCGTGCACGATTGGAACTTCTATTGCATCCGAAATCCTTGAACATATATGTAACGGCCGTGCTATTTTAGAAGATTTGGATAGGTTAAGGAATCAATGCGAATGGGTTTTATCGTCTTCCAAATGTACCGTGGGAACTATTGGACCATTAGCCGTTACCGAACTAATCGATAATTTTAGAGAAGATTTTGAAAACGCGATAATAAATAAAGAAATTATCCCTAAAGGGGATTATATAACCAAGGTAACCGCTCCGTGCATTAACGGCTGTCCATCTAAACTTGATATTCCAAACTGGATAGAAAAGGTAAGGGACGGCAGATTTGAGGACGCGCTCGAATCTGCGAGAAGAAATACTCCATTAGCCGGTATTTTGGGAAGAACTTGCTTCCATCCGTGTCAGGATAATTGCCGCAGAGCTAATGTCGATGAGCCTATTAACATATGCCTAATCAGAAGATTTGCTGCCGATAACGAATTTTATTCCGATATTAAACCGAAGTTCGCAATAAAAGACAATGGGATTAAAGTGGCAATCGTTGGTTCCGGCCCAGCCGGTTTAAGTTGCGCATATTATTTGCGTTTAATGGGTTATAAGCCTGTAATATTTGAAGCGTTGCCCGTTTTGGGTGGAATGATGAATGTCGGCATACCAAAGTACAGGTTGCCGAAAGAATTCTTAGATAAAGAAATCGATTATATCCTTTCCACTGGAATCGATTATAAATTGAATCAAAAACTCGGAACTGATTTTACTATACAGGATCTTTTCGACCG
This sequence comes from bacterium, assembly GCA_021813595.1. The sequence goes on from JAKAKF010000143.1 coordinate 4,746, forward strand.
TGATTTTAAGGCTGTTTTCCTTGCAGTCGGCGCCCACAAAGGACAAAATATAGGACTGCCCGGAGAGAATGATAATCTTAAAGGTTTTTATGAAGGTGTTAAATTTTTAAGGGATGTTTCCCTTGGGAATAAAGTTGAAGCGGGCAGGAAGGTTATTATAGAGGGAGGCGGCAATGTAGCTATAGACTGCTGCAGGACCGCAATAAGGTTAGGATTCAAAGAAGTTATCGTCGCGTATAGAAGGGCGAGAGAACAAATGCCAGCCGCACCTTATGAAATAGATACCGCCATCAAAGAAGGCGTTAAATTTGAATTTTTGACTAATCCTATAAGTATTATTCAAGAAAATGGGGCGGTTAAAGGCGTAAGGTGCAGAAAAATGAAACTCGGCGATCCGGATGAAAGCGGCAGAAGAAGCCCCGTAGAAGTCCCCGGTTCCGATTTTGACATGGAATGCGATTCGTTTATTATGGCGGTAGGGCAGGTTCCTGATTTCGATTTTTTAAAAGATGCGCCGCAGATTAAAACTGATAAGCGCAAAATAATCGTAGCGGACGGGTTTACCCATATGACCGATATGCCTGGAGTATTTGCCGGCGGCGATGCGTTTACCGGCCCCCTCAGCATAGTCGATTCAAACCGCGACGGCAAGAATGCCGCAAGAAGAATAGACCAGTACATAAGAACCGGTTCATTCGAAGCGACGGACGATTGTATTTTTGAATATCTGCTGGAAAAGATAGGCGTTTACGACAAAAAAGAAATAATAGATTATACAGATTTTCCGACAGGAAATCCGGCAGCTAAACAGATGGAAGAAGATGTTGGGTTGCGCATAAGTAATTTTATGGAAGTCGATAAAGGTTTAACCAGCGACGATGTTATTTATGAAGCCACAAGATGTATGAGATGTTATTTTCTTATGCTCGTGAAGTTCAGATAAAATTCCAAAGCAATCACATTAAAAATTTAGATTCGAAGAAGTTTTATATTTTCTTACTTGTTTACTTGTTTATAGGATTAAATAAATGGATATAGAAATTACGATAAACGGCAAAAGAATAATGACTAAATCAGGTATTACCGTTTTAGAGGCTGCAGCCCAAAACGGAATCAAAATACCTACGCTTTGTTATCTTAAAAGGCTCAGACCTATCGGTTCCTGCAGAATTTGCGTGGTTGAGGTTAAAGGGGTTAAAAATCCTCTTCCGTCTTGCGTCGCAAAAGTAAAAGAAGGATATGAAATTTTAACCGATACCGAAAAACTATGGAAGGTAAGAAAAGAAGTAATATCGCATCTTCTGCTTGACCATCCTCTAGATTGCCCCGTTTGCGATAAATCCGGAAAATGCAGCCTGCAGGATCTTTCTTTTGAATTCGGCATTACAATACAGAAAAATAAAAAGGTTTTTCCGGACAGGACGAAAATTTTTAAAAGCGATATTATAGAATATCATGCTACGAGGTGCGTGCTATGTTCAAGATGCATTAGAGTCTGCACCGATATGTACGGAAATCCGTTTTACCAAATCAAAGACAAAGGATATAACGGTTATATCGGCATAAAACAAGACGATAAATTGCAAATGGGCGCAATTCCCTCAGAGAACTGCGGATTTACGGAAATTAAGCCGACGGTGGACTACTTAGATTGCTATTATTGCGGAAACTGCATAGAGGTCTGTCCGGTAGGCGCCCTTATTTCAAAACCGTCGAAATTTAAAGAAAGATACTGGCAGGAATCCCCTTTTTCGTCCGTTTGCGATAAATGTTCGGCCGCATGCAGAATAGAATATTACAGATATGCAGGCGAAGAATCTTTAGTTAGGACGGAATCTTTGTTCGGCGGTTATTTGTGCAGGCAGGGGTTCTTTTATGAAGGCATAGGAAAAAATAACGGATATTATATTTCGTCGCCTTATATTAAAAAGAAATCTATGCCGGAGGAAACCGCCCTCGAAAATGCTTTAAGCGAATTTGCGTTAAGGATTAAAAATATCTCCGAAAAAGGCGGGATGGATAATACGGCTGTTTTGGTCTCCCCTAATGTTTCCGTAAACGACGGTTTCGCCATAGCCGGATTCGTAAAAAATATACTTAAGCCTGCATATTTCGATATTGCGGAGCCTGAATTCTACAGGATAAATCTCGATAAATTCAACAGGGTATTTAAAGGCGAAGGATCTTTCGATATCAAAGCGTTGCAGAATTC
>JAKAKF010000193.1 GCA_021813595.1 bacterium
ATGTCGTATCGGTTAAAAATAATCTTGTCTATTTATTTTTACCCGGAACCGATTTTGAAGGCTCGATGAATATAATAGGCGATTTCAAAGAATTTTACGAGGATGCTTTCGACTATATAGTTTCCGCAACCCTGCTGAAAGATTTAAAAAGCGTAAAAGACGTAATGGCGGAATTAGATAAACACGCGCTGGATAAGGCTTGGAAGGTATAGCTTAATATAAATGCAACAAAAATTTAACGCAATTGCAATATATCCTTCATAATTCTGAAACAATATCTTTTTATAATAATATAGATACGTAACATTATTGTAAAAGGATATCGTTTGATGATCACATCTCTTAACAGTGCCACGTTCATCGGAATTGATGCAGTTTTAGTAAATGTAGAAATTTTTATAGCCAACGGAATACCGGGGATTATGATTGTAGGCCTTCCCGATATTTCGACTAAAGAGGCAAAGGACAGGGTTAAAGCCGCGATAAAAAATTCCGGCTTCGAATATCCTATTAAGAAAATTACTATAAACCTGGCTCCCGCAGACTTAAGAAAGGAGGGTCCCATTTTCGACCTGCCGTTTGCTATAGGAATACTAATATCCGCCGGTCTGATTAAATGCGCGTTGAATTTAAACGATTATATTATCGCCGGAGAACTTTCCTTAAACGGTAAAATAAAGAAAGTTAACGGCATAATAGCTCTCGGCATGCTTGCCAAAAAATTAAATAAAAAGCTTATAATTCCGTATGAAAATATAAATTCTGCAAGGTTTCTAGGAGCGGGTTTTCTTGCCTTCAGCCATTTGAAAGATATATGCGCTTTTATTTCGGGCAGGCGGCCGGATGAAACTGACGCCGACGCTAAAGACGGCAAGGTTTATATTCATAGCGTCGAAGATGCAGGCAGGCCGCCATCTTTCGAAAGGATTATCCCCGGTATAAATAATAAAGAAAGGAACGGAGAAAATTATCCCGATTTTTCGGATATTAAAGGGCAGGAGCTGGCAAAGAGAGCAATAGTGGCGGCCGTTTCGGGGCATCATAATATTTTAATGATAGGTCCTCCAGGCAGCGGAAAAACAATGTTGGCTCAAAGTATTGCAGGGATTCAGCCTGCTCTATCGCTTGAGGAATCCATCGAAACATCTAATATCTACAGTTTTTCGAATAAGAAGACTAACGACGAAATGGGACTTATCGCGATACGGCCTTTTATTTCCGTGCATCATACGGTATCCATTGCCGGATTAATAGGGGGCGGAGCTTCAAATCCGCTTCCCGGCGATATAAGCCTTGCCCATAACGGAGTTTTGTTTATTGATGAATTTTCTGAATTAAGCAAAAAAACGCTGGACAGTTTAAGGCAGCCCATGGAAGATAAGGCTATAAACCTGTCGAGGAGCCGCTTTTCAATAGTTCTGCCGTGCAATTTTATGCTGGTTGCGGCAATGAATCCCTGCCCTTGCGGTTATTACGGAGATATAAAGCATGAATGCAGATGTTCAAGCGCGGAAATTTATAAATTCTATACTAAATTGTCCGGGCCTATTCTAGATAGATTCGATATATTCATAGAAGTTTATTCAGCGGACTTAGATAAATTGACGGTAAATGAAAGGGCGGCAAGTTCTTCGGAAATTAAAAATTTAATAGAGAGAACAAGGCAGATACAACTTAAAAGATTTGAAGCATCCGGAATCAGATTTAACGCTTCGATAAAAAGTTCGGATATAGAAAAATATTTTTCCGTTTCCGGTTCTGCTTTGGAATTGGCTCAAAACGCCGTTAAAAAATTAAATATATCTTCAAGGGGGTATTACAGGATATTGCGGGTTTCTAGAACTATAGCCGATTTGGACAGGAAGGACGAAATCGACGCCGATTCGGTTCTGGAGGCTTTGAATTATAGAAATACAAAATTATTAAGGGTATGATTAACATGAATAAAGGCATTATTTGACTTTAGATATTTTGAGTGATAGACTTTTATAAATAGGTTTTATCTAAACTTTTAGCGGGAGGTCCAATTATGTTTTTACGCCCGTTTTCCTTTAGCTTTAAGCAAAGGCTGGTTCTTCTTTATTCATTTTTATCCGCTTTTTTATTAATCTCCCTAATCCTTTTAATCGACAGGTCGAGCGTATTTCCGGTCTTATTAAGTTTAGGCTCCCTAGCTTTTTTTTTCGGCATAAAGCATGCTCTTGACGCCGACCATATTGCCGCGATAGACAATACAACCAGAAAATTAATGAATGACGGCAAAAAGCCGGCAGGCGTCGGCTTTTTTTTCTCTGCAGGACATTCGCTGTCGGTTTTTATTTTGACTTTAATAACCGTTATAATCGGCAAATTCGTCGTCAGAGATTATCCCGAATTAGGCAGTTTGAGCAATGTGATAGGAACGGGGATATCGGCTTTATTTTTGTATCTCATCGCCTTTATGAACGTCGTTATTTTAATAAGTATAATTAGAATCGCAAAGGACTTTAGAAACTTTAAAAATAAGAAGGTAGAAGAAGAGCTTTTAAAGAGAGGTTTTATGTTCCGTTATTTCAACGGAATTATGAAACTGATATCGTCAAGCTGGCAGATGTTTTTTGTAGGGATTTTATTCGGCATAGGGTTCGATACCGCGTCCGAAGTTGCCGTACTTTCTATGTCTGCGGTATTTGCTTCGGCAGGCAGGCCGTTAATCGACGTTATGATACTGCCGTTAATATTTTCGGCAGGAATGATGCTGTTTGACTCTACCGACGGCGTTGTTATGCAGTATGCATACAGCTGGGCATTTCTAAACCCCGTAAGGAAGATATTTTATAATATTTCTATAACGAGTATTTCCGTTTTTCTGGCATTTGGCGTAGGGACCCTGGAATGGCTTCAGGTTATAGGTATGGAGTATAATCTGAAGGGCCGCCCCTGGGATTTTTTTAATCATGTATCTTTTACGGCTTTAGGAGGCGGTATAGCGGTAATATTAACATCGGCTTGGCTTTTATCGCTGGCGGTATATAAATTCGGCAGGGTGGAAGAAAGGTATAACATAGAAGGCGTTGAATAAAAATTTTTATTAAGCCGCCGATTTCGTTAATCAAAAACAAAAAAAGCATCCGGGTCGTTTTCGTATCTGATCTCGTCGATTTGCTCTTTCTTCATTTTACCGGCAAATAGTTTATTTGCGGCGTTGATAACAAGACCGTTTTTTCCTCCCACATTTTTATATGCGTGAACAATTCCGGGGGGAACTATAAGCGCCGAGGGTTTGTTTTCCCCAAGAAACAATACTGTTTTGTTGAGATAAGTCGGGGAATTTTTTCTGTTGTCCCATAATATAATTTTAAAATCGGAAGGGCCTATAAAACAAAAGTAATCGGTTTGATATTTGTGTTCGTGCGGACCTCTCGCTATTCCCGGCATAGTTAAGGAAATATAAGACATTTGAGGTAAAATAGATTCCTCTAATTCGTCGCTCCTGTATAGTTCGGCAAGCCATCCCCGTTCGTCAACATATTTTTTGATATCCTTGACTACAACGCCTTTAATATCCGACAATTTGAAAGAATGCCCCATTTTATTTTAAAAGTTTAAGCGCTTTATTTTTAAATTTTTTAGGATAAAATTAAAATAATACAATTCGCTGAAGTTGATTATATTATAAATTTCCGGTTAAAATCAATGAAAAACTACCTAAAAATAATATTATTAAATATAACGGCTGCCGTTCTTTGTTTAAATACATCAGCACCGCGACTATTCGCCCGCACTATGTCCATACGCGGCAAATCCCCCGTTCAAACTGTTAAAATAAAAGCCGTTATTAATCCAAGAACAGAAACGGTAACAGGCACTGAAATAATCAGGTATATTAAATATAATAAAGATTATGCTTTGAATTTAAACGGAAAAAGAAAAACCCGCGAAATTAAAAATTTCGGTAGTAAATTTAAAAATTGCAGGGGAATAGATATAAATATTTCACGCCGTTTATATATAATGCTCTATCCTAACAGCCTGTATAAAAGACCCGAAAACATAAAAGATTTTGATTTTCACCAGCTCTATCCCTACGGTTTTAACATAGGGTATCTAAGCGTAGATAATTTATCCGAGGAACTAATAATAAATAAATTCTATAAATCGTATATAATTAAAATTGCTTTTAGAACAAAAATCCCGGAGTCCTTCGGCAATTTCGGATATTTCAAGAAAGAAACCGTTTTTAATGCCCCGTTCTATCCTTATATTTCAACAGGTAAAAATTTTAATCCCCCCATAAACATAGATTTTAAAATAAACCTTACCATAAAATACGGATACGAAGCACTTTTTAACGGAAAGATTTATAAGGGTTCTTTTTTTATCCGTAGGCGTTCGAATTTTATTTCCTTAATATTGGCAAAAAAATTTAAAATAAATAAAACGACAAAAAACGGTTTATCGTTAAAATTTTTCCAGCCGTATCCGTATAATTTTAAGCCGTCGAACAAAAAAATTCACAGAGCTTTAGTTTTATTGGATAAATATCATATGATAAAATTAAAGAATATAAGCGTCGTTTATATTCATTTAAGGCGGAGTTTATGGTTAAAGCCGCCTTTATACTCAAACACCCTCTTAGTAAATTCGCGTTTCGGCAATATTTTTCCAACTTTCTATATTTACCAAAAATTAAATATAATTAAAGGATTAATTTATCTGGGTATAATTAATGATGGAAGAATATTAAAAAAAATAAACAAGAGCGGCAGTTTATTTTATTCTCAAAATTTACAAAAACTTTCTTTTATCGGATTTAAAAAATTTTTAAACGCTTATATAAAAAGAAACCCGGATTTAAAAAATACGGTTAAAGGTTTTAATTTCATTCAGGGCGTCAACACCGTTATAAATTATCCCATATTCCCATTATCTTATCTTTACTTTACCGGTTTTTTCCGAACGTACAGGTTAAAAAACGGCGTTTATTATTATAATAACGATTTAAACCTTATAAGTTATAAAAAAATAAAACAAAAAATTTTAAATCGAAAGAAAAAAGATCATTATGCCCTATTCTTGAGCGGTGCAGGAGGAAATATAAGTCCCAACAGTGGAAGAACGGAGGGGTATCTTAATTTTACGCTGACAAAAAGATACAGTTATAGAAACGGCATCTTATTTAATATATTTAAAAATTATTACAATAGGGGCATGAGCTTAGGCTTCTCGCATCAATTAGGAAGATTTTTTCCGGTTTCGCAGATTTACAGGCAGTCGGTTTCCGGTTTAGTAAATCTGATGGAAATAAGCCAATCCGCTTCGGGGGATTCCATAATTTATCAAAATACAAAAAGGTTGGCGGAATTTACTTTGGGTTACAGCTATAATTCCGTCGATTACAATATCAATCCGGGATACGGCTCTTCGTTTAATTTTTCTTATAATATAGCCAATTCCAACATCCTATCTCCGTTTTCTTTTAGCCAGTTTATTTTGCAGTACGTTAAAAATTTTGAAATTAATGCAGACAATATAGTGGCTCTAAAAGGTATAGGCGTTTTTGCCGACGGAAGCATTCCCGCCGCACTAGATTATTACTTGGGAGGCATTAACGGCATTATGGGTATGCCGGCAAGCCTGCCGTTTGTCAATAACGATACTCTTATTGCCGAAACCGATTACAGAAGAAACATCTGCCGCGGCTTAAATCTGAACCTGATAGATAATCTTTTTGATATAACGGCGGTTACGGGCGATATAATAGGCGGCGCGGGGAAATTGGGAGATACCGTTCCGGCGGTTATCCATAACGGCGGTATTTACAGTTTTGCAGGACTCGGAATACATTTAAAAACCTACTTTTTCGGTATTTATCCAGAAATGATAAGCATTTATGCTGCAAAAGCATTCGGAACCGGCGTCAGTTCCGAATACGGCGTCAGATATTATTTCGGATTAAACCAGCCTTTTTAATTTTTTATATTTTTATTGTATAATGTATCGAAAGACATAACAGCCCGATAATTTAAATTTAATAACGTAAAAAATAAGGCGCAGAAAGCGAGCGCAAACTATATAAAATAAAAAATACAAGGAGAAGGAAAATTGGATATAGTTGAAGCCGTTAAAACAAGAAAAAGCATTCGGAAATATGAACGGGAAGACGTAGATTTAAATCTGATTAAAAAAATTATCGAAATTTCAGTTAATTCTCCAAGCGGAGGCAACGCGCAAAACTGGTTTACTTATATAATTAAAAATAAAGATATTCTCAACAGGATGAGGGGTCAAGTCGAAACGGTTTATAAAAAGGTAACCGGCAAAGACGCTCCCGGCGTTTACGCATTTTTTAACGAAGCCCCTGTCGTGCTTGCTGTTGTTCAAAAACCTTATATCGGCAGTCTCGATAACATACTAGAAAGGGAAGATAAAAATCGAAATTACGACAGAAAGTTTATAGTTAATCCCGGACTTCAAGGCGTTTCAAGTTTTATAACGCATATCCTGCTTATCGCCCATAACGAGGGACTGGGAGCATGCTGGATGACCGGTCCGTTAATCGCCAAGCCTGAAATAGAAAGCATACTGGGAGTAAGGAAGCCCGATAATCTTGTCGCATTAATTCCCATAGGAAAACCCGTGGAAAGACAGTCTAAATCATCCAGAATGGACGTAGATGAGGTAATTAAAATTATCGAATAAAAGGACAAATCTTAGACTTATGGTGCTTATAGCGGCGTCTAATTTTATTCCAGTCGATTAGGGGGTGGTGAGGCTAATGCATTATCAAAAATAATATAATAGAAAATATTTATTACAGCGCAGTATATAAAATTTAATATTTATCGGTAATTAAAAAGAATGTATTATTAGGCCGATAGACGCTAAAGATAAAATTATTAATACCGAATAATAAAAAGTTTTTTGATTTATTTTAAAATGCATCTTGTTTCCTAAAAACAGACCTATTAAT
>JAKAKF010000216.1 GCA_021813595.1 bacterium
GCCTTATCATTGCCGCTTTTCATGCCGATATAGTTACTATGTTTTTTATAGCGGTGCCGCTTTATTCGATGTACGAAATCAGTATTTTTATATCTTCCCTGATATGGAAATTTAAAAAGAAACCGCCCGCCGAAGCATCCCCGTCCGTTCATTAATCTTAACCGTCCATAGAAAATACGAACCCTTTTATGTCGGCTTTTATATCGGGAAAAGATTTTTTGCTTGCTTTAATAGAAACATAGTCTATCGTAAAAATTCTTTTCATGGAGTTTATGTTTTTAATGAATTCTACCGTTTTATTGAAGCCTCCCGTTATTGAAATGCCGACCGGCAGAGCCATTACGCTTTCATACTTTATTGGTTTTCCGAAATTTATATTCTCTATGGCAAAATTATCGGCAGGTTTATTCAACGCTATATTTTTAATTAAATCCGCAACCATAAAAGTCTTAGGAAGCATAATTTCTTCGTTTTTTAACTTTAATTTTAATGCTGCAATCTGATTTTTAAGGCCGTATAAACTATTTTTTTCGCGCGAAAGAGACCCGGTCGTGTTTTTTATAGTATTTATCCGCTTTTTTAGTTTTAATATAGCCGTATTTTTTGCGGCGATATTTTTCTCTAAGGCGTTTAAAAATATATCCTGATTTATTAAATAAATAAAAACAAAAGCCATAAGCATAACCAAGGTTATTTTATTGGCCATTAAGCGTGCCGGTATTTTTTTTATCTCTTCTATCAGTTTCATTTTTTATTATTAAAGTTAATATTGCGGATATTTAAAACGGCTTTTAAATTAAACGAATAAAAAGTATTGCCGCCGATAATCTTTCTTTGTGCCTCCGTGAGCGTTATTTTTGTAAATAACCCGGTATTTTTAAGATTGTTTATATAGGTTGAAATTCCGGATAATGATACGCTGTTGCCGTTTATTGCTATAATCCCTTTTTCGAGAGATAATCCGCTCATCCATACCCCGTCGGGAGACGCAGCGACTATCTCGCTTATTTTCTTATTCCATGCAACTTTAAGTTTTTTAAGGGAGTCTATGACCGATATTTTTTTTTGTATTGCCTCCAGAAGAATTTTTCTTTTGTCTATCGCGGATTCGAATGTTTCGTTTAAAATGTTTTTTGTTTTGAGAAAAGTTAACTGCTGATTTAAGCGCGACAGATAATTTTTTTTATAATTATTGTTGAGAACGAATGTTAAATCCAATAAAACGATAAATATCAGGTAACCTGTAATAAAAAAATATATTACGAGTCTTTTCCTGCCTTTTGCAATGCGGCTCCTATCTTTAGCTGGCAATAAATTAATTCTGGTTTTTTCCGAATTCTTCTTTTTCATTTATTCTTCGATTCATCTATTATTCATCTATTAATAATCAATCCGAATGTAGTCCACATTTCTTCCAACGGCTTGAAAAATTCGTAATCTTCGTCTATATTGCGGTTTTTTAATTTTTTGGATAAATAAAACGAATATTTTTCAGAGTTTATAAGATTAAGAATTGAAACCGAATATGCCCTAAAAGCAGTAGCCTCGGAAATCTTTGCGTCAAACCCGCTTTTGCCTGAAAAAATGCCGGTGAGAATAATTCCGTCTATAGAAGGCAAAGATTTTCCTGCAAAATAGAAATCTATAGTTCTTTTTAATTCATCTGCTATAAGGCTTGAAGCTTCATCGTAATTTTGATTTTTTAAACTTAAACCGTCCACGGTTCTTTCAAAATTAACGGCGTTATTTAATATTATGACTATTTTTATAGATTTATCGCCTATGTCGCAAAGCAAGAGATGGCCGGTTTGATTTTTATTTATATATCTTATATTATTATAAATCGATACCGTTTTACATTCTATCGATTTTATTTTAATTCCCGACCTATCGAATATTTCTTTAAAGTTTTTTATATCGTCCTCTTTTGAAGCAAATGCAGTAATGCTTAAAGTTGAGTTTCCGGATTCGTCTGTTTTTTCGATATATATATAATCGAATGCGCACTGAGATATAGGAAAAGGAAGAAGTTTTTTAAGTTCATATTCGACGGCTATTCTGAGGTCTGATTCGGGCATATTCGGCAAAAAAAAATTAAAACTGTAAACAGAGCTCCCGTTAATAGAAGTTATTATATTTTTTCTGCTGATTTTATTTTCGTTCATAATTTTGTCTAGATTCATAGATACCGAGCTTATATCCCGGTAATCCAAACCGTCGATGGTTGCGTTAACAAAATTATTCAAGAAATAACCGCGTCTTTTTTTGAGGATTTCAAGTATTTTAAACTGGTTGTAATCAATTTCTACGGCTGTAAAAATCTTCATAATAATAAAAGGTATCAGTATTATATAAAATTCAGAATTTTAATATATCCGTTAAAAAATTCAAATATAATTCCGTCAACGGCAATTTTATTTTCGGCAATTTTATTTTTATCTAAGCCGTCCAATCCTAAAATATTTTCTATTACCCCGTGCCTGTTAAACATCATTGCTTTATGTTTTGTTTTGCCGTTTTCTCCCCTAGGGCAGGACCCGGCAATATTTAAAGTAAAATAACAATTAGCCGCATTATTTTTTTTTGGAGTTTTATTTTTAAACTCGCGCCTGTTTATATCTAAAAGCGTAATATTTCTAATTAAAAATTTAGGTTTTTCGTTAAGCGGTCCGCAGGGAGACATTAATTTTATAACCTCGGAAAGTTCCTTATCGGATATGGAGTCCAAATTAATTTCTTCGTCGTATTCCGTTTCCGGCATTCCGCCTTTAACGGCAGGTTTTCCGGAATTCTTTGGTTCTTCGGCCGCTATGTCCAGCTTTGCGCCGTTTTGTCCTGTTTCTTCGGCAATATTTTTTTTACAGTCTTTTAAAACCGCGGAGATAAAATCGTCCATATCTCCGTTCTTTTGCACTGTTAATCCGCAAGCCATTTTATGTCCGCCGAACTTAGAAAAAAAAGACTCGTAACTTTTTAAGAAAGCGTATATGTCGATATTGCCGCATGACCTTGCCGAACCGATATAAACATTCTCTTTGAATCCGGTAAGAAGCAGGACTGGCTTTTGCAAATAGTCCGACAGCTTAGAAGATACTATGCCTATTACGCCCGGATGCCATGATTCTCCTTTCAATATAACAACGGGGAGCGTTTTTTCTTTGCCGTCTTTTTCTTTAATAAGGTTTATTGCATCGTTAAAGCAGGCGTCTTCGAGCATTTGTCTTTTTCTGTTGAACGATTCCAGCTCTTGAGCAAGGACGTAGGCGGTTTTATGGTCATTTTGGGTTAAAAGTTCTACTGCAACCGCAGGATTGCCGACCCTGCCGGCGGCATTTATTTTCGGCGCTATTTTCCATGCAATATCGGACTCGTTGACGTTATCGAAATGCAGTCCGCAGATGCGTCTGAGTTCTTTTATGCCGGGTCTTTGTCCGGCGTTAAGTATTTGAAGGCCGTAACGTGTGAGGGTTCTATTGTCTCCGTACATCGGAACTATATCGGCCACGATACCCAAACATACGATATCCAAGTAATCTTTAAGGTTGGGATATTCCGTCAGCAGACGTTCTTTTACTAAATGTTTTCTAAGAGCGATTCCTAGATTAAAGGCAATGCCTACTCCCGGTAAAAATTTAAACGGAAATTTATCGCCCTTGCGTTTAGGATTTAGTATTGCGAAAGCTTCAGGTAAAATCTCGGTTTCCCCGTTTAAAGGAACTTCGTGGTGGTCGCATATTATTACATCTATATTTTTGGAGTTTGCATGCAAAACTTCCTTGGTTCCCGTAATGCCCAAATCCACGGTTATCATCAGCGATAGCGGTTTTGCGCCGCTTTCTTTTATAAAATCGTAAATTTCATTAATAGGCTCTATTCCGAGACCGTAACCGTCTTTTATCCTGTCGGGCAATTTATAGAAAATAGAGGAGTCGCCTTCACCGCCGCCGTTTTGCCCCGGCTTTATGATTTTTTTTAATTCCCTTAAAAAGGAAACAAGGAAAGACGTCGCCGTAATTCCGTCCACGTCATAGTCCCCGTATATGCATATAGATTCGTCGCTTAATAGAGCTTTAGATATGCGGGTTACCGCTTTTTCCATGTCCGATATGAGAAAAGGGTCGTTCAAATATTTAAGGGAAGGATTCAGGTAGTTGTCTATAAAAAAATCCAGAGGCGTTTTATCGCCGCCGGTAAACATATCGGAGTAAAAAGGGTCGAAATTTAACTGGGAAAGTATTCTTTTTAAAATAAGGGATGAAGCGGTATTATCGAAATATACCGGAAGACGTTCTTTTAAATATCGGTGAACATATTCTTTTTCCATATTTTAATTTTAAATTTATATGCACTTTTCGAATACTAAATTTATTTATAGTGATTCTCGTTTAAAATAACCATAATAGGGCTGGCGATAAATATAGAAGAATAGGTTCCTATTAATACACCGAGCAATAAAGCAAAAGCAAAGTCGTGCAAAACTATGCCTCCGAGGAAAAACAGCGATAATACGACGAGTATGACCGTCAGCGACGTAACGACCGTTCTCGTTAAAACTTCGTTGATACTTATATTGACGAGGTTTTTTAAATCTATATGCTTAGCCTTTTCCGTTTCGGTTCTAAGATTTTCCCTTATTCTGTCGAAAACTACGACTTTATCGGTAAGCGAATATCCCGCCACGGTTAAAACGGCGGTTATGACTAAAAGCGTAATTTCCTTTTGAAATATAAAAATTACCCCGAGAAGGGCAAGCACGTCGTGGGCTAGGCCTATCGCAGCCGCCAGTCCGAATCTGAATTCAAATCGCCATGTTATATAAAGTATTATCGCTATAATAGATATAATAACGGCGATAACAGCATCTCTCGAAAGCCTTTTTCCTACCGACGGCCCAATCATTTCGCTGCTTATAACTTTAGGCGGATTTTTCTTAAAGGCGTTCTTAACAGTTTGCTTAATTTTAGCCGTATATGCGTTCAAATCTTTTGCTACGGCTTTAGTCTGGATTATAATATCGTTTTTGCCTTTAATTTTGACTAACTTTACGTCTTTGAATCCTGCCGGTATGAGGGCTTTTCTCACCGAAGCAATCGAAATTTTGTGTTTAAAAGCCATTTCCATAGAAAGTCCGCCGGTAAAATCTATTCCTATTTTAGCCGTTCCCGCTATCATAGCTATAATCTCGACTAAGCCGAATATTACCAGGATAGAGGATAAAACAAACGAATATTTTCTTTTTGCTATAAAATTATAATGAGTGTTTTTAATAAATTCCAATTTTCGACCCCGTATTTATGATTTTTATAATATTTATATTAAATGCTTAACTTGTTAAGCTCTTTTTTGTTAGATATCATATCGAATATAACTTTCGTGCCAACCAAAGAAGTGAACAGGTTTATCATTATGCCCAGAGACAGAGTGACCGCAAAACCTTTTACCGGACCGGAACCGAAATAAAAAAGTACGGCAGCGGTTATAAGCGCCGTAACGTGAGAATCCAGAATAGTAAAAAAGGCTTTATTGTATCCGTTTTCTATGGCTATTACTACCGGTTTGCCATCCCTTAGCTCTTCCCTGATTCTTTCGAAGATAAGAACGTTGGAGTCCACGGACATGCCTATAGTTAAAATAATTCCTGCAATTCCCGGCAGGGTTAGCGTTGCTCCGAAAAGAGAAAGCGCCGCCATAAGAAACAGAACGTTTTCTATAAGGGCAAAATCAGCTATTAAACCCGAAAGTTTATAGTAAAATATCATAAATCCGATAACGAGTATAGTTCCGACGACGGCGGCAAGGATGCCGTCGTGGATAGAATCGGCACCAAGCGTCGGCCCTACCGTGTTATTCTGTATTATTTTTACAGGTGCAGGCAATGCGCCGGAGCGGAGAGCTATTGCAAGATTGTTTGCCTGAGCCATCGTAAACCGTCCCGAGATAGAAGCGTTTCCACCGAGTATCGGTTCTTCTATAACCGGTGCGGAAATAACGTTGTTATCGAGTATGATGGCTAATCTTTTTCCAGTATATTTAGTAGTGATATTTCCGAACTGTTTTGCCCCGCGCGAATTTAAAGAAACCCCGACAATAGGCTGGTTATAGCGGTTTATCTGAACGTTTGCGCTTGAGATATCCGCGCCGCTCATTAATACGGCTTTTTTTATAAGATAAGGTCTTTTTGTCGTTTTATGGGTGAATTTATTAAACGTGGTATGGTAAAGGATTTCGTCGCCCTTAGGGATTGTGCCGTTTAATGCCTCTGCTATGCCGTGTTTATCGTCCACAAGCTTAAAAGTAAGCCTTGCGGTTTTTCCTATTAGTTTAACGGCCTGCTTTACGTTCTTTACTCCGGGCATTTCGACGACTATTAAGTCTTTTCCCTGGCGGGCTATTTTAGGAGAAACAAGTCCAAACTGGTCTATCCTGTTTCTCATGACCTCTATTGCGCCGCTGACGGATTCTTTTTTATATTGCGCAAGATCGGACGGCTTAAAATTTATTATTCCGCCTGATAACTCCAAAGAAACATGATGGTTTTTCAGGTAATTTTTAATGCCGGAAACCGCCTGTTTGTTTTTCATAAGATTTCCGCTCAAAACTATACGGTCGCTTTTGAACGACAAATCTTTGCCGCTTCCGATATTTTTGTTTTCTATGAAGGATTTTATATCGGAGTAGTCTTTGTATAATTTTTCTTTTACGGCTTTATCTACCTCGACTTTTTCGACGAGATACACTCCGCCCTGAAGGTCGAGCCCCAGATGCATTTCCGCATTTCCGATTACGGCTTTCCACCATCCCGGCGTATTAGGGTATATGGAAGGGACTATCGAAAAAAAAGATATAAAAATAAATACGGCTATTAAAATTACTCGAGTTTTAACCGGTTTCATCAATCTCCACCATAAAAGAAAATTAGACTTGTTAAATTATAAAATAA
>JAKAKF010000169.1 GCA_021813595.1 bacterium
CGACAAAGCACGTAGGACTTAATGTCGCGTCCGACCCGCTGATGACTCTTGCTATTACGGGCGTAAGAGGCGGTTTGGTTATAGTTACCGCCGACGACCCCGGTATGCACAGTTCCCAAAATGAACAGGACAACAGGCTGTATGCCAAATTTGCAAAAATTCCTATGCTTGAACCTTCGGACAGCGGGGAATGTTTTAACTTTACTGCGGCGGCGTTTGAAATAAGCGAAAAATTCGATACCCCTGTTATCTTAAGAACAACTACGAGAATATCGCACTCCAGAAGCATAGTTTCAAGCCCAGGTATTCCGGGCGGCGCAGGTATTTTTAAGCCCGACCGTTCCTATAAAAAAGATATAGAAAAATTCGTTATGGTACCGGTTTACGCAAGGAACAGGCATAAATCAGCCATAAAAAGACTCGGATATTTAGCCGATTTTTCAAATAATTCCGGCATAAATAAAATAGAATATAACAGCCTCGATTTCGGAATTATTACAAGCGGAATTTCATATCAGTATGCTAAAGAAATCGCGCCTTATGCCTCTTTTTTAAAACTTTCTTTTTCTTACCCTGTCCCAGATATCCTGATTAAAGAATTCGTCGGGAATGTTAAAAAAGTCGTTATAATAGAAGAATTAGAGCCTTTCATTCAGAACGAAATTTCATCTATCGGCATAAATTTAAAAGGAAAAGAATACTTTTCGCGCGACGGCGAGCTTACGCCGGATTTAGTAGAACTCGGTTTAGCCGAAGCGGGATTTTTGACCGCCCCGGAAAGGCGTAGCCGCCATAAATATATTAAACGTGTTTTCGACGACCCCGGAAATATTCTCGAAACCCTGCCGCCGAGACTGCCGGCATTATGCAGCGGATGCCCCCATACAGCGGTATTTTACGCGCTTAAAAAATTAAAGGTTCCGGTCATGGGCGATATAGGATGCTATACTCTTGGAGCATTGCCGCCCCTTAGTGCCATGGATTCCTGCATATCTATGGGTCTGGCATTCGGAGCGGCCCAAGGGCTGTCCCTGACGAAATCTTCCTCCAAAAAAACAGCCGGAATAATGGGAGACTCGACTTTCTTCCATTCCGGCATTACTTCTCTCATAGACGCTAAATATAATAATATTAGTTTTACAGCGATTATCTTAGACAATGCGACGACCGCGATGACCGGCGGACAAGACCACCCCGGAACCGGTAAAAATTTATCTCTTAACCAATCCGTTTCAAGTAAAATAGATATAAAAAAAATTATCGAGGGCATGGGAATAAGCGAAATTTATACGATAGACCCGTACGATTATAATGAAACCTTTAAAGTTTTAAAAAAAGCGCTCGAATCGGAAAATTTAAACGTAGTTATCACAAATAGGCCGTGCGTCCTGTATCCACAAAAATTTGATTGTGGAAAAAAATTCAAAGTTCTTGAAGGATGCATGGGGTGCGATTTATGCATGCAGATAGGATGCCCTTCGATTTTAGCATCCCCCTCCTTAAGCCCTTCGGGCGATAAAAGGATTCCGTTTATAGATGCCTCGTGTATCGGCTGTTCGATATGCAAAGACATATGTATATTTAATTTTATCGGGGAAATAAAAAAATAAAAACAGGCAATATGGACGATCTAATTCAAAATATTTTAATATGCGGCATAGGAGGCCAAGGAGTGGTTCTTGCAGGTAAAATTATCAGCCTTGCCGCGTTTGAAAGCGGCAAGGATATTAAAACGTCGGAAGTGCACGGCATGTCCCAGAGAGGCGGCTCGGTATCGACTCATATCAGATACGGAAAGAAAATCTTTTCTCCGCTTATACCCGGAAACGAAGCAACGACGATTCTTTCTTTCGATATTTACGAGACCGCAAGATATATACGTTCTTTTGCAAATGAAAAAACGATAATCATATCGTCGAATCATGGTAAAATTCCTCAGTGGACGCCTAAGAACAAAAATGATAAAATTGGAAACGGGGGCGAAACCGTAAATGAAAACGGAAGCGGGGTTATAGACGAGGACGCCGTTGCCGGCTTATTGCGGGCCAATTTTAAATCCCTGTATCTTATAGACGATAAACGGATAGCCGTAGATTTAGGAAATATAAAAGTTTCCAATATAATTTTAATAGGAATATTGTCGGGTTTTTCCGATATTAAAAAAGAAATATGGCTAGAAGCTATAGAAAAAAATATTCCCCGAAAAACGTTGGATTTAAATATTAACGCATTCTTAACCGGTAGAAACTACTACGAAAATCAAAATCATGAAAATAAAATATTTTGAAAAAAAGTTTGAAACTATCGGCATTTCGGAGCTTAAAACTCTTCAAACCGAAAGACTTAAAAAAACTCTGAAACAGATTTTTGAGGCTGACGGTTTTTTAAAAAATAAGCTGGCCGAAGCCGGCGTAAAAAATCCGAAAGATATCGAAAAAATTAAAACCGCCCAAGATATCAGGAACTTCCCCTTTACCTCTAAAGCCGACCTGGTAAACAACTATCCTTTCGGATTGCTTTCCAGTCCTTTAAGCGACATAATCCGAATTCACGCATCGTCGGGCACTACTGGAAAACCTATTATAGCCGCCTACACTAAACGGGACGTAAAAATCTGGTCGGAACTTATGGCGAGGGTTTTTTGCGCTGCGGGCATAGGCAGAAGCGATATAGGACAGAACGCATACGGATACGGGCTTTTCACGGGCGGGTTAGGATTTCATTACGGGGCCGAAAAGCTTGGTATGACTATTATTCCTATGTCAACCGGTTTTACCGAAAGACAGTTGACTATGATGCAGGATATAGGCGCTACTGTTCTTTTTTGTACACCATCGTACGCCTTGTTTTTATCGGAGGAAATAAATAAAAATATACCGGACAGGTCTAATCTTAAATTAAAAAAGGGTATATTCGGGGCGGAACCATGGTCGAACGAACTTAGAAAAAAAATAGAAAAGTCTTTAAATATCGACGCTTACGACATTTACGGATTAAGCGAAATTATGGGACCGGGCGTGGCATTCGAATGCGCCTATAAAAACGGACTGCATATAAACGAAGATAATTTTCTTCCTGAAATAATAAATCCGAAAACGGGAGAAATCCTAAGGGAAGGCGAAACCGGGGAGCTGGTTATAACTAGCCTCAACAGGGAAGCTATGCCTCTTATAAGGTTCAGGACTAAAGACATTACGAAACTTACCCGAGAGAAATGCCACTGCGGCAGGACATTCGTAAGAATGGATAAAATAAAAGGAAGAACCGACGATATGATAATCTTAAAAGGCGTAAACGTATTCCCTTCGCAGATTGAATCGGTTCTTTTCAGGTATGAATATTTGGAACCGGTTTATTTAATCGAGCTATATACCGATAACCTTCTCGACAGAATAAACATCGTCATAGAACCTAAAGAAGAAATTTTCAGAATGGGAGAAGGCAAAATCAGCGAAATAACAAACGAAATATCGCATAAAATATACGAGCTTATAGGAATACGCGCCAAAATAACACCGGTGCCGCCTAGAACTTTGGAAAGAAGCCAGGGAAAGGCAAAAAGAATTAACGACCTCAGAAAGAAAATTTAGCAGCAGGCAGGAAAGTTTCGAAGAAACTTCACGAGTGCCGTCAGGCAAGAGAGTGAAGCGGTCATCCAGCCCTATTTAAGTTAAGACCCGGCGGTAATCTTTTCTATAAGTTCGCTTAAAGCCGAAACGTCCACGAGAGTATCCCTGCATGGACCGTTGGGCCTGATGTTCGGAAGCCCGTAAACCGGAAGCGGAAAGCTGTCTATGACTCCCGAGCTTAAATCTCTTTCGCATGCCACGGCTATAACCGCTTTAGGCCTTTTTTCTTCCAGGACTCTTCTCGCAAGTGTGCCGCCGGTTGCCACGGCTATAAATATTCCCTTTTTATCCGACAGTATCGCAAGCTCTTTTATATTGCACTTTCCGCAGTTAAGACAGTTATGAATATCGTCGGTAATTTTTGCCTTACAGTTATGGAGCTGTAAACAATGCGGAAGGAGAATTAATATCCTGTCTAAAGTTATCTTTTTATTTAAAGAAAAAAGAAGGAAATTATTTATATCTATAAAAGAACTCTGCATTTTATCCCTATTTATCCTGAATATAGACGTTATAAAAAAAGCCATCGGATATAGAATTTTTACTAGTATATATCTTGCGGGATAAATCAGGACGGATTTGCTTTTTTTATTTTGCTTTCCCGCAAGTCCGAGAAAAAAAATTAAAATAACCAATAATAAAACTGCGTCTAACAGCAAAAATATGTACATAGGCAGGTCGGGGCTGAGTTTTTCCAAACCTCCGGATATAATCCAGAAAAGAAACGACGATACGGCCAAAATTACCAAAATAGACGCCGATATTATTTTTAAAAAATAAATATGCTCTTTTTTTAACGGCATTCTTCACCCTGTTTTAACCTGAATCCGTTAATGAAATCGACGTGATTCATAACATTTTTCCCTTCAGGCTTAAGTTTTAACAACTGGATATAAATTCCTTTCTTAACGGTCGAAACGAATAATCCGGTTTTATCAGCTTTTATTATAACCCCGGCAGGAATATCCGGCATAACTCCCTGCAGCGGCGCGGCCGGAAAATAATCCGCATAATCGCAATAATCGAATATTTGGCGTTCCGCGGCATTATCGAAGCATTTTTCTTTTGTTTTATTATAGCCGTAATTTTCACCTGCAATTAATCTCGCTTCGATGATTTTAACATTTTTATTCCTAAAAACGAAAAATGCCCCTCCGGCTTCCGTAAACGCTCTCGTCTTGGCATAAATTTCCAGCGGGTCGTCCGAGAAAAAATCCGTTTTTAATTCGTCCTGCCCTATTAATCCCGTTAAAGAAAAAGAACCGGAATATGCCGTATCCTGCCTTAATCCGCATTGAGAAATATTTATTCTCAGCTTAAAAACCGTCTTGATAACTTCCGCCAGTAAAAGAGCGCCCGATAAAGACAGTTTTTTATATATGGCAGGAAAATATTCGTCTTTATCTATGCAGGTTTTTTGCTGGGCTATTATAGGTCCGGTATCGACGCCTTCATCTAAAGCCATTATCGAAACCCCGCTGAATTTCATTCTTTTTAATATGGCGTAATGTATCGGGCTTGGACCCCTCAGGTCCGGCAGGAGCGAAGGATGAAGATTTAAAATACCGTATTTTGGAATATTTAATATCTCCGGCGGAAGAATTAAGCCGAAAGCTACAACGATAATTAAATCCAGATCCAGCGATTTTAAAAAATTTATCTCTTCGATATTATTTTTTAAACTTTTTGGAGTTCTGACGCTTATTCCCAGTTCAGCCGCCGATTTATCTACGGGAGATAAAGCAAATTCTTTTTTTTTATTATTCCAGACGGGGGGTTTAGTATAAACCGATTTTAAGTTTATAACGTTTAAATTTTCCAATTCCGCAATATGAGACAAGGATTCCGACGCTATTTCCGGAGTCCCCATAAATACGGCATTCAAAGAAGGCATAGTATAGGGTATAAAGGATATTAAGTTAAGTTAATTTTTAAGAAGTATAATCAGGCTCTTTTTCATGCTTTGCTGATTTCTTTTTCTTAAGCGAGGCGTTATATAAAGACCGTTTTAAAGGGGAAACTTTATCTATAAACAAAATTCCGTCAAGATGGTCTATCTCATGCTGAAAAGCGACCGACAGCAAATCTTTCGCCGGGACTACAAACTCCCTGCCTGAAATATCGAGGGCTTTAACCTTTATTTCCCAAGCCCTTTCGATGTCCGCATTAAATTTTGGTATCGACAGGCAGCCTTCTTCGTAAGATGTCTTTCCTTCTTTAAAAATTATTTCGGGATTGACGGCTATTATTAAGTCTTTATTCGCCGTAAGTATATCCGTTTCATTAAGAGAAAGCGGCTTATTCTTGTCCGATTTCCTGCTGACGTCTAAAACAATTATGCGCTTATCTATTCCTGTCTGGGTCGCCGCAAGCCCGATGCCGTCGGCATTATACATAGTATAAACAAGGTCTTTAATCAAAGGAATATTGCCGGCGATTTCGTCTGGCTTCAAGGGGCGCGCCTTCGTCCTTAGTTTCGGGTCGGGATACTCTAATATTTTAAGAAATTGCATCGCAGTGCTAATTAAATTAATTACCGCTACTTATTTTATTAAAATTAAAATTCTTTTGATAAATAACTAATCCGTGCAGGGTTAACGGAAGATTATATAAGTGTTCCGTTGCCGCATTAGGCAATTCATGTTTGACGGGCTGGGGAGGAACCTTTAACGCGGCAAAACCTGCGGGAATATTCTTTCTTTTTACTCTCAGAAGCGGACCGTGCTTTAAAGGCTGAGGTATATTGCTTTGCGGAGTTATTTTAAACATCCCGTTGATTTTTTTAGAATCAAACCATATGCCTTTATTCCAAAAATAATAAGTGCGATTATAATAATAATAAACTTTTTGATTTTTTTTATTGACGTATGCTCTCAGGTTTTTGGACATTTTAAGCATTATGAATTTATTGTTTTCTGTATAATATTTATTGGCTTTCGCGGCTGTTTCGGAATGAGAAAATCCGGGAACTATTAAAATAAAAAAAACCGCAAGAGCGGCAAACACTAAGCGTGTTAATATCGAATTTAAACGGTTCTTGTTGCGAGATACCGATTTTTTAGACATAAATGCCTCTTTTTTGATGTTTTTATAATTAAACCTTTTGTTTCATTATACATTATTAATAATAAAAATCAATTTTTTTATTGGATTTTGTCGACCCCGGTTAAGATTTTTCTTGACTTTATAGCCTTATAAGATATATTAATATTATTTAAGGTTCTATTCTAACGTTAACAAGGAGATGCTAAATGTTTAAAAAAATTCTATGCCCCGTAGATTTCAGCGATACTTCTATGAACGCC
>JAKAKF010000013.1 GCA_021813595.1 bacterium
ATCTTTACCCTGCTCAATAACTTTGCACCAAAGGATGTGATTGTTGCAGAAAATGATGGGCTCAAAACAACCTTTAAACGTCTAAATGAGCAAGGTATTGCTCAATGGCTTGAAGAATATACTATCGGCGAACTTTGGGAAAAGAATGTCCTTGGGGGTCGCCCATGACGCGTCTTCTCATGTTAGTAGAAGGGCCATCCGAAGAAATATTCGTCAAGCAAATTCTTACTCCATATTTAAGGGAATATGGAGTATATGTGGAATCTCCTATTATATTGTGGACAAAGCGAATTTCAAGTGGCGGTGGTTTCCGAGGCGGAGTATCAAACTGGAAGCAGATTCAAAAAAATTTGAAACCTCTGCTCCAAGATTCCGATGCCTGGGTAACGACTCTGCTTGATTTTTACGGACTTCCTCAAGATTTTCCGGGCTATGAAGATGCTCTTAAACCTGGCAATCCAAAAGACAAAGTAGTTACATTACAAAAAAAATTTATTGAAGAGATGGGGAATCCCCGTAAGTTTATTCCATTTTTCGCCTTGCATGAATTCGAAGCGTGGTTATTTTGTTCACCGGTTACGGTTGCTCAGCACTTCGGGAATCAAAATATTGCAACCAGTATACAATCTGCGGTCACACAAGCAGGCGAACCGGAACTAATTAATCATGGTGAAGATACGCACCCAAAATCACGCTTGCAAAACCTTGGAATAGGTTACAAAGAAACCTCGGATGGACCTACGATTATTGGAAAGATAGGCATACCCATAATAAAGGGTGCCTGCTCTCATTTCTCCAGTTGGCTGGATCGATTGGAAACACTTGACAAATAATAGATTGCTTAAAAATAACGGAAAGACAATATATTACAAATGAAACCAGTGGGGGTAATTGTAAAATACCTTCAATGAAAATCGTATAAATTTTTACAATATTTTTTAAAATTGTAAAGTATTAAACTGCAACTAATTTATTTTATTAATATTTTTAATCTATCAGGTAAGTATATCCGTTTTAAAAACAGCGGCGGGTATAAATTTATAATTTATACCCGCCGCGCCTTATACTAAATAAATAAACTTTTTACGCTGATTACTTTAACTATTAAACATCATAATACAGCGCAAATTCGTAAGGAACCGGCCTCATGCGGACGGGATTTACGTCGTTTTCCATTTTGCGTTCAATCCATGCCTGTATTAAATCTTCCGTAAATACTCCGCCTTCAAGTAAAAATTTATGGTCTTTATCAAGTTCTTTGAGCGCATCTTCAAGAGAGCCGGGAGCGACCGGAATATTTTTAAGCTCTTTTTTAGACAGAGTAAACAGGTCTTTATCGACTGGATTACCGGGTTTTATTTTATTTTTAATTCCGTCTAAGCCTGCCATAAGAAGCGCAGAAAATGCAATATATCCGTTTGCGGTCGGGTCCGGCGTCCTGTATTCTATCCTTTTCGCTTTCGGAGAGTTGGAATACATAGGAATCCTTATTGCGGCGCTTCTGTTTCTCGAAGAGTAAACAAAATTTACGGGAGCTTCAAAACCAGGCACGAGTCTTTTATATGAATTTGTAGTAGGATTTGTAAATGCGCATAACGCCTTTGCGTGTTTCAATATTCCGCCGATATAATAAAGAGCCATTTCGGAAAGTCCGGCATATCCTTTTCCCGGAAAAAGGGGCTGTCCGTTTTTCCATAACGACTGATGGACGTGCATGCCCGATCCGTTGTCGCCAAAAAGCGGTTTAGGCATAAAAGTAGCCGTTTTATCGTATCTTTTTGCGACGTTTTTAATTATGTATTTAAACCACATAAAATTATCGCCCATAGCGGTTAAAGAATTAAATCTCATATCTATTTCCGCCTGTCCGCCGGTTGCGACCTCGTGATGTGCCGCTTCTACCCTGATTCCTACGTTCTGAAGTTCAAGTGCCATTTCGTTTCTGATATCGGTTTGGCTGTCTATAGGAGAAGCCGGAAAATAACCTTCTTTATGTCTGGGTTTATGGCCGAGATTCGGCATTTCGTCCCTTCCGGTATTCCAAGTGCCTTCTTCAGAATCTATATAGTAATATCCGCTGTTTGACGTCTGGTCGTATCTTATATCGTCGAAAATAAAAAATTCCGCTTCAGGTCCGAAATAAGCCGTATCGGCAATGCCGGTAGATTTTAAGTATTCTTCGGCTTTCTTGGCAATATAGCGCGGGTCCCTGTCGTAAAACTTTCCGGTAACCGGATCCTTTATATTGCATATCAAAGACAGGGTTTTTGCTTCTATAAAGTTATCTATAACGGCACTGGAAGGGTCGGGTATCATAAGCATATCGGATGCGTCTATCGCCTGCCATCCCCTGATGCTTGAACCGTCAAATCCAAAGCCGTCTTTAAAAGTATCTTTTGAAAATTCGCTTACCGGTACCGTAAAATGCTGCCAAGTCCCCAGAAGGTCGCAAAACTTTACGTCTATGAACTGCACCTCCTGCTCTTTAATAAACTGCATAACTTCGTTTTCGGTCATTTCTCCTCCAAAAAATTAAAATTAATTATTATTATATTATAGTGCCGGAATTTAATTCCGGCACTATCACAACTATAACGCTTCGTCGCCTCTTTCGCCCGTTCTTATTCTTATGGCATCTTCGACTGACGATACGAATATCTTTCCGTCTCCTATTCTGCCGGTTTTTGCGCTTGTCGTAATAGTCTCTATTACGACTGCAAGCCTGTCGTCGGGAACTACGACTTCTATTTTGACTTTAGGTATAAAATCTACGACATATTCGGCTCCCCTGTAAAGTTCGGTATGCCCTTTCTGTCTGCCGTATCCCTTAACCTCCGTTACGGTCAATCCCTGTATTCCTATTTTACTTAGAGACTCTTTAACGTCGTCGAGTTTAAAGGGTTTAAATATAGCCTCAATTTTTTTCATTATTCCTCCCTTTTAAAATTTAAAGCAAAAAATATGCCGTAAATAAACTTATAAGCAAATCAAACTATATTAAAGCCTGTATCATAAAATTATTTATATATTTTGTATAAAAAATATGCAATAAAAAAGATATTGCTTAAAAAATAACCATTAAATTTAA
The DNA here is from genome assembly GCA_021813595.1 of bacterium. Next base: position 3,089 of record JAKAKF010000013.1, read on the forward strand.
TCCCTGAAATTAATATATATCAATTCTATATCTATCGGAAAAGCTTTTAAATGGGCAATAATATTTTGAAGCTCGTCCTTAGATTTTGAATTGACGCGCAGATGGTCTTTAAGGTTTTCAACTCCTGCTTTGGGCGCTATTTTTTTTATTTCCTGTATAATTTTCTTTGAAGACTCTTTATCGACTCCTTCTTTAATTTCTACTTCCTGCCGCATCATTCCTTTGGACGCTTCCTCTTTTTTCTTAAAATCCAAAAATTTAACGGAAACTCCGCGTTTTATAAGTTTGCCTTTTAATATATCTATAACGGCGGTCAGTTTGTAATCGTCGTCGCCCAAAAGAGTAATGATGTTATCCTGGCGCTTAATTTCGCTTTTGGTTCCTTTAAAATCGTATCTGCCGGTTATTTCTTTTATAGCCTGATTAATTGCATTGTCGACTTCCTGCATATCGGCTTTTGACGCTATATCGAAAGAAGGCACGATATTCTCCTTTTATTATTAAAATGATATTTAATTTTCGTTAATTTGCTTTAATTATTTTATAATACGACGGAAAATTAACGCTGAAAATTTTATCTTTTATACTGCCGTTAAATTTAACGTTTTTATATTTAAAAATAATCGTCTGTCCCTGATAAGTAATAATTTTTAAATATTTTATTTTTAAATTTCCGGAACCGAAACCGACGTATATTTTTTTAGCCCTCTGCATTTTTATAGGTTTTAAAACAAGTATTATTTCGTTTAATGAGGACTTTTTAAATACGCTTATTACCTTAAAATAATGGGTAAGGTTTCCGATTACTTCTACGACGTTAGGCGGAAATCCTCCTCTTTCGCCGCTTACGTTTATTACCGTTACTTTTCTCATATTTTTATTGACGATATAAAGTCTGCCGTTTTTTAAAACCTGCCTTTTATGAAAAGGGTATTCATAAATCCATGCCATTCCTTTATGTCTTTTATAATAAAAATATCCCTTAAACGCCATATTTTGAGAATAACCGGGTATCTCTTCCTTTTGATAAAAATATGCCGCTATTGAATAAACGTTTTTATATTTTGCCTCTATTTTATTAACCGTATTATTAGATTCGGCATAAGATTTGCCTGTAAAATATAGCGTAATAAAAGATTGCAAAACTAAAAAAAATATAAATAATTTTAAAAATTTGGCTTTCATTTTCCCTGTCTCCTTTTTTTAGTCAAAATTCCTTCATTCTGCATTTTTTCTATTATTCTGGCCGCTCTGTTAAAACCTATCCTGAATCTTCTCTGGACGTAAGAAATCGAAATATTTTCTCTTTCTTCTTCGGATTGGACAAGGCTAAGCACCTCGTTATATATCTCGTCGTCAGGGTCGTCCGTAATTATTCTATCAAAATTACCGTTATTGTCAAACTCATTTATTAGCATTTCGTTTTTCTGCGACGGAAAGTTTTTTTCTTCTATAAATTTTATCGCTTTTTTAATTTCGTCTTCAGATATATATGAACCGTGAATTCTTATGAGCCTTCCCTGTCCAGGCGGCATAAACAGCATATCTCCGTTTCCCAGCAGTTCCTCGGCGCCGTTTGAATCTAATATCGTCCTTGAATCTACTTTCGACGAAACTAAAAAAGATATGCGCGAAGGCATATTTGCTTTAATAACGCCGGTTACTACGTTTACGGAAGGCCTTTGCGTAGCTATTACCAAATGTATTCCGCATGCCCTTGCCATTTGCGAAAGCCTTATTATAGACGTTTCAACGTCCTTCGGACTTGTAAGCATTAAATCGCTTAACTCGTCTATTATCACGACCAAATAAGGCATAGGCTTTAAGCCCTGCTTCCTGTATTTTTCGTTGAACTGTTCTATGTTTTTAACCTTTTCCGACTGCATTCTTTTGTATCTGGATTCCATTTCAGAAACAGCCCACTTTAATGCTACGCCTGCTTTTTTCGGATCATATACTACGTCGCTTATTAAATGCGGAAGATTTTCAAAAGGCGCCAGTTCTAATCTTTTAGGGTCTATCATTAAAAAATTAAGTTCTTCGTGGGTTGCTTTAAAAATAAGGCTCATAATGAGCGTATTGATAAAAACGCTTTTCCCTGCGCCGGTAGCTCCGGCTATAAGCAAATGCGGAGCTTTTGCTAAATCAAACACAATAATTTTTCCGGTTGTATCTTTTCCCAGTACTATAGTGAGCATAGACTTTGAATCTGCAAATTCTTTGGAATTGATAATTTCGGAAAACAATACGGTTTCCCTTTTATTATTTGGAACTTCGATTCCTACCGCCGATTTTCCTTCTATTACTCCGGTTATCCTTACCGGTTTAGATTTCAACGCCATAGTCAAATCTTCGGAAAGCGTCAAAATTCTTCCGATTTTAATGCCGCTGGCCGGTTCAAATTCGTACATTGTTATTACCGGACCTGGATTTATGCCGGTAACTTTTCCCCTAACCCCGAAATCCATAAGCTTCTTTTCTATAAGAGTTGCATTAACAAGCAAAGACTGCTTGTCGGCTTTCTGCAAATCTTTTGCAGCCCCGTCCTCCTGTATTAAAGATATAGGCGGTATTTTTGAATCCCTATCGCCTATAAAGTCGAAGGTCGCCGGTTTTTCTTCTATGCGTACAGGCTGAACCGTTTCCGCCTTTTCTTCTTTTTTTTCCAAATCGCTTATAAGCTCTTCCCTTGTGCCTCCAAATAATTCTTTATTCATTACGAAACTTTTTTGTCTCTTTTTAAGCCCCTTTCTTTTTTCAAACCTTAATTTTATGAAATTAAAAAATGAGGCTATTTTTAACCGGAAGGATTTAAAGTCGGAAAATTTAATTTTCTTGGAATTTATTTTATTATAATATTCAGCGACACGTTTAAAGTCTATTTTCTTAAAAAAAATATAGAATGCCGACAGAAAAAGCAAGAATATAATTATTACGGCGCCCGCAAAACCGAAAAATTTAAAAATAAAGCCGTAAATTCCTCTGCCTATAAGTCCTCCGCCGGACATCATAAAGCCGTGATACGATATCTTTGGAAATAAGCGGTAAAGCATAACGGATAAGGCTAAGACGGAAAGCAAAATTCCTGCATAAAATCTTTTTGCAATAGTTTTGTTCAACAGCAAAACAACCCCGACCGACAAAATAAAAAAAATTATTAAAAAAGTATTAAATCCAAATAATTGAAGCAAAAAATTAGAAAGGACTCCGCCGAAATAGCCCCCCCAATTTGCTTTGTGAACCGTAGAAATAGAATAGGAATTAAAGGTTTGCTCGACTATATTGTATGAATAAAGAGATAGCAGTGAATAAATCGAAAAAAATACGATCAAAACTCCCCATATTGTCTTTTTACGGCTCGGCATATTTAAATAAATTCTTCCGTTCCAAAATAAGGCTTCAAAACGTCCGGAACTTTTATAAAACCGTCTTTAGTCTGGTAATTTTCTATTATCGCTATCATTACCCTGGGAAGCGCAAGTCCTGAACCGTTTAAAGTAGAAACAAATTCCGCTTTGGAGCTGTTATCTCTTTTAAATTTTATATTTGCGCGTCTTGCCTGAAAAGTGCCAAAATTAGAACATGAACTGACTTCAAGCCACTCGTTTATGCCTGGTGCATAAACTTCTATATCGAATTTTTCGCTTGCGGTAAAACTCAAATCTCCGGTACAGATTCTGATTAACCTGTGCGGCAGATCCAATCTGTTTAATATGTCCTGTGCGTCGGCTATTAAGCTTGATAATTCTTCCTTTGCAGTTTCCGGCGCAACAATCTTTACAAGTTCGACCTTGTCGAACTGATGGCCGCGCTTTATACCCTTGGTGTCCTTGCCTGCGGAAAGCTGCTCTTTTCTAAAACAAGCCGTATAAGCCGCATGTTTTATAGGAAGCTTATCCATCGGCAGTATTTCGTTCCTATACATATTTGTTACCGGAACTTCTGCCGTCGGAACGAACCACATTCCGGAATCTTCGTCCTTATAAAGATTATCGGAAAACTTGGGAAGCTGCCCCGTTCCGGTCAGGCATTCTTCGTTTACCATGAACGGCGGATACACTTCTTCGTAATCGTGATAATTTACATGGGTATCAAGCATAAAATTAATCAGCGCCCTTTGAAGTTTTGCCAATCCCTTTTTTAAAACGTAAAAACGGGTACCGGAAATTTTAACTCCCCTTTCGAAGTCTATTAAATCTCTTTTTTCGCCGATATCGTAATGAGTTTTGGGTTCAAATTCAAATTTTTTCTTTTCGTTAAAATATGCTATGGGAGTGTTTTCGGAATCGTCTTTTCCGACGGGCACTTCCGGATCGGGAATATTAGGCACGTTAAGCATAAGCGAATTAAGCCTTTCTTCTACGGCATTTAACTCGTCTTCTTGAACTTTAATCAGTTCGTTTATCTTTTTTACTTCTTCTTTTTTAATTAAAACGACTTCTGCATTTTTTTCCGAAGCTATTTCTTTTGAAAGCGTTTTTCTTGTATTCCTTAAATTTTCCGAATCGTATAAAAGTTTCCTTTTAACTTCGTCTAATTCAAAAATTTCGTCTATGGGAACGGAAACAAAAAGTTTTTCCATTTCCTTTTTAACGTATTCTTTCTGTTCCCTTATGAGTTTTATGTCTATCATATTTTATTTTTTAAGATTAACTTTTCTTATAAGTTTAATATATTAATATTTTTAAATCAAAATATCAATCAGGAATCTAATAAAATATTTACGTTATCGTTGCTTACTTCCGCAAATCCGCCGCTTAAAACTTCTATTTCTTTAATAATTCCGTCGATTTTATATTTTATAGAGCCTGTAATCAAATAAGATATAAAATTAACGTGTTTAGGCATAACCCCTTCTATGCCTGACTGCGCGGGAAGTTCGCAAAAATCCGTTTCGCCTTCAAAAATCAGCTTTTTTTTATCCGCTATTTTTAATTTTAACAAGATTTATTTACCTAATTCTTTAGCTTTTTCTATTACTTCGTCTATAGTGCCGGCCATATAAAAAGCCTGCTCCGGCAGTTCATCGTGTTTGCCGTCTAAAATTTCTTTAAAACCGCGTATCGTTTCTTTTAAAGGTACGTATCTTCCGGGAAAACCGGTAAAAACTTCCGCTACAAAAAAAGGCTGGGAAAGAAATCTCTGTATTCTTCTTGCCCTGTTTACTATCAGCTTATCTTCTTCCGAAAGTTCGTCCATGCCGAGGATCGCTATTATATCCTGTAGTTCTTTATATTTCTGAAGGACGGCCTGAACTCTTCTCGCTACGGCATAATGTTCTTCGCCTATAATGTTTGCGTCTAACGCCCTTGACGTAGAATCGAGCGGATCAACCGCCGGGTAAATGCCAAGATCGACTATCTGTCTGGAAAGAACCGTAGTCGCGTCTAAATGGGCAAAGGTAGTCGCCGGAGCAGGGTCGGTCAAATCGTCCGCCGGAACGTAAACCGCTTGAACTGAAGTAATAGAGCCTTTTTTTGTGCTTGTTATTCTTTCCTGAAGTTCGCCCATATCCGTCGCAAGAGTAGGTTGGTAGCCGACTGCGGAAGGTATTCTTCCGAGAAGCGCGCTTATTTCCGAATTTGCCTGCGCAAACCTGAAAATATTATCTATAAAAACTAATACATCCTGTCTTTCTTCGTCCCTGAAATATTCGGCCATAGTAAGAGCGGACAGCGCAACCCTTGCCCTTGCCCCGGGCGGTTCGTTCATCTGTCCGTAAACAAGTACCGCTTTATCCAAAACTTTCGATTCTTTCATCTCCGTCCAAAGGTCTGTTCCTTCCCTCGTTCTTTCTCCGACGCCTGCAAATACGGAAAAACCCCCATGCTCTATTGCGATATTGTGAATAAGTTCCATGACTAAAACTGTTTTGCCAACCCCGGCTCCGCCGAACAACCCCGCCTTACCGCCCTTTAAGTATGGCTCCAGCAGGTCTATAACTTTAATGCCGGTTTCTAATATTTCCACGTTTGTGGACTGTTCTTCAAAAGTCGGAGCGGGTCTGTGTATAGGAAGCCTGGATTTAAAATGAGCTTCCGGCAGTTCGTCGACCGGTTCTCCCACTACGTTGAATATTCTGCCCAGTACTTCTCTTCCTACCGGAACGGTTATCTTGTTTCCCGTATCCGTTACTTTTATTCCGCGCGACAAGCCGTCCGTAGAATCTAAAGCTATGCACCTGACCATATCTTCGCCCAGATGCTGGGTTACTTCCAAAACTAAATTGTTTTCTTTATCGTTTATAGCAGGATTAGTCAAATACAGCGCATTGAAAATAGGCGGCAGTTTTTTATTTTCAAACTTGACGTCTATAACCGGGCCGACTACCTGGGCAACATAACCTTCATTCATGTATAAATTCTCCCGATAATTTAAAAATTAAAAATTTATTTTACCGCGTTAACTCCGTTTATAATATCTAAAATTTCGAGGGTGACCGCCGTCTGTCTGGCTTTGTTATAAGCTATCGTCAGTTTATTTATTAATTTTCCTGCATTCCTCGTAGCATTATCCATTGCGTTCATTCTCGACGCCTGCTCTCCGGCAAAAGATTCCAAAATTTTATAATAAATTTTAGTCCGAAAATAATTATTAAAAATTTTATCGATTACTTCATTTTCATAATCGACGGTTTCTTCTATTAAATAGCCCCCGCTTTTACTGGATTTATTCCCGTCTGCGGCTTCAAAAGGCAGAAGTTTTTCCGAATATGCCCTCTGCTGAATGGTAGAAATATAACGGTTCGATATTATATAAACTCCGTCTATCTCCTTATTTTTAAAATCTTTTATAACGGTATCGCATAAAAGCTCCGTAATATTCATTATTGAATCGCCGTCCGAATATAACATTCCGAAAACAATATTATAGTTATTTTTTTTAAAAAAATCATACGCTTTTTTGCCCAGAACATATAATTTTATTTTGCCTTCATCTAATCCTTTGCTTTTAATTTCTTCTTTAAATAGTCTAAACAGATTTATATTGAAAGAACCGCAAAGACCCCTGTCTGTAGAGATTATTACTATTCCGATATTTCTGCCGGCATTTCCCTCATTTTTTCCGTAAAAAGAATGAAGACGCAGTACGCTATTGTTTTTAATGTTATCGACAACATTGTCGTAAATCGATGCATAAGCTTTATATTCGTTCATAGCCGCCTGATTTTTTTTGAACTTTGAACCGGCAACCATTTTCATAGCCTTAGTAATCTGCCTCGTATTTTTAATGCTGGAGATTTTTCTTTTTATAGATTTTAAATTAGGCATAAATTATCAGTCTTCTACGAAAATTTTTTTAAAATTGTCCAATGCCGTTAAAATCTTTGTTTTTAGAGTATCGTCAATAGATTTTTTTTCTCTGATATCGGAATATATTTCTGGATAATTATTTTCTATATAGTAAAGCAGTTCTTCTTCATATTTTTTTATAGACGTAAGTTTATAATCCTGCAGATAGCCGCTATTTGCGGCAAACAGTATAACGACCTCTTTCTCGACCGGCATCGGACTATACTGGGGCTGTTTAAGAAGTTCGGACATCATTCTGCCCCGCATAAGCATTTCCTGCGTAGTTTTATCAAGGTCGGCGCCGAACTGCGAAAATGCCGCCAGTTCCCTGTATTGAGCAAGCGAAAGCCTTAAACCTCCGGAAACCTGTTTCATAGCTTTAATTTGTGCGTCTCCTCCAACTCTCGAAACTGAAAGCCCCGCGTTGACGGCGGGTCTCGTTCCCGCATAAAACAGGTCGGTTTCTAAAAAAATCTGCCCGTCGGTAATCGATATGACGTTGGTCGGAATATAAGCCGATACGTCTCCCGCCTGCGTTTCAATTATCGGCAAAGCGGTGAGCGACCCTCCGCCATGGGCATGATTTAATTTTGCCGCTCTTTCGAGCAGTCTTGAATGCAAATAAAAAACGTCGCCCGGATATGCTTCCCTGCCGGGCGGTCTTCTTAAGAGCAGCGAAAGTTCTCTGTATGCTACCGCATGTTTTGATAAATCGTCGTAAATTATTAAGCAGTGCATACCGTTGTCTCTAAAATATTCGCCCATAGTGGCTCCGGTATAAGGAGCAAAATATTGCAATGCCGCAGGGTCGCTTGCGTTAGCCGCTATTATAGTGGTATATTCCATTGCGCCTGAACTCATAAGGCGGTCGTAAATAAACGAAATACTAGACTGTTTCTGCCCTATTCCGACGTATATACAGTAAACTCCGGAATCTTTCTGATTTAATATAGTATCGATTGCTATAGCGGTCTTGCCGGTCTGCCTGTCACCGATGATAAGCTCTCTCTGTCCTTTTCCGATAGGTATTAATGAATCGATAACTTTTATACCGGTATATAAAGGTTCGTTAACTTTCTGCCTCTGGACTATTCCGGGTGCTTTTTTTTCTATATTATAGTATTTTTCGGCCTGCACCGGACTTTTTCCATCTATAGGCCTTCCTAGTCCGTCTAAAACTCGCCCTATAATTCCTTTGCCTACGGGAACTTCGGCAATTTTTCCGGTTCTTTTGACCGTATCTCCTTCTTTTACCAAAAATTCTTCGCCGAGAACGATAACGCCGGCATTATCTTCTTCGAGATTTAAAACATATCCGTAAACGTCGGGGGTGAATTCAAGCATTTCTCCTATAACCGCATTTTTAATGCCGTATATTCTCGCAACGCCGTCGCCGACAGATAAAACCACGCCTACTTCGCTGATATCGATGCTTTTAGTATAAGATTCTATCTTGCTTTTTATAATATCGGTAATTTCCGAAGGCTTAATTGCCATTAATAATCGCTCCTCGCTTTAAGTATTTATAAAAATTATCTAAACGGGTTTTTATGCTTGAATCGTATAAAACGTTATCTATATTTATAATGTAACCGCCTACGATATTTTCGTCTATTTCGGACTTAATAGATACGGTTTTTTTTAGCGCTTTTTCTATTATCGCGATAAGTTTGCTTTTTTCTTCCGGTTTTAGTTCTTTTGCGGAAATAACTTTTACTTTCAATATATTATTGCGGTTATCGCGCAGATTTGAATATTCCGTAAAAATTTTAGGAAGATACTCTATTCTTTCCTGTTCTATTAAAAAATGAAGGAAATTTATAAAATACTCGTTAAAAGAAAGTTCTTTGCTCAGTAATTTTATAACTTCAAATCTTTCCTGTTTATCTATGTATGTCTGCGAAATAAATTCTTTAAGGCATAGCTTTTCGTAACAAAAATTAATAAACTTATTGAAGTCGTTAAAAATTTCATCGACTATGTGAAAATTTGCGGCTACGTCGAATAGAGCCGAACTATAGCGCTTACTTATCTGACTGTCTTGCAAATCCTTCCTCTTGTGCTTTAAGAAAATTTTCGTTTAATTTATTATCGCTGTCGGATTCTATCTTCTTTTTTATCTTTTCGTTTGCGGTTTGAAAAGACTTGCCTATCATTTCTTCCAGAAGCTTTTTCCTGTGATTGTCTATTTCGGCTTTTGCATGTTCTAAATAAGCATTGACGATTTTATCGGCGGTCATTTCGGCGTTTTTAATGATCAAATTTTTTTCCGCTGCCGCTTCTTTTATTGCGTCTTCTCTAATTTCACGCATCTCTTTTCTTGCTTTCTCAAGTTCGGCTTTAGCCTCTTGATATATCTCTTTAGCTTTTTTTTCATATTCCTTGGCTTTTTCGAGATGGGATTCTATGTCGTGCCGCCTGCCGCCCAGAAATGTTATGCCGTATTTAATATAAATATAAGCTATTCCTACAGCAAGTATAATAGTATCGAATATTCGCCAGAAGATTTCGATATTCATAAATTTATAATTTTTTTTGATATTAAATCGGCAATTTCTTCGGATTTCAACATATAATCTTTTATTAAATCGTTTTTTTCTTTATCGAAGTTTTTAAGCGCCTCGGTTAAATTTTCCGACGCTTTTTTTCTGGCTTCGGCAATTATTCTATGCGCTTCGGCTAAACCTTCTTTTTTGTAAGATTCGCGAATACCGTTTAATTCTATTTTTAATTTATTTTTTTCCTGCTCGGCAGATTCATATAATTTTTTAGTTAAATCTTCGAAATTTTCTTTGCCGTCTTTATGGGTGGATAAAATGGTTTCCCGTTCTTTAAGAATTTTTCTTATAGGTTTAAACAAAAAAAGGTTTAAAAGATAAGTAAAAATTAAAAACGAGACGGCTTCAAATAAAAGCCCCTGCCAAGTAATGACTAATTCTGGCATACGATGTTTATATTTTATATTTTTATTATTATATCAATTTTTATTTATAAATTCTATAATTCTTTCAAGCTCTTCGCCCGAATAAAATTCTATTTCTATTCTGCCTTTAAGCTCGCTTCCTTTGCTCTTATAATTAATTTTAACTTTAGTCTGAAGTTTTTCAAGCAGTTCTTCTTCATAACCTTTAATCTGATATGATACCGATATATCCTTTGTCGGCTTCTTTTCTTTATTTTTTGATTTAAGCTCTCTGACCTTGCGCTCCGTTTCCCTTACGTTTAATTTTTCGCCGGAAATCGTATTTAACAGCATGCCGGCTTCATCGTCGGACAACCCTACAAGATTTCTTGCATGCGAAGGAGTTATTTTCCCGTAAATAAGCTCTTTTTTGACTTCATCGGGCAGGGAAAGAAGCCTCAGCATATTGGTAATAGTAGCCCTGTCTTTCCCGACTTTCGCCGCAAGTTCTTCATGCGTAAGCTTGTATTCTTCTATAAGCCGCATATAACAGTTTGCTTCTTCAATGACGTTTAAATCCTGTCTCTGTATGTTTTCTATTAATGCAATTTCAAGTGCCGCCGCACCGGAAATGTCTTTAATGATTGCCGGAACTTTTTTAAACGCAAGCTCAACGGCGGCTCTGTATCTCCTTTCTCCGGCTATTAAATCGTATCCGCCTTCTTTTTTAGATTTCGCAACTATTAAAGGCTGAATTATGCCGTTTTCTTTAATCGAGTTTTTCAACTCGACAAGCTTATCTTTATCGAAATACTGCCTTGGCTGATATACGCCGGTATTAATTTTATCTATTTCTATTTCAAAAACGGAAAACTTATCGTCTATACCGGGCATATTCTCTTTTATGTTGAAATCGGTTAACAGCGCCCCGAGCCCTCTGCCCAGCACATTTTTTTTAATATGTTTTGCTTTTTCTTCCATATTATTAGTCCTTATTTAAGTTTATGCCGCTTTAGATAAAAACTCTTTTGTAAGTTCTAGATAGTAAACCGCACCTTTTGAATTTATGTCGTATAGAATTATGGGCTTTCCGAAACTGGAACTTTCCGGAAGTTTTACGTTTCTCGGTATAACGTTTTCGTAAATTTTCTTTCCGAAATATTTTTTAACTTCGCTTACGATTTGATTTGTAAGGTTGGCTCTTCCGTCGAACATAGTAAACAAAACCCCTTCTACGCATAAATTTTTGTTTAATCTTTGATTGACTAATTTTATAGTCTGCATAAGCCGAGATATCCCTTCTAAAGAATAGTACTCGCACTGCATAGGAATTAAAACGCTGTCCGAAGCGGTCAGTGCATTAATAGTCAAAAGCCCTAAAGAAGGCGGGGTATCGATAAAAATATAATCATAATCGTCTTTTATTTTATTTATAATATTTTTTTTAAAAAAATACTCTCTTTCCTTAACGTTTACGAGTTCTACCTCTATGCCGGCAAGGTCGGAATTTGCGGGCATTAAATAAAGATTTTTCATCTGCGTACGATAAACTGCATCGACTACTTCGGCCGTGCCTGCAAGACATTCATAAACGGTAGGTTTTCCGTTATCGGCGGAAATGTTTAACCCGCTTGTGGCATTCGCCTGAGGGTCCGCATCTATCAGCAGCACCTTTTTCTCGTATGCAGATAAGCATGCGGCAATATTAACAGCGGTAGTAGTTTTGCCCACTCCGCCTTTCTGATTTGAAATACATACTACTTTTGACATAAAATTAACCCGCAAACATCATTTATATATATAATCAAAAAATTACGGAATAATTATATCATTAATTAAATTTAATTCCAATTTATTCTCGTTTAATTTTAAGAATATAATTGTTTCACGTGAAACAATTATATTCTTTCACATTAATGCTATAAGCTTTCCGCAAATAAACCCTGCGGCGGCGGCGGCTCCGCCTATCAAAACCATTTCGGAAGCGCTTTTTAATCTGCCTGTCTTAGTTACTTTTGCTTTGGCAAGTCCGGTAAAGGCAAGAACGACGACGGTAAAAATAATTGAAACGGAAACTGCCGTTAATGAATGTTTAATAAAGAAAAAAGGCAACAGAGGCGGAATACCGCCTGCTAAAAAAGATAATCCGGTATATGATGCTATTTTTATCGGGTTTTCATAGTAATCTTTGCTTATCCCAAGTTCGTCCTGAACCATAAAATCAAGCAGTATTTTTTTATCCGACATAAGTTTTTTAACTATAGGCTTTATTTCTTCTACCGTAAATCCTTTATCTTGGTATATTTCATATATTTCTTCAATTTCATGTTCCGGATTTTCTTTAATTTCCCTTATCTCCCTGTTGATTTCTTTCTGGTAAAATTCGTTCTGCGATTTTGTGGCAAGATAAGCTCCAAAAAACATCGAAACTGTACCTGCGACGATTTCCGCGGCGCCGGACATTAAAACAATTTTTAAGTTTATCAATGCGCCGGTGACGCCGGCTATAAAACCGACCGTAGTAACTAAACCGTCGTTAATTCCAAATACGAATTCTCTTATCAATCTGCCTTCCGGCGTATGCCAGTCTTCGTTATGAAATCTTTTTAACGGATCCAATTATTGCCTCCCATATAGCCTTTTAAGCGTTCTTTCCCTGCCCATAAATTTTATAATTTTAAGAATTGACGGGCCGTCCGGCCGTCCTGTTATGCAAAGCCTTAACGTTTCATAGCAGTCTTTTAAGGTTTTGCCGCTTTCGGAAACAGATTCTTTAACGGCATTTTTTATTGCATTTTCGTCGAATTTATCGGATTTTATTTTTTGAAGATTATCTAAAAGCGTTTCTTTTAATTTAATATCATATTTAATTTCCTGCGTTTCTGTCTTAAAATCTTCAAAAAATATCTTAATTGCGGCTAAAATTTCTTTAACGGTCTTAAACTCGTTTTTTAAAAAATCTATTATTTCGACGAATACTGTTTCTCCGTAAGATTCTTGTAGTTTTTTAAGCGTTTCTTCCGAATTAAATTTTTCGATTAAAATCTTTATCAATCTTTCGGTTTTTATACTCTGCAGCCATTTTTCGTTTATGTGTTTTAATTTTTCTTCGCTAAAGATTGCGCTGGAACCCCTTACTTTTTTTATGTCAAAAAGCTCCGCAATTTCTAAAATATCGGAAAATATCTCTTTTTCCGATATTTTTTCTTTGCCGTTTTCAAATTGACGGACGGTAAAAGTATTGCCGGTTACCGCAAGGTAATTTAATATCGCTTCGGGAAGATAGCCTTCTTTCTTATAATATTCGATATTTGCCGCCGCATCTCTTTTCGACATAATTTTGCCGTCTTTTCCGTACAAAAGTGAAATATGCGCAAAAACAGGCGGGATTTTATCTAAAGCGTTAAGAATTAAAATCTGTTTAGGCGTATTGCTTATATGGTCTTCGCCCCTTATTACGTGGGTTATTCCGATATCGTAATCGTCTATTATAGAGGCGAAATTATACGTAAACCTGTTATGCTCCGTTTTTAAAATAAAATCGCCTATAAGTTTCGGATTAAACGAAAGCAGTCCGTGAACGGCGTCTTCAAATTCTACGGCTTTAAAATTTCCTCCCGCTTTTAAAACTTTGGCTATATTTAAACGAATTGACGGATATATGCCCCGTTCTTTAAACTGACCGCTTAATTTTTCTTTTTCGTAGCTTGAAAGATTTGCGCATCTGCCGTTATATATATAAGGTTTTTTTGACTTAACGGCAATTTCTTTGGACATTAAAATTTCTTTTTCGGTGCAAAAGCATTCATATATAAGGTCTTTTTCTTTCAGAACTTCAAGATATTTTTCGTAAACCTTCGTCCTTTCGGACTGCCTGTAAAAACCGTCGTATTTAATTCCAAACCAATTTAAATCTTTAATAATTTCGGTTTCATACTCTTTTTTGCTTCTCGCTCTATCCGTATCGTCTATTCTTAGGATAAATTCACCGCCGTATTTTAGGGCAAAAATATAATTAAAAAAGGCTGTCCTCACCCCTCCTATGTGTAAATTCCCCGTAGGACTCGGCGCAAAACGAACCCTGACTCCGTCCGCTTTTAAATTTTCTTTCATTTTTATTAATTATATTGATTGATGCTTATTTAATTTATTTAATAGTTAAATTTGATTGCGTATAGAATAACATATATGAAAGCGGTTATTCAACAAAATCATTTAAAGGCAGGGAATATAAAAATGCGTCAGATTAATTTTACTTAAAATCTTTTATCGTTAATAATTTATTTTCGTATGCGTAAAATAAAACCTGACACATTTTTATATTATATATTGCAGTAGAATGGTTTTAATGATTACTAATTATAGTTTAACTCTTTTTTCTCCTTCATAAACATAAACTCCGTTATCGGATTCGTCCTTCGTATGGTCGTGCGAACCGTCGCAAAACGGAAAATTCTTTGATAAACCGCATGCGCATACATAAATAGGAAATTTTGCGTCTTTTTCTTCGATTGCAATAGGCAGTTTCTTTTCGTGCTTGACTAATCTGGGCATAATAAATACCTCCTTAATTAAATTAAGTTAATTTAATGTTTATAAAATTTTATCCTTAATAATAATATAATGTTTCTACGTATATATTGTCAATCAGGGATTTTAAAAATACTTGGTACTTTTTATATACTTAAATGTGGGCTGATTTTTCGATCTGTTTGATATTCTTTTTATTTTTAATCGTCCAATCGTGCAGTATTTCAATAGCATCGGTAAGTTCATTGCCGGCTTCGGTAAGACTGTATTCCACCATTATAGGTTTAATAGAAATGATTTTTCTGTTTATTGCGCCTATTTGCTCCAAAACTTCCAGCCTTTTTGAAAGTTCGCGCGAGGAAATTCCATCTATCTTTTTTTTAATTGCGTTAAATCTCATTTTTTCGCTTGAAAGTTCTTTAATTATCATCAAAGACCACTTGTTTGCAAGTACTTTAAAAGCTTCCTGCGCTGGACAATAGTTCTTATTGGTTTCGTTTTCCATAATATAAAATAATACCATTTTCTAATATAAAATGTCAATTAAGTATCTTTTATTATACTTAATAATAAAAAAATCCCTGATTGACGATTTTTATTTAATAGAATATCATTATTACATAACATATTTACATTAAGTTATTTAACTAACTTTAAATTTTTAAACGGAGGAATTATTATGAAAAAAGAATCTGTTACATTATTCTTTTTAAGATTTGTGTTATTCCTTAGCTTTTTCTATCATGGAACGGGAATTCTTTTCGACTGGTTTGACGGACCCGGAGTTAAAGGATTTGCCGGATACATGCATTTCCCTATCGCAATTGCCGTTCTTGTAGGAATTGCAGAAACTACCGGCAGTCTTGCAATGATTAGCGGAGTTTTAACAAGAATCGGCGCTATAAACATTATGCTCGTAATGCTGGGCGCCATATTTTTACTGCACCTGCCTAACGGTTTCAACATAATGGCCAACGGATACGAATATGCATTAACGGAATTTGTAATCGCTTTAAGCATATTTATTATGGGTCCCGGCGATTTTTCGCTTACTAAATTAGTTACTAAAGAAACTCCTTTTATTTTGCAGTAAAATTCTCACTTTTAATACAATGCCGGAATTGAATTCCGGCATTGCCGCAATTTTATTTTAATTCGTCCGGATTTAATGATTTTCTGTTATTCTGCCATTCTACCATCCATTGCGGATATAATTTTTTCGGCATAGTAACGTTCGACAGTTTGGAAATTTCATCTTCCGTTAAATTAATCTTTACGGAACCTAAATTGTCTTCAAGCTGAGACATCTTGTTGGCACCTACAATAACCGACGTAACGCCTTTTTGAGCCAAAAGCCAGGCAAGGGATAATTGAGCAATCGTTACGTTTTTACTTTTCGATATGCCCGTCAATACGTCTATCGCATCAAATCCCCTTTCATCAATAGGAGGAAAATTAAATTCGCTTCTTCTTGCGCCTGACGGCTTTTGATTTTGCCTTGTATATTTTCCCGTTAAAAAACCGCCGGATAAAGGAGACCATGTAAGCACCCCAAGACCTTCTTCGTTGCATAAAGGCAGAAGCTCATGTTCTAAATCGCGTGCGGCAAGAGAATAATATGCCTGAAGAGAAACAAAGTTTGCGTAATTCTTCGCTTTTGCCAAGTATAATGCTTTCATAATATGCCGTGCCGTCCAGTTTGAAACGCCGAGATAGAGAACCTTGCCCTGCCTTACTAAATCGTTCAGGGCTTCGAGAGTTTCTTCCAATCCGCAGGACAGATCCCAGCCGTGAACCTGATAAAGGTCGATATAATCGGTTTTTAATCTTTTTAAGCTGTTATTGCACGCCTCTATAATATGTTTTCTGGAAAGACCGGCATTATTTACGTCTCCCGTGCCGTTCATCGCCGCTTCGCTAAGCGGCGAACGAACTTTCGTCGCGATAACGAATTTTTCTCTTGGAACGTTTAAGATTTTTAATGCATTGCCTAGTATCTCTTCGGACTCTCCGAACGAATACATATCCGCCGTATCGAAAAAATTTATTCCCGATTCATATGCTTTTTTAACCATTGCATTAGCGTCTTCCTGCCCTACCGCGCCTATATTCCTGAACTTAAACCCAAAAGTCATCGTTCCTAAGCAAAGCCTCGATACTTTTAGTCCTGTATTCCCCAAATTAACGTACTCCATACAAAGTCTCCTTGCATTAAAATATTATATTATTTCCGAAATGTAGAAAGATAAACGGGAAGCCCCATCTGTTCTATCTGGTCAAGATACTCCTCAAGCCTGTCTATATGTTGTTCTTCATCGTCTAAAATCGACTGCAATAAATCTTTAGTGCCGTTGTCTTTTATTTCTGCGGCAAATTTTATATCTTCGTTATAAGCTTTGATTGCGACTTCTTCTGCTTCCCTGTCGTTTTTATGCATTAATTCGACGTTAGACCCTATATGAAGTTTATTGTAATTAGACACAATCGGTATTCCTTCGAGAAATAATACCCTGCCTATTAATTTTTCGGCATGTTTCATCTCGTCTATAGCCCTTTTTTCTACTTCTTTATGCAATTCTTCATAACCCCAGTTGTCCAGCATTTCTGCATGAACCATATACTGATTTATAGCGGTTAGCTCTTCTGCAAGCCTTAAATTAAGCCTTTTAATAATTTCTTCGCTGCCTTTCATAAACTTTGCCTCCTGAATTTTAAAATATTTTATTTATTTTCCGGTTTGTATATTAATTATATCATACAAAAATAATCCGTCCGGGGTATAATAGATAACAAGTTTAAATTAATTGCGAAAAAGGATTATATATATTTATGCATATGGTTTTAGGCGCTCACGTTTCAGTTGCCGGAGGACTTAAAAATGCCTGTATTTCCGCAGAAAATACTGGTTCGACGGCTATACAGATATTTACCAAGAGCCAATTAAGATGGCAGGCTAAAGAATTGAATGTCAATGAAATTAAAGATTTTAAAGAATGCGCAGCCGCTCAAAAATTAATAGTTTTGTCGCACCTTTCATATCTGGTAAATCTTGGAAGTTCTGACGAAGATATAACGAAAAAGTCGTTGAACGCCTTTATCTGCGAAATTAATAGATGCAGTATGCTCGGCATTAAATATTTAATATTCCATCCCGGATCTAATAAAAATTTAACGGAAGAAGAAACTATTAATAAAATTGCCGAAAATTTGAATATAATTTTAAGTAAAACTAAGGATTTTAAAAACGTAATTTTAGTAATAGAAACTACTGCCGGACAGGGAAACCAGATAGGTTACAAACCGGAACATATTGCCGAAATTATTAAACTGTCCAATAATTCTGAAAGACTCGGCGTTTGTATAGATACTTGCCATATTTTTGCCGCCGGATACGACATAAGAACGTCCGACGCTTACGATAATTTTATGAAATACTTTGATAAGATAATAGGATTTAATAAATTATACGCCTTTCACCTGAACGATTCCCTCAAACCTTTAGGATTAAAAATCGACCGTCACGCTCCTATAGGAAAAGGCTATATAGGACTTGAAGCATTCAGATTTATTTTAAACGATAAAAGGCTTGAAAACATTCCGCTCATAATAGAAACCCCGGGCGGCGACAAAGAACATAAGGCGGATTTGGATACTTTAAAAAATCTTATCGGTTAAGCCAGCCTAAATATTTTTTTACCCCTTCTTCGACCGGCGTAAAGTTTTCTTTATATCCGATGTTTCTTAATGCCGCTATATCCGCTTCGGTAAAGCTTTGATAGGCGCCTTTAAGGTGCTCCGGAAACTTAACGTATTCCAGAGAGCCTTTCCCGTGATATTTTATTACGGCGTTTGCAACGTCGTTAAACGACCTCGCATTACCCGTACCTATGTTAAATATTCCGGATTTTGAAGGATTGTCCATAAACCATAAGTTAATCTTTGCGCAGTCTTCGACGTAAACAAAATCGCGTCTCTGCTCTCCGTTGCCGTAACCGTCTGTCCCCTCAAAAAGCTTTGCTTTTCCTGTTGCAATTATCTGGTTGTTAAAATGATATGCGACGCTCGACATAGTGCCTTTATGAGATTCCCGCGGACCGTAAACGTTAAAATATCTAAACCCAGCTATTTGATACTTCGCACTTTTAATTACGCTCCTGACGAACTGGTCGAACTGAAACTTTGAATAAGCGTACATATTTATCGGAAGCTCGCACTCTCTTTTTTCCGTAAACCCTTTTTTGCCGAGTCCGTAAACCGAAGCCGAAGAGGCATAAATATATTGGGCTTCATTTTCCTGACACCATTTTAAAAGCTCTTTGGAATACTCGAAATTATTCCTCATTATAAATTTCCCGTCCCATTCGGTAGTCGAAGAACAAGCGCCTTCATGAAAAATTGCCGTTATCTTTCCAAAATCGTAATTTGATTTGATTCGTTCAATAAAATCTTCCCTGTCCATATAGTCTAAAATATCAAGATCGTGAAGATTATACATTTTTTTTCCGTTAGTTAAATTATCTACGACCAATATATTGGACTCGCCTCTTTTATTGAGTTCCTCTATAATGTTAGATCCTATAAATCCCGCACCGCCGGTAACTACTATCATGTAAATGCGCTCCTTTTATATACGATTTTAATACGATTATTAAAAAAATATGCGATTTTTATTTTTAATTGACGTCTATATTAGATTTTCTGTTCCACATATAATAAAAATTGCGCAGCGCAATTTTTATTTCGCTTTTGTTAGTAATATACGTAGCATTGTTGTCTTGATTTTCCGACGGACCGCAATTTCCTCCGTAGCATGATGCTCCCTCCGCCGAAGGCGACCAGTTAGCCGAACCCTCCCTAAATACGACGCCGGGTATGATAAATATTTTTTCATGCATTATATTCCAAAACCCTCTGTCTCTTTTTGCTTTTATAAAAATATTTTTTATGTTTTTAAGCATATAAGTTCTGTCTGTTTTGTCTTTCATCTGTAAATCGTCCCTATAAATATAAATCTTAACCCCTCTATGCGCAAGATATATTAAATCTTTTGCAATTTTATAATCGGTGAAAGAAAACATTGCGATATATAATCTCTTGGAAATCAAAGATTTATTTAACCAATGTATGTCTATATTTTGAAGATTATATCTCGGAGAAAAATAAGTTACGGTCTTGGCGTTAGCCGATAAAGGCATTACAAAACAGCTCAAAAAAATAAAAATTAACGCTGTCCGTACAACTGATTTCATAAAAGGCCTCAATCTTAATTAATATGACTACTTATAAATAAATTTATTAAAAATTTTTATTATTATAATATAGACGAAATTCGTATGCAACAGATATAAGTTTAGGTGCTGCCGACTAAATATTTATTTTTTCTATTTTTATTTCTTTTACGATATTATCGACAAGATCCATTGTAAACAGCTCTGTCCCCGGCATCTGCACCGTTGCCGTACCGCAAGCTATTCCAAGTTTTAGGGAATCTTCGGCGCTGCCTCCGTTTGCGATAACGCTCAAAATACCGGCAACCATAGAATCTCCTGCTCCTACTCTCGACACCACGGGAACTTCCGGAGACGCACCGTACATAACGCCTTCTTTTGAGGCTAATATCGCTCCTTTATGCCCTATAGATATGAATACGTATTCTATGCCGTAATTATGCAACTCTTTTGCCGCAGCGGCAATATCATTCACAGAATCAAGATTTCTTTTGACTAACCTTTCAAGTTCATGTATATTCGGCTTTATTATATAAGGCTTAGATTTTACCGCGCTGTTCAATAAGGCGCCGTCTGCATCTACTAAGCATTTTATGCCAGCGTTTTTCAAGCGCATACATAATATGCTGTATATGTCATGGGTTATATTTAAAGGAGGGGAGCCTGTAAGCACGGCAAAACCGTCTTTTGAATAAGCGTATAGTTCTTTTTCCAGTTTATCGAGAACCGACGCGCTCATAGCGGGACCCATGCCGTTTATCTCATATTGCGAAACAGGGTCGCTTTGCTGAATAACGCAATTTATCCTTGTTTCGCCTTCCTCCCATATAAAATGTGGGTCGTCTAACTCGTTTCTTAGAATATCCGCTATAAGAGTTCCTATTTTTCCGGCTAAAACACAGCAAGTCGTAGCCTTTGTTTTAAGTCTTTTAAATGCCCTGCCCACATTTATTCCGTTTCCGCCCGGATCAAACCTTGTTTCAAACGAATGAATTTTTTCGTCGTCGACTAACTTTTGAATTTTATATGTAACGTCTAATGCGGGATTTAGAGATAATACGGCTATATTAGCCAATTAATTCCTCCTATATAAAAGATTCACCGACTTATTATACCAATAAATTTAAGAATAAAAAATATAATTTCAAAAATATATTGACATTCATATATATTTATTTTAATATATAGTTATTGGCATATGCTAATAATAAAATTAAAAATGAAATAAATATGAGACCTTATAAGTGCCGAAGAATTGAGAAAGAGCCGGAAATAAAATTTTTTAAACCGAACGGAATTCCGGCAAAATTTTTGGAGAAAGTAGTTTTGACGGTCGATGAATTCGAAGCGGTAAGGCTAGCTGATTTAAACGGCCTGTATCAGGAAGAAGCGGCGGAGAAGATGAGCATATCAAGACAGACGTTCGGAAATATTATAGCTTCCGCTCGCCGAAAAATAGCGGATTGCTTAGTTAATGCTAAAGCTCTTAAAATAGAAGGAGGTGAGATAGAAATGAAACGAAACTTTTTTTGTTCAAACTGCAACGGTACTTGGAATGAGCCGTTTGGAACCGGCAGGCCTGAAAAGTGTCCGAAATGCGGAGATAAAAACTTTCGCAGGGTTAACGATAGAAACGAAAAATGCGGACATGGAAGAAAGGGACGCCGTTGCGCAAACGGAAATTAATAGATAATAAAAAATACTTTAATTTAATTTTTTAATTTTAACAAGGAGATAAACTATGAGATTATGTATCCCGACGGTAAATTTTGAAGCCCAAAAAATAAGCAAACATTTTGGAAGCGCCCCTTATTTTTTTATATACGATACTGAAACGGAAACTTCCGAAGTTATTGCAAATTCAAATAAAAATCACGAACACAATATGTGCAACCCTGTAGGCGCTTTAGCCGGCAAAAACGTAGATACGGTCGTTTGTTTCGGCATAGGGGAAGGAGCTATAAGAAATTTGGAAAGAAACGGAATAAAGGTTTATAAAACCGATAAAAGTTTAATTTCGGATATTCTTACGGACAGTAAGGTAAATAATTTTTCGACTTTCGAATCCGGACATACCTGCTCTTCGCACGAACATCACCATAATGCAGGCTGTTCTCATTAAAGAAAAATTTATTCCGTTATATATGTTTCACGTGAAACATATATAACGGAATATCGTAATTATGAAACTTTTAAAACTTTTGCGCCTTCAATTTTTTTATTTTTGACTTCGTATAAAGCGGTATTTGCATCATTTAAATCATAAATTTGAAATTCCGGTTTTATATTAAATCTTGCCGCAATTTCCAAAACCTCTTTAATATCCGCAAATGCAACGTTGGCAACCGATTTTATTTCCTTTTCCATCCATAAATCACGCGCATAATCGATATTTAATATATAATCTTTGTCTGAATCTTCTTTTCTTATATTATTTATAACAAGTCGACCGCCTGGTTTTATATTTTTCATAATTTCTATTACCGGCATCCAGACCGGAGTGGTATCTATAACCGCATGTAATTTTTCCGGCGGAATATCTTTAATATCTCCGCTCCAGTATGAGCCTAACCGTAAGGCAAGTTTTCTTTCGTTTTCGGATCTTGCAAAAACAAAAAATTTAGAATCCGGAAAAATGGCTTTGGCTATCTTAAGGACTAAATGATTGGAAGCTCCGAATCCGAGAAAACCTAAATTCATTCCGTTTTTAATTCCCGAAAGTTTTAAAGCCCTATACCCTACGGCGCCTGCGCATAAAAGCGGAGCAACCTCTTCATCCGTAAAACTTTCCGGTATAATTGCGGCATAGTTCTCGTTTATCTTAGTATATTCCGCATAACCGCCGTTCACGTCTTTACCTGTAGCGACAAAATTGACGCATAAGTTTTCAAACCCGCTTTTACAATATTCGCATTTTCCGCAAGCAGAATTAATCCAGCCTATCCCAACCCTGTCTCCTATCCTAAGTTTATTTACTTCGCTGCCGGTCTCAATTACTCTGCCGACTATCTGATGTCCGGGAATAACAGGAAGATTAATAGGTTGTATTCTTCCTTCTATTTCGTCTAATTCGGTATGGCAGACCGCGCAGGCATTAATCTTAACTAAAACTTCATTTTTATTAATTTTAGGAATTTCTGTTTCTGCCGCAATTAGAGGCGTTTTATTTATTTTTAAATCCGATATTTTTGTTAACATCATCGATTTCATAGTAGTATTTACCTCATTTATCTATAAGCTTGAGTTAATCTTAAATCCATTACTTTTTTATCATCCTCTTTAATTTTTAAGACTAATTCATATTCTTTATCTTTAATATTAATTATTTTATAAAATTTTTTTGCGGCAGTAACGCTTTCCATAACTCCTCCTTTTCGCATATATTATGTGATATTCTATATATAATTAAATATCACATAATTTTAGTTTGTCAATTAACATACATAATTAATATGAGCCATATGGAATTTTGACATTTATTTTTATTTTTTGCTTTTTACGTTTGACTTTAATATTTATAGTCGTATACTTTAAGTAAAGGTTTATGTTTTTTTAAATTCGGTGAATATGCCATGAAAAATAATGATTCGCAACCGATAACAAAAGAGATTTTAATTCATATAAACGGTAAAAATATATACGGTAATTTAAAAATTCCCAAAAAAGCCGAGGGGTTGGTTATTTTTGCCCACGGGAGCGGGAGCGGCAGGTTCAGCACGAGGAATAATTATGTGGCAGGCATTTTAAACAAAAATAATCTCGGCACGCTCCTCTTTGACCTTCTTACCGCAGAAGAGGAAAAAATCGATAATTATACGGCGGAATACAGGTTCAATATAGAACTTCTTGCAAATAGGCTTATCGACGTTACGGATTGGCTGGTTAAAGAACCGTCCTTAAAGGGTCTAAAATTAGGTTATTTCGGGGCAAGCACCGGAGCCGCGGCGGCTCTAATCGCAGCTGCAAAAAGACCAAGCATTATTTATGCCGTCGTTTCAAGGGGCGGCCGTCCAGACCTTGCCATGGAGAGTTTACCTGAGGTTAAGGCGCCGACGCTGTTAATAGTCGGAGGGAACGACTTTGAGGTTATCGAATTAAATAGAACCGCTTATAAAAATATTCCGGCAAAAAAGAAACTTGAAATTATACCGGGAGCTACTCATCTTTTTGAAGAACCGGGGGCGCTGGAAGAAGTTGCCCGCCTTAGCGCAGAATGGTTCTTAAAATACTTATAATCTTAATATATAGGAATATAAATTTTTTTAATAATTTCGTCATATTCTTTTTTAATATCGCTGTAAACCGTAATGCCGCCGCCGCTTCTGTAAAAATATTCTCCCGCCGTTTTTTCTATAAATCTTATCATAACAGAACTTTTAAAGGTTTCCCCGTCGTATATGCCGAATACTCCTGTATAGTAGCCCCTTTCTTCCGGTTCGGTTTCCTTTATAATTTCCAAAGTTTTTCTTTTAGGCGCCCCGCAAATGGAACCTGCAGGAAGCATGCCGCAAAGAATGTCCCCGAACCGCCTATTTAATTCAGGTTTAATTTTGCCTTCAATCTCGGAGGTCATCTGCAATAATTCTCCAAAATTTGTTTTAACCGTTTCTATAAAACAAAACCTGTTGACTTTTACGTCTTTGCATACGATATTCAAATCGTTTCTTAAAAGGTCAACGACCGTTAAATGTTCTGCCCTTTCCTTTTTATCGTTTACAAGAATTTCTTTTGCGTTAGGAATACCGGCGTCTATCGTTCCTTTAATAGGATAAGTAAAAATCTTTCCGCCGGATATGTTGATAAAAGTTTCGGGGGAAAATAAAACAAATTCTTGAAACGCATTCTTAAAATACAGCTTATATTTAGACCTGCTCTTATGAAATATTTCCTGCAAACCAAGATTAATCTTTACTGGGCTTTTAAAGGTTAAATTTACGAGATACGAATTGCCGGCCTTCTCATGTTTAATAACATTATTGAAAGCTTTTTTATAAATTTCGAACGGGACCGGATTTTTTTTAATTCTGAATTCATTTTTATCAAATATATTATCTGCATATCCCGTATAATTGTCTGCGCCGTCTATAAAATATTTTATATCGGGGTCTTTCGTCTCCGCTAATTCCATAATAACGGGAAACTTCATCTCGAAATCTACGATAAAAAGAAACTTGATTCCGTTTCTCCCGTAATAATTCATTTTTTCTATGAAATTAGAATCTAAAATCATATTGCGTTAAGATTTGGCAAATCGCGTTTTATAGCGAACAAATTAAAATACTACGTTGCGAATATCGATAGTAATATCTTCCGGTTCGAGCATTGCGTTTATTAGGGATATTTTTTGAAAACGGCTCAGGTCGTAGGTAGAAACCTTTTTTTCTATTATCTCGCCGTTTTCTAAAAGATGGCGTCTTTTCACTCCGTTTAAAAGGTAAGTATCCGGCGTAATCCATTTTTCTCCGTCAAACAAAATTATATTAGAAAAAGAGGTATCGGTTAACAGGCCGTTTTTTATAAAAAGAACGTCGGAGAAAGCGTCGATTCCCGTTAAGAATGAATTTATTAGCGTTCTGTCTTGATATTTGAACTCATAATTAAACGTCTTATACTCTGGAAGAAAAACCTTGTAATCTAAATCGACAACCTTTAATCCTTTGATCGTTCTTTTAATATAAGGGGTAATTTCGATATTTTCGATACGGTCGGAATAGGTCAGCCGGCATTTATAA
Organism: bacterium; assembly: GCA_021813595.1. Next base: position 28,773 of record JAKAKF010000013.1, read on the forward strand.
ATGCCGGGGTTATATTTGCCGGCTTCAGGCAAAGAAGAATTGAGGTCTATTGCGGGATTAAAACCGAAAAAATGATTTATAGTATCATTAATTCTCTTATTGTGTCCGCCTATAAGTTCATAATGCCCGTCGGCTAATTTAATCGTATCGATGAAACGAAGCATAATACAATACATTAATAAAATTTTACTAATACGGTTTCGAGTAAAAAATCCGGTAAAAAACTATTATACTATAAAAATTAATTTTTTACTTAGGCTTTCAGGCTGTTACCCGCCGCTTGAAAAAGCGTCAAATTATGGTAGTATTAAAATTAAGATAGAGAATATATAATTTTAATAAAGAACTCAAAATTGGAAAATCAAAAAAATATCGCAGGAGCCGGACCAGCCGGTTTAACGGCGGCAATAGTTCTGGCAAAACATGGATATAAGCCTACGGTTTATGAAATGTCGCCGGATGTCGGACATAGGATGAACGGCGATTTTCAAGGCTTGGAAAATTGGAGCGGAGATAAAGACATAGTTGCGCTTCTTAGGGAATTAGGAATAGATATTAATTTTTTATGTATTCCTTATTATGAAGGCGATATATACGCTCCAAAAATGGCTCCGCTTAAAATAAAATCCGAAAGGCCCGTTTTTTATCTTGTAAAAAGAGGCGGGGGCGACGATTCTTTCGATGCGGGACTTAAGAAGCAAGCCGTTTGTCTGGGAGTCGAAATAGTTTTTAACCGCCGCATCGAATCTTTCGAAGAAAAAACTATAATAGCCGAAGGTCCAAAGCGGGCGGATTTTATAGCGGCGGGCATAACATTCCATACCGAAACGAATGACTGCGCGGCCGTGATTTTTAACGATGAAATCGCGCCTAAGGGCTATGCATATCTCCTTATAAATAAAGGTTTCGGCACAATGGCTTCGGTTATTTATAAAGATTTTAAAAATACAAAAAAATATTTTAAAAATTTGCTTAATTTTTTCCAAAACGAAAAATATATCGATATTCAAAACGAAAAAAGATTCGGCGGATTCGGAAATTTTTTCATTAGAAATACCAACGCATTCGATAAAAAAATATATATAGGCGAATCGGCCGGATTTCAAGATTACCTCTGGGGGTTCGGGTTAAGATATTCGGTTTTATCAGGATATCTGGCCGCTATGAGTATAATAAGAGGCTCGGATTATGATTCCCTCTGGAAAAAAGAGATTAAACCGATGCTGGAAACATCGCTCGTAAACAGGTATCTGATAGAAAAATTCGGAAACTTCGGGTATAGATACTTAGCAAAAAAATTTGCCGAGGGCGACCCGTGTAATTTTCTTAATCGAAATTATAAGCCGTCTTTCTTGAAAAGCTTAATTTTACCTATTGCAAAAAGCAGGCATAAAATCTATGAAAATATATAATTTTCCGGTAAAAACCGGCAAAAGAAGCGAATTATTAGACATTACGAAAATCGTTGAAGATTTTATTTTTAAATCCGGCAGCGACGACGGACTTTGCCTGGTCTATTCGCCTCACACTACAACCGCCGTTATTATCAACGAAGCATACGACCCCGACGTCGCTTTCGATATAAACCGTTTTTTAGATAATCTGGCGCCTAAAAACAATAATTACCGCCACGCCGAAGGAAATTCCGACGCGCATATAAAAGCGGCGATAATAGGCAATTCAAGGATATTGTCTTATTCCGGCAATAAGCTGAATCTCGGAAGATGGGAAGGAATTTTCCTTTGCGAATTTGACGGGCCAAGGCAGAGAAATATTAACTTAATTTTAATTTAAAAATAATTAAATGATAAAACAACCCATAAAAAGGTTTATTATGGAATGATAATATATATCTTATAAAATACTTCAAAACAAACATTAAACTCAAAATAACTTCTTAACCGTTTTTTTAATAAATGGAAGAAAGGTTAGGGAGTATTGTGCTGTCCAAATCTTCTCAAAATGAAGAATTGTTAAAAGAATGTTTTTTAATCTCAAAAATTACCTAAAGAATTTAAATAAATTAAATTAGAAAACTAATCTTAATGCATTTTACATCTATACCGATATTTGACTTAATAGCCGGCATTTTTGTCGTTCTCTTCGCATTCTTCGTCAGGGCGACGATAGGTTTCGGCTCAGGTTTAATATCGGTTTCGTTTTTAACTATACTGCTTCCCATAAGAATTACAGTTCCCGCCGTTTTTATACTTGATTTTATCGGAAGCATAATTCTGGGCGCATACGACCTTAAAGAAGTAAAATGGAACGACCTTTCGTATTTACTTCCTTCAACCGTTTTAGGGCTTTTGCTTGGAGCTTACGTATTAAAATATGCAGACCCGCAAAAACTAACAATTTTTCTCGGCATTTTTATTATAATGTATATAATATATGCTTTAAAAGTAAAACAGGACAAAATGCCTTACGTTAAAAACGCTATAGGGGCGCCTTTGGGTTTTTTAGGAGGTTTTATAGGCAGTTTATACGGCGGCGGCGGTCCGCCTATCGTCGCCTACCTTCAAATGAAACACCACGACAAACGCACGTTCAGGGCAACGTTTCAGATAGTCGCAATTACCGACAGCATAGTAAGGGCGGCTATTTATTTATCGTTCGGACTTATAACCATAAAAGTCTTAAAATTTTCCGGCTTATTAATACCTTCTTTGCTTATCGGTTTATTTTTCGGAAATAAGATGCATTTTAAAATAAATCAAAAAACTTTTTACTATTCGGTATTGATAATTTTATCTTTAGCCGCTATAGGTTTAATAATACATTCACTTTAATTTTTTAATTCATCTTTATCTAACTTTTATAAATCGCTCCGTAATAAATTTCTTCTACGATATTGTTAATAGAAGTTCCTATTATCTTTTGAAAAAAAGGCTTTTTTATCCCCAGTCTGACGGCTTTATCGGGGTCGGCATTAACGGTTTTGCATAACTCTTCAAGCGCATCGTCAAATCCCGACACCTTATCTATTAATTTTAACGCTATAGATTTTTTTGAAGAAAATAGTTCTCCTGTCGCTATTTTAAGGACTTCATCTTTTGGAATCTCCCTTCCCTCCGAAACTATTTCAATAAAACGATCGTAAATTTCGGCCTGAAGTTCGCTTATGCTTTCCCTTTCCTCTTCCGTATAATTTCTGGTAAAAAGCCACATATCTTTACGGCTGCCTTTTTTAACGACTTCATAGCCTATTCCTATTTTTTCTAATATTTCTTTAAGCACCGGTTTAACGCTTATAACGCCTATTGAGCCGATTAGCGCAGTTGACGGAGCATACAATTTTTCCAATCCGCATGCTATCATATAACCGCCCGAAGCCGCAACCTCGAGATATCCGTATATTACCTTGCCTTTATCTCTGAGCCTTTTTATTGCTAAAAACAGCAGTTCAGAGTGAATAGCGCTGCCTCCCGGACTGTCTATAACGAACATAACTCCTTTTACGGATTTCATTTTTTCAAGTTTTTTCAAAAGTTTAATATAAGGCAAAACGCTTTGCGCGGTTATAGCGCCGGAAAAACGAACTATCGCCGCTTTATTCCTGTTAAATATCGACATAATGTTATTCGCTCCAATTTTCAAAATTTTTTTCATTATATTACAGATTTTGTATATAAGCAACAATGCACGGTTTCACAAAATAATTTAACATTTAAATCAAAGTGGAATATAATAAATAAAGGCGGATAATTATGAAAGAATTTTATTCTATCGCTATTTCAACGGTATATATAGTGCATTTGCTTTACGCGCTTATAATTGTAATCGGGTTTTTTCTTATAATTGCGGGTTTTTTTGCGCGTTGGAAATGGGTAAGAAATTTTACTTTCAGGTTAATTCATCTTTCAATGATTGGAATTGTGGCTTTTGAATCCGTCTTTAATATCGAATGTCCGCTGACTTGGCTTGAATATAAGCTTATGTCTTTAGACCATATGCGGCATAGTTCTATGCCGTTTATTGCCGGAATGGTTAATAAAGTTTTATATTATAATTTTCCTATATGGATGTTTAATGCGATATATATAGCGCTCGGCATAACCGTTTTTATCGTTTGGTTTACGATACCTCCGGTTCGACAAAAAAAATAAAATTTTTTTTATTTAATGAGTTTTCCCTTCATCTCTTCTACATCTCTTGCTGCCACCTTCCACCACCAGTTAAAAACCGCAATTTTATCGTTTAATTCTTTTACTTTATTTTCAATATAAGTTCCTTTTCCGGAATTTTCAAAAAGTTTTTTTACTTCTCCGTCATAACCGTATATTTCTTCAAGATATTCTTTAATATTGTCTATTTCTATCAGTAAACTCTGTATAGTATCTTGAAATTCTTCGTTCATTTTTTTGCTCTGCATAATTGCACCTCCATTAATTTAGCTAAATCATTCCTTATGCTTTATTGACGCTTTATATGTAAATAAAAGTATTTTTATTTACAACTGCGGCCAAGCCGTAAAAATCTGACCGCTGTCAACATACAAATATATAAAAATGCCGACCGTTATCAAAACAGATGAGAAAAAAACTATTTTGCTAAAATTAAAAGAGCCTGCCGAAGTCTCGCAATCACAGGTTTCACCGTTAGCGCTTTCTTCGATATCCGACGCTTTTTTTCCTTGAAAAGATATTTTCGGCATTACATAAATAAATAAAAACGATAAAAGAATGCCTATAATATTTAATAACAAAAAGTAGTTTCTATAAGGCGCAATTGCACCAAGAAAAGATGCGGTAGATCCCAATACCCCGCCGGTGCTTGCGCCGACTCCAAGTATGCTGAAAACTAACGGTCCCCAACAGCAAACTCCGCCTAAAATTGCAAAAATTCCGGCTGAAAAAGATGTTGCGCTTGAACTTACTCCGTTAATTGAATTTGATAATTTTTTTGTTTTCACGATATCCTCCTGCAATAGCAAGTTAATCAATGTATTACGCTTAAACTAATGCTAATATTTATTTTATATAGCGCGCGCTGTAATGAAACATAGCGTTCGATGCGCCGTCTATCGCTTTTATAAATATTTTTGGGGATATGTTTCCTTTAAACTTTACTATAGCCTCTTGATTTTGCATATCAATCTTTACGTTATCGACTCCTTTAATCTTGTATAACGCGTTTTGAATATTCGTTAAGCAAAAAGTGTCGCCGCAGACAAGCCCGTAAACCTTAAATCTGTCGGTATGAACAATATTTGAACTATTAAAATCCGTAAGATTTAAGTTCTTTGAATCGTAATTCTTTTGATAAACAAATGCAGATGCCGTTAATATTAATGCTGTAAAAATCAAAATTGCTAAAATACCTCCGGTAAATTTTTTCTTATTTAAATAGTTTTTCATAAAAAAACCTCCATTTTTAATTTATTAAATTTTAAAATTTTTATACATCGCCGACTATTTATATTTTACACCTTATACTTAGGTATAATGTCAAGTTTTTTTTGCAGGCGCCTTGGGATTTTTTATAGAAGAAATATTTGAAGAGTTTAGTTTAATTACTATGTATTTTTTAGAGATAGTATTCAACAGCATTCTACAGAAGATGAACCGCCGCAATCGCATGAAGGCTCGCCTCCGGTGAGCATTCCGTTTATTATGCCGCTTGCGCATCCGACGCCCGAATTTACGCTGATAGCCCCGTATTTGCAGTTAAGGGCGCAGGCGCCGCATTCCATACATAAGTCCTTATCGGCAACGCCGATTTTTTTATTTT
>JAKAKF010000226.1 GCA_021813595.1 bacterium
CTTTTCCTTTTGCGCGCTCTTTTATCAGCGAACTATCCGTTCCGGGAACCCGCATCATATCGCCGTATGCCGCAAGTATAACGTCCTTCGAATCCGCAATTTCTATCGCCTCGTCTATTCTTTTAACCGGCATCACGCAAACCGGACAACCGGGTCCGTGAAGAAAATTTATTTTATCTTTAAGGAGGGTATTTAATCCGTATTTCATAATGGAATGGGTATGTCCGCCGCATATTTCCATTATATTGATAGTTTTTTTAACTTCGGAATCTATGAGCGATATCAGCCCGCTTATGTCGTCTTTTCTTTTAAAATCGGAATATAATTCCATCTTATTTTAAATAGTTTTTCTTTCGATTTCCCTGAACAGGTTAAGGCTTTCCTCCGCTTCTTTTTCGTCTATTTTTTGCATTGCGTAACCGACGTGTATAAGCAGATAATCGCCTATAACGGCGGGTTCTTCCAGAAGCATCGTAGAAACGAGCCTTTTAGAACCCATAGTATCGACTATAACGGTACTTCCGTCTTTAATTTCTATAACTTTAGAAGGAATCGCAAGACACATTTGTTTTTTTAACCATTTTTAATAATATGCTTATCGTTATTAATTATATCGATTCTTTTTAGATTATATCATATTTTCAAACAAAGATATCTCATAGCCGCCTGCATTATTTGATAACTCAATATTTAAGGTTAATTTAAACCAAAAATTTGGGAGAAACGATTAATCTGTTTATCAGATTCTGCATAACGGTAGTTCTGGATTGATTAGACCATCCTGTTGCCGAACCGGTGCTGCTCCATATTAACTTTCCGGTATCCGCATCATAGACAAAAACCGTAACGCCTGCCGCCGGTTCTCCTTCTATGCCGGTTTTATACCTGAATTCGTTAACGCTTCCGTCAATAACGTATTTTATGCCTCTATTTTTTGCACACCTTATTATTTTATTTATATTTTCGTTTTCGCTGTTATATTTTCTTAGAATAGTTGAAGTGTTGTAAGTTATATATCCCCTTGAAACCATAATGCTGTCAATCATAGACGATATTCTTGAACCGGCATGGGGCGTTTGAGTAAAATTTTTAAAGACGGCAACGAGATAAGAACCGCTTTTGCCTAATTTTGAATTATCGGAATTTACTACCATAGTTGCGCATGCAGACAAAAATAGCACCAGAAACGACATTTCTAGAAAAATAAACAATTTCTTCATAACATTACCTCTCTTTTAATTATTTTAAAAATATATATTGTAATTTATAAAAAATTCCAGATAAGAAGCAGAAGACCCCTGAAAATTAGAAAAATAGTTCATGCCCAGACTTAAATTATCGTTTCCTAATAAAGAACCGCCGTAGCCGCCTCCCGCATCATATCCTATACCCGAATCTGTTTCGTAAAAAATATCGCTATATAAAAACGGACGCCATGTTTTTTCTAGCTTATACTTATAATTACTGCCCAGCATAAAACCCGCCCCTATAAGACTGTAACTGGACGGCAGGTTATAAACCCTCCCAAAAAATATTGTCATTCCTATCTTCCGTTATGTTATCCGGCGAAGGCAGATATTCCAATATAGACCGCTTAAGGAAAGATGAAACAGTTAAAACGATATGGGGATTTAATAGTATGCCTCACAGCACTAAAATCGGCGAATGGTTTTTAAAGAACGGAGAAAGTAAAGGAGACTTTGCAACCGGAAAGGCCAAAAAAATAATAGACGATATATCTTTAGATTTAGTCATAGAAGCATTAAAAGAAAAAAATATCAAAGAAGCAATATTCGATGCCGACGTTTCCCTGATAGAAGCCAACAAAAAGGAATCTAAAAAAACATATAAAGGCTTCATGGGTATGGGTTCTTTATTAGGCTTCGTAAACGGCTACTGTTTATATTCCGATTTCGGATTCTGCCGGATACGATTTTGCAATAATTGATTACTGTACGAAGAACAATATAACCTATTTTCTAAGGGCTAAAGAGTTCGGTTCTTTAAAAAGGCAGGCTTACGATTGTGAGTTTACCAAGCTAACCGAAGAAAAGGAAATATCCGAGTTTGTCTATTCCATGAAAGATATGCCAATTAGAATTATAACGACCAGAGAGAAACTAAAAACAGATTTTCCGTTCGACGTTTACGGCAATTACAGATTTATTGCAACGAACTCCAATAAAAACATCATTAACGTATATGAGATGTATAATAACAGAGGCGTATGCAAATATAATATAAAAGAATTAAAGCAGAACTTTGAATTAGACCGCTGAAAAAGGCGTGCTTTTTCAATCTTCCAGCTATCTCGGAGCAAATGGTCTTTGGGCTTCCGTCGTAGTCCTTGCCTACAATATAATGATGGCCTTTAAACAGAAGCTCTCCATTAAAAGATTAACGGCAAGGACGGTAAGATGGCTCCTTACTATACCGGCTAAGATAGTAACCCACTCCGGCAGATTGATTTTAAGTCTTTCTACGGATAATAAAACATTTAAAAGAATACTTAAATGGAGAGCTAAATGCCTGACGTGATTATTAAACGGCAGTTTTTATATAAAAGATTACCTGCGTTATTTATATTAACGGGGGAGACCTGTTTAAAAAACCCTATTTTTTGCAATTTCGCGTTTTTTGGGATAAAAAAATCTGAAGGTTATCCGAAAAAACTAAAAATGATAACCGGTTTTGCTAAAAATAGAAAATTAATCTATAATTAATCACTAAAAATAATAAAAACGATAAAAACTATTTAAAATTAAATTGTGAAGTTTCTAACGGTGAGTTAAGGTTATATATGGGGGAGGGATAATTATATAAAACTAAATTCCTTTTAATTGTATTTATAATGCATAATTATTTATGGTTCGTCGATAGTTTGCGTCTTCCCTGTTGCCAGTTTTTATTTTTTTCTATTGATTTTTATAGCAATGAATATTACAATAATATGCATTACTGTAATACATTAGCAGTTTGAGATAGATTAAAGTATAATTTTGAAATATATAATAAGATATAATTATAAATGCGGTTATAACTAAATAATATTATCATAAGGCAATATGAAATTTTACGATAGATTAAGCGAATTAAAGGTGCTTAAGTCAACTTGGGAATCATCGAAAAAAGGTTCTAAGATGACGGTAATTACCGGCAGAAGAAGGATAGGGAAAACAAAACTTATACTCGAAGCCTTCAAATATGACCTTATCTACCTGTTTGCGGCAAGAAAAGACGAAAAACTTTTATGCGAAGAGTTTACAGCTTTAATTCAGAACAAATTAAACAAAAGAATAATCGGAAAGATTACAAGCTTTAAAGACTTATTTGAATATATTATGATTTTGTCGGAAGAAAAAAATGTTACCGTAGCGATAGATGAATTTCAGGAATTTTATAATATAAGCCCTTCTATTTATTCCGATATGCAAAATATATGGGATACGCATAAAGACAAATCTAAAATAAATTTAATCCTGAGCGGCTCTATATATTCGCTAATGAAAAAAATATTTGAAAATTCAAAAGAGCCTTTATTCGGCAGGGCAGACAAAAAAATATATTTAAAACCTTTCGATATAAATATCTTGAAAGAAATAATGGCGGAAAACACCGTTTATTTAGACAAAAAAGATTTGTTTAGCTTCTATATATTTACCGGAGGAATAGCAAAATATGTAGAAATTTTTGTCGATAGCGGCGCTTTAACATACGATAAAATGCTTGAAAATATCCTGGAAGAAAATTCCGTATTTTTAAATGAAGGAAAAGACCTGCTTATAGAAGAGTTCGGGAAGGAATATTCCGTTTATTTTTCTATTCTTTCTTTAATTGCCAACTCTAAAACATCAAGAAGCGAAATAGAATCCATTCTCGAGAAAAACATAGGCGGATATCTTGACAGGCTTGAAAATGAATATAATATAATTAAAAGGGTAAGACCTATTTTTGCGAAAGAAGGCGGCAGAATTCAAAAATATGTCATAGAAGATAATTTTTTAAATTTCTGGTTCAGATTTATATACGGCTATAGGAGTGCAATAGAAATAGGAAATCTAAAGTATATCAAAGATATAGTAAATCGTGATTTTAATACATATAGCGGATATTTTCTAGAAAAATATTTTATAGAAAAACTTAAACTATCCAATAAGTTCTCGAACATCGGCACATATTGGGAAAAAGGCAATAATAACGAAATAGATATCGTTGCCGTAAACGATATAGAAAAAAAAATATTGATATGCGAAGTGAAATTAAATCCTCAAAAAATTAACCTAAACAAACTTAAGAAAAAATCAGAAAAATTAATTGAAAAATTTAAAGAATATAGTTTTGAATATAAAGGTTTTTCATTGGATGACTGTTAAAACCGGGCATTAGTTGAAGCCGAATATTCGACGATATTAAATAACAAAATCTTTCCATAATAAAATTATTACCGTCCATGCATTAAAATTATTCTTTTAAGCATGGACGGCGATTTATTTTTAACTATTTTATACCGGCAGAACTGCGCTTCCCCACGATTCGTTGATGCTTTCGGCCGCCGCAAGGTAAAATGCAAGAACGGCGGTAATAAGTCCGAAATATCCGCCAACGACGGTTATAATAGCCGCTCCCGTCCAGAAACCGATAGCAAGCAGATAAAAAGTCGCGGTAAGAAATAAAAAAATCAGCATAAGCGCCTTGTTTTTTTTCAAAGACGCAACCCACATAAACATGGTAAACAATCCCCACAAGAACAGATACCAGCCTACGAACGCTCCGGTTACGCCTTTCGACAGGAATAAAACGAACAGGGCGAAACTCCACCAGAACGCCCCGTAACCGCAAAATGCGACCGTGCCGAAACTGTTGCCTCTAGGCATTTCCATAATACCGGCGGCGAACTGGGCCGTGCCGCCGAAAGCAAAAGCGCATGCAAGAACCATAGGCATATTTGCGCCAGAAAACCACCCGATGTTAATCATGCTAAGCAAAAACGTCGTAAGAGCAAACCCCGAAAGTCCGAGCGGAGCCGGATCGGCAAATTTTGTTTCCATAAAATTTCCTCCCTTAATTAATTAAAAGTTAATTTGCAAAAATACGGCTAAAATTTTTTATAACTACACCGAGTAACCTACCCTGACACAGCCCCAGTGCCTGCCGTCTATGAAAACGGGGACGCCGACGTCGCTTATTACTTCGCCTGTGTCTCTCGGATAAGTCTGAATTATAAGGTTATCGGTGTTTCTTGCTACCGCAAGGCCGACCGGGTCGTTAAATATCCTCATAGACCTGTTGCCTGCGATATCTTTTGCGTAATCGCCGGTAAGCGGCTTGTCGAATATCGAATTATGCGCCGCGGCATAACCGTTTTCGTCAACAAGCAGAAAATATTTGAAACTTGGGTCCATTCCAAGGTATTTATCTTCTATCGGCTGAATCCGCCTCTTTATAAAATCGGTAAATTTTGTTTTATATTTCTGCGGATTTGTATCCGTTAACGGAATATAATTTCTGTCCCATATATCGGATGAGGAAATCTCCCCGCTTTTAATAGAACTTTCTATTATTCCGGTTATTTCCCTGATTCCTTCTTCCGCAAACTCCGCAATTTTTTCGATATGAGCTCCGACTTTGACTTTTTTCAGTATATTTTCGGATTTTTCCGAAATTTTACTTATCTCTACGCTTTTGGAACTTAAAACGTTTAATTTTTCGGAAATATCTTTCACGGATTGCGACATATGCAGAACGGTCTGAGAAACTTCTTCCACCGAACTGGACTGCTGTTCCGTAGCCGCCGTAATATTTATTATCATATCGTTAGCCTGCGAGATTTTACCCGCAAGTTCGGAAAAAGAATTGAGCATTTCTTCAACCGACCCGGTATTCGTTTTTATTATTTCGATGATAGAATTGTTTTTTTGAACCAGTATATCGAAGTTGCCGGCGACTATTCCGGTCGTCTTTTCTATCTCTTTAGACTGCTTCTGGGTCTGTTCGGCAAGTTTTTTTACTTCGTCGGCTACTACGGCAAAACCTCTTCCGTGTTCTCCAGCCCTTGCCGCCTCAATCGCGGCGTTAAGCGCCAGAAGATTAGTTTGGCTTGCTATATCGTCTATTATGTTGACTATGGATAAAATATTGTTCATCTGGCCGTGTAGGCCTTCCAGCGATTCTTTATTGGCGTTTATCGCCGATATGGTTCCCGACGAACTCCTGTTAATTTCTTCGGCGGTCTGAATAGTATTATTGCTAATTTTATACAGCCCCTCGATAAAATCCTTAAAATCTTCCATATTTGCGGCAATGCCGCTTACGGATTTGGCGGAATCGTTCATAACGTTTCCTATTATTTCGAAATTGTTCCTTATTTCTTTCATTTCCTTAGTCGTAATGCCTATCTCGTAGTTAAAGCTCGCATTCGATACCGAAGATTTGGAGGCGTTCGATACGAGTTCGTGTATGGCATCCTTCGAAAAACCGATAAGATTTGCCAGGAAGGTTTCGAAAGGTATGAATAGTTTAGGAAGAGTATATGTTTTTGTAAAATCGTATTTATCGGTAGCCGATATATTCTTAAATTCGTTATCGAATTCTTTAACCTGCCTAAACAGGTTAAAATAAAAATAAACCGAATTTACTGCGGCAAAACAGAACGAAAATATGGCAAACATTACTAAAAAGTGATTTATCGTAAAACTTTTCAAAAAAAGGTACAGTAAAATAAATCCGAAGAAATAGACGAAAAAAGTCATCCCCGTAAAATACATTAATTTTTTAACCATTTTAACATTCTCCGTTTTTAATAAATAATATTAATTATATATATGCAAATATTTAAATT